>JAWXBJ010000121.1:0-44640 GCA_034439955.1 Alphaproteobacteria bacterium
CGGCGCCGGCGCCGCTCTCGACTTGTTGATCGGGATCGGTTTGTTGGTACGTCGATGGACGAGACGTGCGGCGTGGGGCGGCATTCTCCTTTCAGCGGCCTATCTCGCAGCGGGCTCCTGGCTGACGCCGCAACTCTGGGGCGATCCGCTGGGACCGTTCGTCAAGATCTTTCCGGTAATGGCGCTGGCTCTGGCGGTCGCCGCGCTCTGTGAGGAACGGTAGGGGGCGGACAATGGACTGGTTCTTCTTGCTGAAGTGGACGCATATCGTCGGCGCCTGCGTGCTGCTGGGAACCGGCGCCGGAATCGCGTTCTTCATGGTCATGGCGCAGCGCACGAAGGATGCGCGAGTGATCGCGCATGTGGCGGGAACTGTCGTGATCGCCGACTGGATCTTCACGGGAACGGCTGTGGTGGCGCAGCCCGTGACGGGGTGGCTGCTGGCGCGGGAGATCGGCTGGTCGATGGGCGAGGGATGGATTATGCTCTCGCTGGGACTCTATGTGTTCATCGGCGTGCTGTGGCTGCCGGTGGTGTGGATTCAACACCGGCTGCGCGACCTGGCGCGGGTTGCAGCTGCGGATGATGGCGTGCTGACGGCGGAGTATCACCGGCTGTACCGCCTCTGGTTCGTCATGGGTTTTCCAGCTTTCGCGGCCGTGCTGGCCATTGTCTGGCTGATGGTTGCGCGGCCGGTGGGGCTGTTCGGGTGAGGGCCGGCCTTACAGGCGTTCCCGCACATGCCCCTTGGCCGACCAGCGCAGCATGAACGGCCGCAGAGTCTCGCGACGCACGAGACGGGCCTCGACTTCCGAGATTACGTAGCGGGTGACATTGGGCAGGTCGAGCTCAGCAACCTGGGCCAGCGTGAACCAGCGCAAATCGGCCAGCTCGCGGCCATCGACCGGCGGACGATCGTCGATCAGGCAGTCGGACGCGTCCGCCATGAAGAAGCGGGCGTCGAAGCGCTTGTGACGCATGGGCGGGGTGATGGCGCGGCCGACAAAGGTGAAGCCGGCAAGGCAGGGGGCGACATTCTGCGCGTAGTAATCGGCCCAGGATGGCGGGATGTTGCTCATGCGTCCAGCCTCGCGGCCAACGATCAGACCGGTCTCCTCGAACATTTCCCGGATGGCGGTAAGCGGAAAGGCACGCGGCCGGCGGCGTGATCTGGTGCGCAGCGCCAAATCCTCGGCAGCGGGAAGCTCGCTGAGCGAGGGCACCGCGCCGTCCTCCGTATCGACCCGGCCGCCGGGGAAGACATACTTGTCCGGCATGAAGTCATGGCCCTTGGAACGACAGCCCATGAGGATGCGCGGTTGGTTGTCGTCGAGGCGGTAGAGAATCAGCGTGGCGGCGTCACGTGGACGAGGCGCGACTCCCGCAGCCTTCCCATCCATTCGGACGACATCGGCTTCGCCCAGTAAATCGCGCTGCATGGCGGCGGCGGCCAGCTGGGTGGGATCATCGTCGGGGTCGAAGGCGGGGCGGTTCATTTGCGGGACTTCGTGTTCTTGCCGTAGCTGGCCTGGCCCTTCTGCTTTTTTCCGGAATGCTTGACGCCAGGCGGGCGGCCCCCGCCATCGGAGGGTCTGCGCCGCACAGCGCCCGGACGGCCTTCCATCCGTGGCGGCTTGAGGTCGCGGCGAGCGGGCCTTGGCGGCGAGACGATCTGGAAGAGGAGACCGCCGGTCAGAGGCGTCGCCTCGACCAGCTTTACCTCGACCTGCATCCCCATCTCATAGCGTTGGCCCGTGCGCTGACCCACCAGGGCGGCGTGCGCCTCGTCATGGACCCAGTATTCATCGGAAAGACGCGCAGCGGGCGAGAAACCATCGGCGCCGTTTTCGTTGAGCCGCACGAAGAGGCCGGCCCGCGTCACGCCGGCGATGCGCGCCTCGAAGTGCGCGCCGATGCGGTCGGCCATGTAGATGGCGAGGTAGCGGTCGATGGCTTCGCGTTCGGCGGCCATGGAGCGCCGCTCGGTCATGGTGACCTGCTCGGCGTATTCCTCGAGGCGGACAAGGTCCTCGTCGGTTGCGCCGTCCGCGCCCATCTTCAGAGCGCGAATGAGCGCGCGATGGATGATGAGGTCGGAATAGCGGCGGATGGGCGAGGTGAAGTGCGCGTATTTGAGAAGGTTGAGGCCGAAATGGCCCAGATTCTCGCTGGAATATCGCGCCTGCGACTGGCTGCGCAGAACCATCTCGTTGACCAGGTGCTCGTTCTCCGAGCCGCGCGCTTCGGCCAGCAGTCGGTTGAAACGGGCGCCCGTCGCGGTCTCGCCCTTCGTCCATTTGAGTCCGACCGTCGGCAGGAAATTCCCGAGGCCGACGATCTTCTCGTCCGAGGGCTCCTCGTGGACGCGGTAGACCTGCGGACTGCGCTGGGCTTCCAGCGTCTCCGCAGCGCAGACATTAGCCTGGATCATGAACTCTTCGATCAGCTTGTGGGCGTCGAAGCGGTCGCGTAGCGCGATTTCGCTGATCTTGCCGTCGGCTCCGATGCGGACGCGGCGTTCGGGAAGATCGAGCTCCAGCGGCTCGCGCTGCTTGCGGGCCACATCGACGCAACGCCAAGCGGCCCAGAGCGGCTTCAGGACCGTGTCGAGCAGCGGACCCGTCCGGTCGTTGGGATTGCCGTCGATCGCATCCTGCGCCTCGCGGTAGGACAGCTTGGCGGCGGAGCGCATCCGGCCGCGAATGAAGCGGTGCGACCGCTTGCGCCCGTCGGCGCCGAAGATCATCTCGACCGCCATGGTTTCGCGCAGCTCGCCTTCCTTCAGCGAACACTGCTCGGCCGACAGGGTTTCGGGCAGCATCGGCGCGACCCGGTCGGGGAAGTAGGTAGAGTTGCCGCGCCGGTAGGCTTCGCGGTCGAGACCGGTCCCGGAGCGAACATAAGCGGCGACATCCGCGATGGCGACGATGACCCGCCAGCCCCGATCTTTCGAACCCTTCGGCCCGTCGGATTCAGCGAAGACGGCGTCGTCATGGTCACGCGCGTCTTCCGGGTCGATGGTGATAAGCGGGATGCTGGTGAGATCGTCGCGCGGGACCTGAAGGGGTGTGACTGTTGCGGCTTCCGCGATGACCGCCGGAGGGAACTCGTCCGGCACGCCATGGGTGTGGAGGGCGATGAGCGAGGCGACGCGCGGGTCGTCAAACCGGCCGACGATCTCGACAATGGCGGCGCGCCGTGGGCCATAGCCGCGTCCCTGTTTCGCCGAGAAGCGGACGACGTCGCCATCGACCGCCCCGCGGCTGTCGGGTTTTTCTATGATGTAGTCCGACTTTTCCTTGCGCGAAGTCGGCTCGACAATGCCGCCATACTTGTTGGCGCGATAAACGCCGACGAGCGAGACGTCCGGGGCGACGTCGATCTTCTTGATGATTTTGGCGCGCCAGATTCCGTCGGGGCCCTGATCGACGCGGCAGAGGGCGCGTTCGCCCACTCTGAGGGCCGCGCCGCGTGATCGTCCGGCGGGGGCGCCAGAGAGGAGAATGTCCGGGCCGTAGGGGCCGTCGCGACCCGCCATTCGACCGATCAGGTCTCCCTGCGGATCAATGCGTTCGAAGACGACGATTCCCGTGGGCGGCGGCAGATCGACTGGCTGGAAGGCGCGCTTGGCGGTGCGCGCGAGGGCGCCTTCCTTTTCCAGCCCAGAGAGGATTTCCCGAAGGATGGCTCGATCGTCGCCGGAAACACGGAGGCCGCGCGCGATGTCGCGCTTCGAGCCATGGTCGGGATGCTTGTCGAGATAGTCGAGGACCATCTCGCGGGTGGGTGGAGTTCTGGAGGTGTGTTCGTTCATGCCTGCTCGGCTGGGACCTTGGCCTTCTTGGGCTTCGGCGCTGCTTTCTTTGTGGCCGCGGGCTTGTCCGTCAGTTTGACGGACGGCTTTTTCGCGGCGGGTTTTCTGGCGGGGGTCTTGGCAAAGCCGCCCTTGCGGCCATTGCCTTTTGCCGGCGCGGCCAGCGCGCGGGCGTTCACGATTTCGATTGCCTGTTCGAGCGTGATGTCTGCCGGGTCCGCGCCTTTGGGAATATTAGCGTTGACCGGACCGTGCTTCAGATAGGGACCAAATCGGCCGGAATAAAGGCGGATCGGTTCGCCATCCGTGTGCTGGCCGAGTTCCCTCAGCGGCGCCGCCTGGCCACGACGCTGGCCTCCGCCGGCGCGTTTTTCCGCGATCAGTGTGACGGCCCTGTTGAGGCCGACCTCAAAGACGTCGTTGGGGTCGGGCAGGTTGGCGTAGGTTTTCAGGTGCTGAACATAGGGACCGAAACGGCCGAGATTGGCGATAATCGGCTCATTGTCTTCGGGATGTCGGCCGACTTCACGCGGCAACTGCAAAAGCTTGAGCGCGCCTTCGAGATCAAGGTCGGCCGCCGACCACCCGCCCGGGAGCGAGGAGCGCTTGGGCTTCTCGCCCTTGGCGACCGGATCGGGACCAAGCTGGACATAGGCGCCGAAGCGGCCGGACTTGAGGGCGACCTGAAGGTCGGTTGCGGGATCGACGCCGAGGAGCTTGCCTTCGGGCGGCACATCGCTCTGGGCGTCCTTCTGATCGACGCCGAATGGACGCGTATAGCGGCAATCGGGATAGTTCGAGCAGCCGATGAAGGCGCCGAAGCGGCCGAGTTTCAAGGAGAGCTGCCCCGCGCCGCAGGTGGGGCAGGCGCGCGGGTTTGTGGCCTCGCCGGTCGCGTCATCGACACCAGGCGGAAAGATGTGCGGTTCGAGAACCTCGTTCAGCGCGTCGATGACATGCGTGATGCGAAGTTCGGCGACGCTCGCGATGGCGGCGTGAAAATCGATCCAGAACTCGCGCAGGAAATCCTTCCAGCCGAGCTTTCCGTCGGAGACGAGATCCAGCTTCTCCTCAAGAGCCGCAGTGAAATCGTATTCAACATAGCGTGCGAAGAACTTCGCGAGGAAGACCGTGACCATGCGGCCCTTGTCTTCGGGAATAAACCGCTTCTGTTCGAGACGGACATACTCACGATCTATCAGGGTCGAGAGCGTCGAGGCGTAGGTCGAGGGGCGGCCGATGCCGAGTTCCTCGAGGCGCTTGACCAGGGAGGCCTCGGAAAAGCGGGGCGGCGGTTCGGTGAAATGCTGGCTGGACGCCGCTTCGACAAGCCTGGGAGAATCGCCGACGACGATGGCGGGGAGGCGACCGCCGTCGTCGTCGGCGTCATCATCATGACCCTCCTGATAAAGCGTCAGGAAACCATCGAATCTGATCACCTGACCCGTGGCGCGCAGGCCGACGCGACCGTCGAGCGAGGGAACTTCCACCGTGGTGCGCTCGATCAACGCGGCCTCCATCTGGCTCGCGACGGCGCGCTTCCAGATCAGCTCGTAAAGCCGCTTCATATCAGGGTCGATGTGAAGGTCCTGCGGCCGCCGGTCGAAATCGGTGGGACGAACCGCCTCGTGCGCTTCCTGGGCGTTCTTGGCTTTCGAAGTGTAGCGTCTCGGGCTGTCAGGAATGTAGGTCTTGCCGTAGAGCCGCGTGATCGACGCGCGCGCGGCGTGGTAGGCTTCCTCCGCCATCTGGACGCCGTCGGTCCGCATGTAGGTGATCAGGCCGACATTTTCCCCGCCGATCGACACGCCCTCGTAGAGCTTCTGAGCCGTCTGCATGGTGCGGCTGGCGGACATGCCCAGCTTGCGCGCGGCTTCCTGCTGCAGCGTCGAGGTGGTGAAGGGCGGCGGCGGGTTGCGCCGGACCGGCCTGGCTTCGACAGAGGCGACCCGGTAGGCGCCGGCCTTGACCGCAGCCAGCGCTGCGGCGGCCGTTTCAGCATCCGGCAGCGAGAATTTCTGCAGCCGCTTGCCGTCCAGCTCCGTCAGCCGGGCTTCAAACTGGCCGGCGGCGACGGACAGCTGGGTCTTGATCTGCCAGTATTCCTCGGCTTTGAAAGTCTCGATTTCGAGTTCGCGGTCGGCGACGAGGCGAAGTGCGACCGACTGCACGCGGCCGGCGGATCGCGAACCCGGGAGCTTCCGCCAGAGCACTGGGGACAGGGAAAAACCGACAAGATAGTCGAGGGCGCGGCGGGCGAGGTAGGCGTCCACCAGTTGCTGGTCGATCTGGCGCGGGTTTTCGATCGCCTCGGTCACCGCTTTCTTGGTGATGGCGTTGAAGGTGACCCGCTGGATGGTCTTGCCCTTCAGCACCTTCCGCAGGTTGAGGGCTTCGAGGACATGCCAGGAGATGGCCTCTCCTTCGCGGTCGGGGTCGGTTGCGAGGATCAGTCCGTCAGCGTCGCGCATCGCATCGGCGATGTCTTTTACGCGCTTGGAAGACTTCGCATCGACTTCCCACAGCATTGCAAAGTCATTGTCAGGATCAACCGAGCCGTCTTTCGACGGAAGATCGCGAATGTGGCCGTAACTTGCCATCACCTTGTATCCCGGCCCGAGATACTTGTTGATCGACTGGACCTTGCCCGGCGATTCGACGACGACGACCTGCATAATTCCTCAGGCTCTGGAGTTTTCAGGGGTGTTCAATGAGGGCGGGAAGGTGGGCGCCTCCGTCTCGAATGTCAATTCGCGGGATTGTGACGGACGCTTCTCCCCCTTTGGGGGAGGTTTTTCTGGGGGGAGTCAGGCAGATTCAGCGCGCGAATCTAGACCGCTCGGCTCGCCAGGCCGCCAACATGAGTGACCGCCTCTCCCGCCAGTTCCAATTCGGCGAGGCAGGCAAGCACCAGACGGTGAGGGGCGTCCACGGCCCGGACGATCTCGCTGATGCTGACAGGCGTCGGGCTCAGCGCCTCGCGGACAGCGCGCAGCAACGCATGAGGAATGTCGATGTCCGAACGGGCGTCGTAGCGATCGGGACCGGGTTCGTCGAAGGCGGGCGGGGAGAGGCCTTCCAGCGCCTGAAGAACGTCGTCGGCGGTTTCGATCAGCGCCGCGCCCTGCTTGATCAGGCGGTTTGAACCCTTTGCGCGGGGATCAAGGGGGGAGCCCGGCACGGCCATAACTTCGCGTCCCTGTTCCAGCGCCGAGCGCGCCGTGATGAGGCTGCCTGAGCGTTCCGCAGCCTCGACGATGAGGGTGGCGATCGAGAGACCGGAGATGATGCGGTTGCGCTTTGGAAAATCGCGCGCCGTGGCGATGTAACCCATCGGGCATTCCGAGACGACGGCGCCCTGCGCTGCGATTTCGGCATAGAGGCGGTCATGCTCTGGCGGATAGATCTGATCGACGCCTCCGGCAAGGACGGCGACGGTTCCCGTCTTCAGGGAGACGGCATGGGCTTCGCCGTCAATGCCGCGTGCGAGCCCGGAGACGATCGTGTAGCCCGCCGTCCCGAGATCGCGCGCCAGATCGCGCGCCATGCGCCGCCCGACCGCAGATGCGTTGCGTGCGCCGACAATGGCGATGGCGGGACGCGAGAGCAGGCGGACGTCGCCCTTGACCGCGATGAGCGGAGGAGGCGGATCAACGGCGGCGAGCGCCGGTGGGAAATCGGGTTCGCACGCCGCGATGAAGCGGGCCCCGGCCTTTGCCGCCAGATCGATCTCGCGCTCGATTGCGCCGCGCGGCGGGGCGGCGAAGGCGCGACTGCCGCCAGCTTTCCGGACGAGGTCCGGCAAAGCGTCGAGCGCCGCCTGTGCGTTCCAGCCGAAGCGTTCGAGAAGCTGGAAAAAAGTGACGGGTCCGACATTTGGCGTGCGGCTGAGCCTAAGCCAGTCGGCGCGCTCTCCCCCCGTGAGCGTGCGGCGTTTCATGCGCGGCGGTTCATCATGCAGCTCAGATTCTTCTGGTGCAGCAAGGAAAACGGCATCGGGCGCCACCCTGAATCGAGACCCTTGAGAAAGGGCGCGATTGTCGTCGCGGCGGCAGCGAAGCGCAGAGCCGGCGTCATCCGGAATCCGCCGAGGGTCCTGTGGCGGCCAAGCGGGGTTCGGTTCCGGCGAGGATGCGGCGTATATTTGCGTGGTGTCGATAGATGATGAGAAGCGCGAGTGCGCCCATCACGATCCAGCCGTCGCCAAGCGGATTGAGCCAGTATGCGAGCGCCGGGGTCACAAGTGTCGCGACCAGCGCCGCCAGGGACGACATGCGGAAAAGCGCGGCCACAGCGATCCAGACGCCGGCAAAGGCTAGCCCCACCGGCCACATCGCGGCAAGGAGGAGACCGAGGAAAGTCGCGACGCCCTTGCCGCCCTTGAATTTCAACCAGACAGGATAGCAGTGCCCGACGAAGGCGGCGGCGCCGGCGACGAGGCCGATGCTTTGTCGATAGCCCGCAGTGACGGTGATGCCGGCCTCGGCGCCGGCCCAACCCGCGAGCCAGACCGCGAGGCCGTAGGCGAGGGCCGCCTTCCCCGCATCGAGAACCAGGGTTGCGATCGCAAGGTCCCTGCGACCCGTCCGCAGCACATTGGTCGCCCCGATATTGCCCGAGCCGATGGCGCGGATATCGCCCAGTCCGCCCATGCGCGTAACAAACAGTCCAAACGGGATCGATCCCAGGAGATAGCCCAGCAAGGCGGCGCCGATCTGAAATGCAACGGTGAATTGTTCTTCGCCGGTCATGCTGTCCCCTCAGTTCCGCTCGAAGACCGTGCGTCCATCTACCCAGGTTCGCAAGACGCGGCCTTCGAGCCGGCGTCCATCGAAAGGAGAATTCTGGGAGCGGGACAACAAGTCTTCGCGCACGCACAGCCAAGGCGTATCTGGGTCGAACAAGATCAAATCGGCCGGCGCGCCGATGCTCAGTCGTCCCTGGGGCAGGCCGAGCAGTTCAGCCGGCCCGATCGTGACGGGACGCAAGGCGGCAAGCAGAGACACGTCGTCGGCGGCGACGAGACGGAGCAGGGCGGAAAGAAGCGTCTCGAGCCCGACGGCGCCGTAGGCCGCGTCGGCGATGGGCAGGCGCTTGTCCTCCGGCGGCTGGGGATCGTGCGCCGACACCACCGCGTCAATGGCGCCGCGCGCAAGGCCGTCAATCAGCGCGAGGCGATCTGATTCGGACCGGAAAGGCGGGAAAACCTTGCAGTAGGTGAGATAGTCGCCGACATCGAGTTCGTTGAAGAACAGCGAATAGGCCGCAACTGAGCAGGCGACCTGGACGCCCTTGTCCTTCGCGCGTTCGACGGCGGCGAGAGCACGCCCTGTCGAGATCGTATCGACCAGCAAACGGGCGCCGGTCGCCTCGGCTAGAATGATGTCCCGATCGACGGCGATCCATTCGGCCTCGAGCGGGGCGCCGCGCAAGCCAAGGCGCGCAGCGAAGGCGCCTGCATTCATCACGGATCCCCGAGTGAGGGAATGGGTGTCGGCGCGCGAGGCGATCAGCCCATCGAATGCGGATGCGTACTGCATGGCGCGGCGCAGGACGCCTGCATCCTCGATCGCATGATCGCCATTGGTGAAAAGCACTGCACCGGCCTCGCGCATCAAGCCCAGTTCGCTCATGCGCTGGCCGTCGAGGCCGACAGTGAGCCCGCCCGCCGGATAGACCTTGACCTTGACGTCCGCCTCGGCCGACGCGCGCCGCCTGAGAAAGTCGACGAGGGCGACGCTGTCGATCACCGGGTCGGTGTCCGGCATCACGACGAAGGACGTCACCCCGCCGGCCGCCGCCGCAAGGCTGGCGGTTTCCAGGGTCTCCTTGTACTCGCCGCCGGGCTCGCCGGTCTTGACGCGCAGGTCGATGAGGCCGGGGGCGAGCACCTTTGCCCGCGCGTCGATGATTGTATCGCGTCCCGGCGCGGCCTTGCGCAGATCGGGGCCGATGTGCGGGCCGACATCGACGATGAGGCTGTTCTCGACGACCAGCCCCCCCGTCGCGTCGCGGCCGGAAGCCGGATCAACCAGGCGCGCGTTGTGAATGATGGTGCGGGGCGTTGTCACCTGTTCCGGGCTCCGGTCTCGGGAGCGTTGCGGGCCAGTGTCTCGAGAACCGCCATGCGGATTGCGACGCCCATTTCAACCTGCTCGGTGATCAGCGAACGCGTCTTGTGATCGGCGATCGAACTCTCGATCTCGACGCCGCGATTCATGGGGCCGGGATGCATCACGAAAGCCGTCGCCTTGGCGTGCGCGAGTTTTTCCGCGTCGAGACCGTAGAAGTGAAAGAATTCGCGGGCCGACGGGAGGTAGGCGCCGTCCATGCGCTCCTGCTGGAGGCGCAGCATCATGACGACGTCGCAGCCTTCCAGGCCCTTGCGCATGTCGGTGAAAACGGTGGCGCCCCAGTCCGCCGCGCCGGGCGGGGTGAGTGTGCGCGGCGCGATGAGGTGGATTTGCGCGCCCAGCACGTTGAGCAACGCGACGTTGGAGCGGGCGACCCTTGAATGCAGGATATCGCCGCAGATGGCGATTCGCAGTCCGCCGATGTCGCCGATCCGCCGGCGGATGGTGAGTGCGTCGAGAAGGGCCTGGGTGGGATGTTCGTGCGTCCCGTCGCCGGCGTTGATGACGGCGCAGTCCACCTTGCGTGAAAGCAGTTTCACGGCGCCGGAAGACTGGTGACGAATCACCAGAAGGTCGGGGCGCATGGCGTTGAGCGTCATGGCGGTATCGACCAGCGTCTCGCCTTTCTTGAGCGAGGAGGTGGCGACGGACATGGTCACGACATCGGCGCCCAGACGCCGGCCGGCGATCTCGAACGAGCTTTGCGTGCGGGTCGAACTCTCGAAGAACAGATTAACCAGAGTCTGCCCGGCCAACACGTCGGCGTGCTTCACCCGGCGCTGATTGAGCTCGACATAGCGGTCGCCGAGATTCAGCAATTCCTCGATGTCGAGCCGGTTCAGGCCCCCGATCCCCAGAAGATGCCGGTGGGGGAAGGCGTAGGCGAAGTCCGCCATATCGAAGCACCCTCGATTTTGGGGTGATTAGCGTGGGACACGGAAATCGGCAAGCCGTCGAGGCTCACGCCTTGTGTTCGTGCAGCCGGTCGATGGCGCCCTGGAGAATCCAGGCGGCGGCGAGTTTGTCGATCATCTCCTCGCGGCGGGCGCGGGATGTGTCGGCGGCGATCATGGCGCGCTCGACGGCGGCCGTGGACAGGCGTTCGTCCCACAGGGCGACCGGGATGTCGCGCCGTTCGATGATGCTGCGGACGAGGGCGCGGGCGGACTGGGCGCGCGGGCCTTCGGTTCCGTTCATGTTGACAGGCAGGCCCATGACGAGGCCTGCACAGCTGCGCCCGTCGTAGAGGGCGAACAGCCGTGTGAGGACAGGCGCAAGTTTCTTGCCCCGAGGGATGGTTTCGAGCGGGCTAGCGATGATCCGGCCGGGATCGCAGGCGGCGACGCCCACGGTCTTCGCGCCGGGATCGAGGCCCAGCAGCGCCCCTCGTGGCGGCAGATCGAAGAGGGAGACCAAAGGCATGGCCGGGGTTTAGACCCCAAGCGCTTGATGTGGAAGGCGAGGGCGTCTAGGGCAGGGAATTATTCGCCAGTGTAGCGCGACTTCCCGATTTCCCGGATCTGAGGGCCAATACGTGAGCGTCGACAAGGATACGGTTCGCAAGGTCGCGCGGTTGGCGCGGATCGCGATTCCCGAGCACAGGCTGGAGACGCTGGCCGTCGAACTGAACGGCATTCTCGCCTGGATCGAGCAACTGAACGAGGTTGATGTCGATGGCGTCGAGCCAATGACGACGCCGGTGGCGATGACCCTGCCGATGCGCGAGGATTTGGTGAGCGACGGCAACATCCGCGACAAGGTGCTGGCCAATGCGCCGAAGACCGATGACGGGTTCTTCGTGGTGCCGAAGGTGGTGGAATAGATGGCGGCTGCGGCAGCCAGTCGTGACGGTCTGACCATCGCCGAGGAAGATCCCCGGGCGGCGGACAGTCTCGCGCTTTTCGACGAGATGGGCGCGTTTGTGGAGCAAACCTATCCCGAAGACGACGAGAACGGCATTGTGCCGACCACGACGGACGAACTGGCGCGTCACGGGGTGTTGCTGATCGCGCGGATCGGCGGCGTCGCCGCAGGGTCCGGCGCACTGATGCTGCATACGTATGTTGACGGTCTCCCCGTATTGGAAGTGAAGCGCATGCTAGTGCGGCCCGCCTTTCGTGGGCGCGGCGTGTCGGTCGAGATACTGAAGAGCCTTGAGGCGATCGCGATCGAGCGGGGCGCAGCGAAGCTTGTCCTGATGTGCGGACCGCGACAACCGGAGGCGCTTCGGCTCTATGAGCGGTGCGGGTATTCGGTGCGCAACGCTTACGGCAAGCATCTGGACCATCCGCTTAGCATTTTCTTCGAGAAGCGCCTGCCATGACCAAACTGACTCAGCTCACCCTCTCCGACGCCGTCGATGGATTGAAGGCGAAGTTGTTTACATCGCGCGAGATCACCCAGGCCTTTCTCGACGCCATCGAGACGTCCAATCCGCATCTCAACGCCTATGTGGTGGTGACGGCAGACAAGGCGCTGGCGATGGCGGACGCCGCCGACAAGCGTCTGGCGTCTGGCAAGGCGACTGGGCGGCTGGAAGGTGCGCCGCTCGGAATCAAGGACCTGTTCTGCACGGCGGGCGTGCGGACGACGGCGTGCTCCAACATCCTTGGCGAGTTCACGCCGCCCTATGAATCGACCGTCACCCAGAATCTCTGGGACCAGGGCGGGGTGATGCTCGGCAAGCTCAACATGGACGAGTTCGCCATGGGCAGCAGCAACGAGACGTCGCGGTTCGGCCCGCCTTCCTCGCCGTGGCGGCGCAAGAACTCGAATGCGGCGCTGACGGCGGGCGGATCTTCCGGCGGATCGGCGACGGCGGTGGCGGTGGACCTCTGCCTTGCAGCGACGGCGTCGGACACCGGTGGGTCGATCCGCCAGCCGGCGGCATTTGTCGGAATCACCGGGATCAAGCCGACCTACGGGCGGGCAAGCCGCTACGGGATGGTGGCGTTTGCCTCGTCGCTGGATCAGGCGGGGCCGCTCGCCAAGTCCGTGAAGGACGCCGCGCTGATGCTGGAGGTCATGTGCTCGGGAGATGACAAGGATTCGACCAGCCTTCACCTTCCGGTGCCGAAATGGACGGAGGCGGTCGGCCAGTCGATCAGGGGTATGAAGATCGGCGTGCCGAAGGAATACCGCGTCGATGGCATGCCCGACGAGATCGAAGCGTTGTGGCGGAAAGGCATTGATTGGCTGAAGGATGCAGGCGCGGTCATCGTCGATGTATCGCTGCCGCATACCAAGTACGCTCTGCCGGCCTATTACATTGTGGCGCCGGCGGAGGCCTCGTCCAACCTCGCGCGCTATGACGGGATGCGTTATGGCGCGCGGGTGTCTGGCTCGGGGTCGCTGACCGACACCTACGAGCAGACGCGGGCGAAGGGTTTCGGCGCCGAGGTCCAGCGTCGGCTCTTGATCGGGACGTATGTGCTGTCGGCGGGCTATTACGACGCCTATTATCTGAGGGCGCAGAGAGTGCGGACGAAGATCCTGCAGGATTTCGAGCAGGCGTTCGAGAAGGTCGATGCGCTGCTGACGCCGACAACGCCGTCAGCGGCCTTCGCCTATGGCGAGAAGTCGGGAGATCCGGTCGAGATGTATCTTAACGACATCTTCACGGTGACGGCGAACCTCGCTGGGCTGCCGGCGATCTCGGTGCCGGCCGGGACAGATTCACAGGGTCTGCCCCTCGGGCTGCAGGTGATCGCCAAGGCGCTGGACGAGGCGGTGTGTTTCAAGGTGGCGGCGGCCATCGAGGCCAGCGCGGGCTTCAAAGCCAAGCCGGAGCGGTGGTGGTAGGTGACCCTCTTCGCTTCCTCCATCAAGCTCCTGCACGCGGCCGATAACCTCTGGCTCGGCGAGTCCGACCCGCTGTGGGCGCATCCCGGCGGGCGGTTTGGCGGATGGACGGCGGCGGTGTTGCTGAAGGCGGCGATGAGCGAGCCCTACGAGACGCCGCCTACGGCTGTTCCTCAGGGCAGGCCCGGCACACGCGGCGATCCCTTGTCGCTGACGGTGATCTTCACCGACGCGGTCAACGACGGGCCGATCGAGATTTCCACGCGCCTGTTGCGCGCCGGCTCGCGCCTGGAATTCTGGCGCGCGGAGCTGATCCAGGCGGGCAAGGTGCGGGCCCATGCGCAGATCACGTTCGGGATGCGGCGCGCAACGATCAGCTTTGCCGACGCCGTGATGCCGGAGGCGCCTCCGCCGAACGATCCGTCGCTGGTGAAATCGGGACCGCCGACAAAGTTCGGCGAGCAGATCGACGCTCGCTGGCTGACGGCCTCGCCGTTGGCGGCCATGGGAGGCGTCGAGGGTCCGGCGCGCTCGGTCTTCTGGGTGCGGCAAGCGGGCGGGTTGGCGATGGATCATGTGTTGCTGGCGCTGCTCGCGGATTACGCCCCGCCCCGCGCGATGTACCGTAGAGCAAGCGCGTTCATGTCCTCGACCGTCAGCATGAATGTCTATTTCCATGCGACGCCGGAGGAGCTGGAGGCGGTGGGCGATGATTTCGTGCTGAGCGAGGTCGTGTGCCGGCGTTGCGATGGCGGGTATTTCGATCATGCGCTGACGCTGTGGAGCCGGTCTGGCGCGTTGCTCGCGACCAGCGAGCAGGTGGCGGCGTTCCGGGACTGATGCGGTGGGGTTTGCGGCTTGCGCCCTTTGTCTGGCCGCGTCCTTCGACTCTGGCTTTCGGCCTGGCTCAGACCTCGCGGATCAGGCGGATGTCGATTTCGCGATCGACATAGGTCCATTCGCGCGTGGCGCGCAGGCGCACGAGCATGGCGTCGAACGAGGCTTCGTCAGCCGGGGCGTACTCAAACCAGGTCAGGAAATCGAAGGGTTCGCCGAGATCGCGGCTGTGATGCAGCTTGCGCGCGATTGCGGGAAGGTAGTCAAGGCCGATGCGGGTATGGTGCGAGACTTCCTCGAAGATTTCCCGGCGCTCGTCCTGGGCCAGCGTCCACCACTCGTCTGATTTGCGGATGGGGATGAGCGCAGCGCATCTCGCCTCCGGGCGACCAAGATCGGCCTGTACGGCTCGAAGCGTGCGTGTTTCGTGGTGGTTGGCGTAGCGCGTGTTGCTGGTGAATCCCCGCAACGTCCAGACGTCGTCGCGGGCTTCGCTGGCGGCCAGCGTCGGACCGACCTCATGGACGGCGAGACGGTACGCTTCCGGCAGCGGCGCGCCCGTCAGTGTCGTCATGGAACGGATGGACCACTCACCGCTCCGCCCGCCGCGAAATGTCATGGTGGTGATCATGAGTGGTTCCTGCGGCAGCCGCGACCTAACCCAAGCGTCAGGCCCTGCCGCCGCTGACCTGCAGCCGGTCTGGCGAGACGCCTATACGGGCAAGCGCCCGGCTCCATTTGGTGTCGAGGGAGGGGTCGTAGACCAGGGCAAGGTCGGGTTCGCCGACCAGCCAGACATTCTCGGCAAGCTCCATTTCGAGCTGACCGGCCGCCCAGCCGGCATAGCCCAGAGCGAGGATGTAGCGCTCCGGCGGGCTGTCCGACGCCATGGCGTGAAGCACGTCCTTGGTGGCGGTGAGGCAGACGCCCTCGATGATCGACAGCGTCGCGCCGTCGCTGTCGTAATCGTCGGAGTGCAGGACAAAACCCCGGTCCTTGCCGACTGGACCTCCCATCAGCACGTGCTGGTCTTCCGGCGCCTCTTCGCCATCGACGCCGAGCTGGTCGAGCAGTTCGGGCAGGCGCACGTCATCGGCCGCCTTGTTGAGGATCAACCCCATCGCATGGTCTTCATTGTGGGTGCAGATAAGAATCACGGCCTGGCGGAAACGCGGGTCCTCGATCGAGGGAAGCGCGATCAGCAGCTTGCCGGCAAGCGAATGATCCATGCGGCGGGTCTTTCTGCAAACGAACCTGAACGATCCGTGTCCGCGCCCCCGGGAGGGATGGTCCGATGTCACGGCTGCGGTGGCAAGGAAAGATTCCCTGCCTCCGCTCAATAATAACGGCGGAGGATTCGCAAACGCGACGGAAAGGGCATAAATCCCTCAAGGGTTTCATCGCGAGGAGAATTTCATGACGATCAAGGTAGGCGACACGCTGCCCGAGGCGACCTTCAAGATGATGAAGGATGGCAAGCCCTCGGACATCACCACATCGGAACTGACAAAGGGCAAGAAGATCGCCTTGTTCGCGGTTCCGGGCGCGTTCACCCCGACCTGCTCGGCGCGGCATCTGCCTGGCTACAAGGACAAGGCCGCCGAGTTCAAGGCCAAGGGCGTCGATGCGGTCGCCTGCGTGTCCGTCAACGACGTGTTCGTCATGAACGCCTGGGGCAAGGACCAGCAGGTCGGCGAGGATGTGATGATGCTGGCCGACGGCAATGGCGCGTTCGCCAAGGCGGTTGGGCTGGAGATGGACGGTTCGGGATTCGGGCTGGGATCGCGGTCGAAGCGCTATTCGATGATCGTCGACAATGGCGTGGTTAAGCAACTCAATGTGGAGGAGGGCGGCGAGTTCAAGGTGTCCGCTGCCGACTACATGCTCGGCCAGCTCTAGAAAATTGATATGAATCAGCCGCTTGGGGCTCGCCCGGTATCCACTCGCGTGGACCGGACGGGCCTTTTGTGCTAGGAGACCGAACAGTCACGGAGAGGGTTGATGGCGGACTTAGAGAATTTGAGCTTCGGCGTGCCTATCCTGCTCGTCCTGTTCGCGGTGGTCCTGCTTTTCAGCGCAGTCAAAGTCGTGCCGCAGGGCTATCAATACACGGTCGAGCAGTTTGGCCGGTTCACGCGCGTGCTGTCTCCCGGTCTCGCCTTCATCGTGCCGTTCGTGGACCGCGTCGGCCGCAAGCTCAACATGATGGAGAATGTGCTCGATATTCCGCAGCAGATGGTGATCACGCGCGACAATGCGATGGTATCCTGCGACGCCGTCGTGTTCACCCAGGTGATCGACCCGGTGCCGGCGGCCTATGAGGTCAACGACCTGATACGGGCGATCACCAACCTTGCTCTCACCAACATCCGGACCGTGGTGGGGTCGATGGACCTCGACCAGGTCTTGTCCAATCGCGACGACATCAATGCGCGCCTGCTGTCGGTGATCGATGCGGCGACGCAGCCCTGGGGCGTCAAGGTCACCCGCATCGAGATCAAGGACCTGACGCCGCCCGCGGACATCACCGAGGCGATGGCAAGGCAGATGAAAGCCGAACGCCTCAAACGCGCGCAAATCCTCGAGGCAGAGGGTGACCGCGCCTCGGCGATCCTGAAAGCGGAAGGCCAGAAGCAGTCGCAAATCCTTGAGGCCGAGGGACGCCGCGAGGCGGCCTTCCGCGACGCCGAGGCCCGCGAGAGGGAGGCGGAGGCCGAAGCCAAGGCGACCACGATGGTTTCCGACGCAATCTCCAAGGGCGACGTCAACGCCCTGAACTATTTTCTGGGGCTGAAATATGTCGAGGCGTTCGCCAAGCTCGCCAGCTCGCCGCAACAGCGGACGGTAATCGTGCCGGCGGATTTCGCGAGTCTCGTGGGTGCGATCGAAGGCGTCAAGGCGCTGACGGACAATGTCCGGCGCCAGGGGCCGGCGCCGTCCGCGAACGACCCGACCGACGGGGGCAGCCCGTTCGCGACGCGGAGATAGCACATGGAAGCGATTGCCGGATGGCTCGATGGCCTGACGCTCTGGCACTGGGTCGGCATCGGCATCGTGCTGCTGACGCTGGAGGTGGCGGTTGGCACGTTCGACCTGCTGTGGGTGGCTATGGCGGCCTTCGCGACCGCGGTGTTCACCCTGCTCGCGCCCGATCCGTGGGGCGGATGGCAGGGCCAGCTGATCTGGTTTGCCGCCATGGCGATCGTGTTGCTGCTGATGGGCCGGACTCTGTTCCGGGGCCTGCGGATGCGCTCGACCAGTCACCCGACGCTGAATGATCGAACGGCGGGACTGGTCGGAAAGCGGGGCGAGGCGGCCACGATGTTCGACAACCGGCGGGGGCGCGTGAAGATCGGCGACACGATCTGGCTCGCCGCGCAGGGGGACGACACGGTGATCGTAGAGGGCGACGAGGTCGTGGTCGAGGGCTCGGACGGCACGACGCTGCGGGTAAGGTTGGTGTGACGCTCGATCGGCGACGCCGGGCGATCTGCAAGCGCCTCCACAACGATCCAGGCGCGCCACCGGAGCGATCCATTTCCAGCGGGGCCACGTCCAGATGGGTATGTCTTCCGGCCGCAGCGCAGATGTGAGATTGTCCGGCGTCATAAGTTCTTGGGGGGAGACCAGCCCATGGAAATGGCGATCGGCGGCCGCGCGTCGCGTGATGTTTCGCGGTGGTTCTACGCCTGGATGGCGCTCGCCTGCATGGCAGTGGCGGTGCTGGGTTTCATGCCGACCTATTTCATGCCGATGGTGCAGGGACGCTTCGCCGCCCCGCCGATCGTCCATATTCACGGAATGCTGTTCTTCTCGTGGACCGTTCTGTTTTGCGTGCAGACCTGGTTGGTCGCCAGCGGAGGAACGCTGGCTCACCGAAGCTGGGGTTTGCTGGGCATTTCGATCGTCACCGCAATGGTGTTCATGACACTGGCCGTCGTGGTGGAGGGGATCAACCGTTCCGAGGCGCAAGGATTTGGATTCGAGAAGCGCGCCTTTGCCTGGATTCAGGTCAGCGGCATGGCGTTTTTCGGGACCGTTTTTACGTTGGCCATCGTCAATCTGAGGAAGGCCGACGTTCACAAGCGCCTGATGCTGCTGGCGACGATCTCACTGCTGGATGCGCCTATCGCGCGCTGGTTCCTGACGGTCCTCGCGCCCCCGCCTCCCGCCGAGGGATTCGCTCCGCCGCCTCCGGTCTTCGTCTCGGTGCCGCCGGCGATCGTGGCTGACCTGTTGCTCGTCGCGGCCATTGTTTACGACTGGCGAACGCGTGGCCGGCCGCATCCGGTCTATCTGGTTGGCGGAGCTTGCCTGCTGGCGCTGCAGTTGACGCGTGTGCCCGTCAGCTCGACGGCGGCGTGGCAGGCGATCGCCGGCTGGATCGGCGCGATAGGAGGTTAGCGCCTGGCGCGCGCCTCCTCGCAGCCCTTCCGGGCCAAGGCGTCGGCGCGCTCATTGCCCTCGTCTCCATTGTGTCCGCGCACCCAGCGCCAGTCGACCTTGTGCACCTCGGCCGCCAGTTCGAGGCGTATCCAGAGATCCTGGTTCTTTACCGGCTTTTTGTCTGCGGTCTTCCAGCCATTGCGCTTCCAGCCCTTGATCCATTTGGTAAGGCCGTCCTTCACATACTGGCTGTCGGTGTGGAGGGTGATCGCGGCGCCCGCCCTGGCTGATTCCAGCGCCTTGATCGCGGCCATCAGCTCCATGCGGTTGTTGGTGGTGGCCGGCTCGCCGCCATGGAGTTCGGTCTCACGTCCGCCTGACTTCATCAGGACGCCCCAGCCGCCGGGTCCGGGATTGCCCGAGCACGCGCCGTCGGTCCAGATTTCAATGAGGTCTGTCATGCGGCTTGCTGAAAGGGTTTGACGGAGAGGTCAAGGCCCGGGTTCGGGCCGAGCAAATTGGATGGTATAATCGTGGTTAGGAGAGCGACATGGCGGGCGCCGCTGAAAAATTGATTGAGCCTGACGACTTCCTCGCGTGGTGCGCCACTCAGGAGGAACGCTACGAACTTGTCGATGGCGAGATCCGGATGCTGCACGACCCAGTTGATGGCGAGTTCGGCATGATGGCCGGCGCTTCGGACCGTCATGACCAGATTGTCGTCAATCTGATTGCCGCGCTGCATGACCGGTTAAAGGGCAGCCCGTGCCGTCCCAGAACCGCCGACATGGCGGTCCGAACAAAACGGCACACTTCGCGGCGGCCAGATGTGACGGTCGATTGCGGCGACACCAAAGACACCGCCATGGAGCCGTCCGGGGCCACCGCCGTGTTCGAGGTCCTGTCGCCGTCCACGAGACAGACCGATCTTGTCCGGAAACTGGATGAGTATCGCGCGCTGGCCAGCCTCCGGCATGTGGTGCTGGTCGAGCCCGGTTCGGCCGCAGTGATAGCCTATAGCCGCGCGGACGACGACGGCGAGTGGAGCGCGAGGGACATCGACGAGTTCGAAGAGGAAATCGAGCTGGCGGCAATTTCGGTGACGCTGTCCATGGCGGATGTTTATGCGGACGTGACGTTCGACGGGGCGTGACCAAGAGGCGCCAGCAATCATCCCCCATAGTCCTCGACGCCGCGCGCCTGACGATGAAAGCCGAGACGCTCTGCGTAGTCCATCGGATTGTGGGGCCGGACGAGGGCGTCGGCCGGCGTGTTGGTCCAGTCGATCAGGCGGGTGAGGAAAAACCGCATCGCAGTGCCGCGGGCAAGTATGGGGATGGCGTCCCGCTCGCGCCGTTCGAGGCGGCGGTGGCTTTCATATCCCAGAAGCAGGGCGCGGCCCTTGGTCAGATTGTATTCCCCGCGCGTCTCGAACGCCCAGGCATTGAGGCAGACGGCGATGTCGTAGGCAAGAAAGTCGGTGCAGGCGAAATAGAAGTCGAAAACGCCTGAGAGTCTTCCATCGAGGAAGAAGGTGTTGTCGGGGAAGAGGTCGGCGTGGATGGCGCCCCCGGGTAGATTTTTCGGCCATGCGGCGCCGAGTTCGGCGAGGTCATTCGCGATCTGCATCGAGAGGCCGGGCATGAGCCGATCGGCGTCCCGTTCGCGTCCGGCGAACAGGACCGGCCATGCGGCAAGCGAAAGGTCATTTGGCCGGCGCATCCGGAAATCGGACAGGGCGGAGTGGAAGCGGGCGAGACCCTCGCCGAAAACGCGGCACTGCGCGACCGTGGGGCGGCGCGGGCTCATGCCCTGCAGGAAGGTCACGATGACGGCGGTCTTGCCGTTGAGATTGCGCAGCGCCCCTCCGTCTCGGGCAGGGACGGGTAGCGGCGCGGGAAAGCCTTTGCCGGCGAGGTGGCGCATCATGCCCATGAAGAAGGGCAGATCCTCGGGACGGGCGCGTTTCTCGAAGACGGTCAGGATGTAGCGCCCGGCCCGTGTTTCCAGCAGGAAGTTGGAGTTCTCGACGCCTTCGGCAATGCCCTTGAAGGATATCGCTGGGCCAAGGTCGTAGTCCGCCAGCAGCGCCGCCAGCGTTACGTCGTCAATGTCGGTGTAGACGGCCATGGCCGAGGGTTAGGGTGAGAGCTTGCGACAGGCAAGCGGGCGTGGCCCTATGAATCCACATGCACCTTGAATGGCGCGAATTTCGCCCGGGCGCGTTCGAGCCGGACCTTCATGTCGGCCAGGATGTCGGGATGGCGGGACGAAACATCGTAGGCTTCCTCGGGATCGCTGGCGAGATCGACGAGGATGGCCCGGTCGCGACCGGGCGAGTCCAGCGAGGCGCTGATGGTGCGATAATAGCTGCGCACGACATACTTCCAGCGGTCGGTGCGTATTGCGGCGATGGTCTCGTTGTCGAACAGGACCAGTTCGTCGTGGGGTGAGGGCCTGCCAGGTCCGGTGAGCAGCGATGAAATGTCGAGGCCGTCGAGATCGGCGGCCGGAAGCGGGCTGCCGGTCCACGACATCAGCGTGGGAAGCAGATCAATGTTCATCGCCATGGCGTCGGAGGTCAGGCCAGCGCGGATGCGGCCGGGCTGGCGGGCGATGAAGGGGACGCGGTAGCCGCCTTCCCAACCGGCGCCGCCCTTGCGGTCGCGCAGGCCGCCTGCGGAACCCTCCCACCACGGACCATTGTCGGAGGTGACGATGACGAGCGTGTCGCTGTCGAGGTTCAACTCCTTCAACTGCGCTAGGAGGCGGCCGACATTCGCGTCGATCTCTTCCACCACATCGCCATACTCGGCGGCGGAGGAGCGCCCGGCATGGTCCGGATGCGGATCAAGGGACACGTGGGGCGCCGTGAGGGCCAGCATCAGGAAAAACGGCTGATTGCGGTTGGCGTCGATGAACCGGAAGCCGCGCTGGAAGAAGCGCTCGGTGAGGCGGTCCATGGCCGCGTCGTCCTGCGTCAGCTCGACGCCGGGTTCACCCTCGTAGTGCCTGAGCGGGCTCATGTCGTGGCTGTAGGGCAGCCCCGCGAACAGATCGAAGCCGTGCCCGGTCGGCGGCCAGGCGGGCGGTACATGACCAAGATGCCATTTGCCGATCAGAGCAGTGGCGTAGGCGGGTTTGAGAGCTTCGGCGATGGTGATTTCAGAATGTGGCAGGCCGTGCGTGTCGTTGGGCTGGATGACCTGCCAGCCGAGCCCGGTGCGGATCGGATAGCGGCCAGTGAGCAGGCCCGCGCGCGAAGGCGTGCAGATGTTGGCCGACGCGTAGAAGGCGGTGAGGCGTGCCCCTTCTTCCGCCATGCGGTCCAGATTCGGCGTGCGGATCAGGCGCGCGCCGTAGGCTCCGAGATCGCCATGGCCAAGATCGTCCGCCAAGATAAGGACGATGTTGGGTTTTCGCGAGTGCGGGGCGGCGCGCCTCTGCGTGGTGCAGGCGGCGAACGCCGTTGCGGTTGTGGCCTGGAGGAAGTGACGGCGGCGCAGCATCATAGAGTGCATCGTCGCGAATATGGCGGGCGCGTCTACTGGATTCGAAGTTGCCGTTGCGTCGCTGCGCGACGCTTGCAGGGCTGGCGCCAAGGGGTCGGAATTACGTTCCCTCGAGGACGCGGGGCACGCGGAACACAACGTCTTCCTGCGCGGTCACGACTTCCTCGACCGTCACCGCGAAACGCGCGCGGCAAGCGGCGATGACGCCCTGCACCAGCGTCTCGGGGGCGGAGGCCCCCGCTGTCAGACCCAAAGTCGAGACGCCGTCGAACCAAGCCCAGTCGATGTTCTCGGCGGAGGCGATCAGCCTGGCGGCGTCCGAGCCCGACCGTTCGGCGACCTCGACCAGACGCAAGGAATTGGACGAATTGGACGCACCGATCACGAGGACAAGCTGGGCGCGCGGCGCGAAGGCCTTGACGGCTTCCTGACGGTTGGTGGTGGCGTAGCAGATGTCGTCCTTGCGCGGTTCCGCCATGGCGGGAAACCGCCGCCTCAGCGTGGCGACGATGTCCGCCGTGTCATCGACCGAGAGGGTCGTCTGGGTGACATAGGCAAGACGAGCCGGGTGGGAAGGCTGAAAGGCCTCCGCGTCGGCGACCGTTTCGATCAGGCTCATGGCGCCCGGCGTCGTCTGGCCCATCGTGCCAACCACCTCGGGGTGGCCGGCATGGCCGATCAACAGCGTATGCAGGCCGTGCCGGGCATGACGCTGGGCCTCGGTGTGAACCTTGGAAACGAGCGGGCAGGTGGCGTCGACGAAGGTCATCCTGCGGCGAGTCGCCTCGGCGGGGATGGCCCGGGGGACCCCGTGCGCCGAAAACACCACCGGACGATCGTCCGGGCAGGCGTCGAGTTCCTCCACGAACACCGCGCCCATCGACTCGAGCCGTTTCACGACGTGGGCGTTGTGGACGATTTCGTGGCGGACATAGACGGGCGCGCCCCACTTGGCGAGCGCCTGCTCGACTATCTGGATCGCGCGATCGACGCCAGCGCAAAACCCGCGCGGCGCCGCCAGCAGGATCGCAAGAGGAGGCCGGGAAAGCGAATCAACCAAGTCGTCTGTACTCCTGCGCGGAAGCCGCTGGCCAGCGCCGTTGCGTGGTCGCGAGTTTAGGGGCTATCACGCTTTACCAATAGATCGCATCGCCCGGGGCAGCCGCCAAGGGCGTGCGTGCGGACGAGGATGTCGCAGCGTGAAATTCTCTCATCTGGCACTGTTTGCGACATGCTCGATCGCGCTCACGGGACTGGGCGCGTGCCAGCAGTTTGACTCGCGCCCGAATGTCGGTCCGTGCCCCGTGGCGGGCGCGCTCTACGACGCCTCACGGATTGTTGAGGTCGGCGAGGTCGAGCGGCACGAGAATGTGGGCTTCACGGGCATTGTGGAAGGCGTCCGGGGATATTGCCGATATGTCGGCAAGGATCCGATCACGATGGAAGTCGATATCGATTTCACCCTCGGGAGAGGTCCGATGGCGGTTGGCGACCGGCGGACCTACGAATATTTTGTGACCGTGACGCGCCGGGACCGGACAGTCCTCGCAAAACAGATAATGACGATGGATGTCCGCTTCCCGAACGGCGTGACCGAGGTGCGCAGACGCGAACGCGTGCCCGGCATCGTGATCCCGCGCGCGACCGAAACCGTCTCCGGCACCAATTTCGAGGTGATCGTGGGCTTCGAGCTGACGCCTGAACAGCTCGCCTATAATCGTTCGGGGAAACGCTTCACGATAAACGTCGAAAGATAAGAGGCGCGCGGCGGCGCTCGCTCGCTTCCGGCTTGGCCCCGTAGCAGGCTGGGCTCCCGCCTTCGCGAGAAACACGAAGGATGGACCTTTTGTCATTCGCGTGTTCCGGGGCGCGGGTCGCGCTTTGTGTCAAACACGAACTCTGGAAGAACGGATGATAGATCTCGCCAGCCAGTTGTCGCAGACGGCGGGCGCAGCGTTCGCGGCGCTGGGGCTCGACGCGGGCCTGGGCGCGATGTGGCGATCGGATCGGCCGGACCTTGCCGACTTCCAGTGCAATGGCGCAATGGCGGCGGCCAAGGCCGCCAAAACCAACCCCCGAGAGATCGCGCAGGGCGTGGTCGACGAGCTGAGGCGGTCGTTGCTTGTCGCCTCGGCCGAGGTGGCCGGTCCCGGCTTCATCAATGTGCGGGTGAGCGCCGAAGCTCTGGGGGAGCGGGCGACGGCGATCTTCAGGGACGAACGGGCAGGCGCTCCAAGCGCTGAAATCCCGCGCCGCGTCGTGATGGATTTCGGCGGATGGAACGTCGCCAAACCCATGCATATCGGCCATCTGAGATCGACCATCATCGGAGACAGCCTTCAGCGTCTGTTCCGGTTCATGGGCGACGAGGTGACCAGCGACGTGCATCTGGGAGACTGGGGCCTGCAGATGGGCCAGCTGATCAACGAGGTTCGGCTGGAGCAGCCGGAGCTCTCCTATTTTGACGCGGACTTTTCGGGGCCCTATCCGAGCGTGCCGCCGATTACGATGGAGACCCTTGAGCGGCTTTATCCCCAGGCGTCGGCAAGGTCCAAGACCGATGCGGACAGGCGCGATCTCGATCGCAAGGCGACCGGGGAGCTGCAGGCAGGACGTTCGGGTTACCGCGCTCTCTGGCGGCATTTCTGCGATGTGACGCGTGTCGGGCTGGAGCGCGAATGCGCGGCGCTGGGCGTCCATTTCGACATGTGGAAAGGCGAGTCGGACGCCGAATCCTATATTCCCGAGCTTGTGGACGATCTCAAATCGCGCGGCATCGCCGTGCTTGACGAGGGGGCGTGGATTGTCCGGATCGTGCGCGAGGCCGACCGGAAGGAGATGCCGCCACTCTTGCTGGTGAACCGCGACGGGGCGGTTGGATATCACGCGACCGACCTGGGGACGATAATCGACCGCAAGCGGACCATCGATCCGGAGCTGACGCTTTACATCGTGGACCAGCGGCAGGCGCTGCATTTCGAGCAGGTCTTCCGGGCCGCCGACATGGCTGGCTATGCGCCGGAAAGCGCTCTCGAGCATCTCGGCTTTGGGACGATGAACGGCAAGGACGGCAAGCCGTTCAAGACGCGCGAAGGCGGCGTGCTGAAGCTTCATGATCTGATCGCGCAGGCGAGGGACGCGGCGTCCGCGCGGCTGACCGAAGCGGGCATTGGCGAGGGCCTCTCGCCGGAGGAGTTCACCGACATCGCCTCGAAGGTCGCTCTTGCCGCGATCAAGTTCGCCGACCTGTCGAATGTGCGGACGACCAACTACATTTTTGACCTCGACCGGTTCATATCGTTCGAGGGGAAGACCGGCCCTTATCTGCTCTACGCCGCCGTGCGAATGAAGTCTCTGACGCGACGTGCGCGGGCCGAAGGCGTCGAGCCTGGGGCAATTTCAGTCGAGCTGGACGCGGAGCGCGGCCTGGCGCTCGCGCTGGACGGATTCACGGAAACAGTACGCGGCGCATACGCCAGGCGCATGCCGCACATTCTTTGCGATCACGCCTTTGCGCTGGCGCAGGCGTTTTCGGGGTTCTACGCTGCGGCGCCGATACTCGCGGAGAAAGATGTGACAAGGCGGGCGTCGCGGCTGGCGCTGACGCTGGCGACGATGAAGCAGCTTGAGCTTGTGCTGGGGCTGATCGGTATCGAGACGCCGGAACGGATGTAAGGCTGGTAGTGAGCGCCGTCCACATGGTTCGACGGATGCGCCCTGCGGGCGCTGCTCACCACGAGGGTTTCCAGGTTTGCGGTGTTTCCGGAGCCCTGATGGTGCGAGCAGCCCGCGAAGCGGCCGACCGTCAAGCTCTGAGGGCGATTGGCGCTGCGCTACTTCTTGACCGCTGGTTTTTTAGCTGAGGCGGCGCTGCTCCTGAAGCCAGGTTTCAGATAGGTCGCGACCACGGCATTTGCATGTCCATGGCCGAGGCCGGTTTCGGTCTTCAGCCAGGTCAGGAGTTCCCCGTGTTTTTCGAGGCCGGATTTTTTCAGCATGGCGTGAAGCTGCGCGATCGACTTGCCTGAGTTTTTTTCAGCGTTGTCGAGATAGACCCGGAATGCGTTCGAGAGGTCAGCCATCACGCCATCACGCCCTTACTCGCCTTTCAGAGAGGTCTCGCGAATCGCCCGGAACTCGTTGCCTTCATACCATTCCGGCCAGTCGGAAGAGTTGGCGAGGCGCCGGGCGAGTTCAAAATTGACTTTCGCATCTTCCTCCATGCCGGAGAAATCCCAGTCGTCGCGAAACTCGTCGGACGGGGCGTGGTAGGCGATCTGGCGGTAGTCCTCCGAAACGGTCTTGCCTTTTGCTTCGCCGCCGTCGAGGGCGTCGATGCCGCCATCGATATAGAGCATCGGCACGCCTTTCTTCGACAGGGAGATATGGTCCGAGCGGTAGAAATAACCGGCCTCGGGTTCGGGATCGGGACGGACCACGCGGCCGGCATCGGCGAGGATCGACTTCAGACTGTCCTCAAGTTGGGACGCCCCGGCGCCCACGACGATCACGTCCTTCGTTCGACCGATCGGGTTGATGGCGTCGATGTTTATGCCGCCGACGATCCTGTTGAGAGGTATGAAAGGGTAGTCTCCAAAATAGGCCGACCCGAGCAGGCCGGATTCCTCCAGCGTGACAGCGAGGAAGGTAACGGAGCGAGCGGGTCTGGGCCCGGCCGCCATCGCCTCGGCGATCTCCAGGATTTCGGCGACGCCCGTCGCGTTATCGACCGCGCCGTTATAAATGGCGTCGGCGCCGGGCATCGCTGTCCTGTCCTCGCCGAGATGGTCCCAGTGGGCCATGTAGAGGACATGCTCGTCCGCAGCAGTCGCGCCCCGGATCGTTCCAGCGACGTTGCGCGACTGCCGGCGATTGACAGTCTGCACGATCGTCGCCGAAGCCTTGAGTCCGGTCATGGGCACGGGCTTGAAGCCGGGTTTGTTTGCAGCCGCCTGAAGAGCCGCCATGTCGAGACCGGCGGCGGCAAAAAGTTCCATGCCGCGGTCGAGCGAAACCCATCCTTCGAGCAAGGCTCGCGACGCGCCGGCGTCGGCGCGCACGAGGTCGGCCTGTTCGCCGCTCCACGAACTCTCGACGACATCCCAGCCATAGGCGGCCGGTTCGGTTTCGTGGATGAGGATCGCAGCGGTCGCGCCCTGGCGGCCGGCCTCCTCATACTTGTACGTCCAGCGGCCGTAATAGGTCATAGCGCGGCCGTTGAAGAGGCTTTCGTCGTTTGTGACGAAGCCGGGATCGTTGACGAACATCACGACGGTCTTGCCCTTCACGTCGAGGCCCGCGTAATCGTTCCAGTCCGCTTCAGGCGCCACAACGCCATAGCCCACGAAGATCACGTCGCTGTCCGCGAAGTTGACGGTGGTCTGGTCCTGACGCTTGGTCAGATAGACAGAGTCGTTACCGAGTTTGAGGTCCATGGTCTTGCCGCCGACGGCGAAGGACAGGATCGAGGCTTGCCTGTCGACCGTCTGGGCGACCATTTCGATCGTCTGGAAGTACGAGCCGTCGACGGCAGGTTCGAGGCCGATGCGCTTCATCTCGTCGGCGATCCACTGGGCGGAGGCTTCGCCGGCGACCGTGCCGGGTCCGCGACCCTTGTACTTGTCGTCGGCCAGTTCCTTCACCCGGGCGGAGATGTCGGCGGCGGCTATTTCCGGAGAGGTCGCAAGGAGGGCTCCTGCGGGCGGCGCCTCTGCGGTTTGCTCGGTCGCGGCGGGCGGGATCTCGGTGGCCTTCGGAGAGCAGGCGGCGAGCGCCAACAGGACCAGCCCCAATGCGGCGCGCGCGAACATGCTATCTCTTTCGTCCAATTATGTCGGCGGAGATTATCTGCGACGCGAGGGCCGGCAAGCTCTTTCGCGGGCAGGGCTGATACGCACGCGCCGCCGGCGCAGCAGGCCTGCGGAATTGTCGTTGGCATTGGATGTTCTGCACGCGAACGACGCGGGGTCCTGTCGTTCAGGCAGGCGGTACGTCGGGCGGCCAAGGTTGCTCATCGCCCGGCAACGGAATCCAGCTGGTCTCGCCAGTCGGCTGGGAAAACCATGAGCCCTTGAACCCCGCCGCGATCGATGCGCGCCAGTTCGCTTCCGCTTTGGCGAGGCGCTCCTTCGAACTCGAAACGAAATTCCAGCGGAGATGGCGAGGAGCGTCCAGCGGGTCACCGCCGGCGATCATGATGCGGGTGGCGGGCGCCAGCCGCACGACGCAGGGGCCGGGCTTGAGGACAGCCATCCTGGCTTCGGAAACAGCCAGGCCGTCTATCTCGCAGGAACCACTGACCACATAGACGCAACGCTCGGCAGCATCAGGGACAGCGATATCCGCGCCGGTCTTCGATTCCAGAATGAGTTGGCAGATGCCCGACGGGAAATCCACAGGCGAGGCATGGCCAAAGGCGGAGCCGGCGATCAGGACGCCTGTTGCCCCGGGAAGGTCGAGTTTCGGCAGCGTGTCGGCGGAGTAGTGCCGAAACGCCGGTTCCTGCTCCTCGTGAGAAAGCGGCAGGGCGACCCAGGTTTGGATGGCTTCGATGCGGTGGCCTGCGGCTCGCTCGGCTGGCGGCGTGCGCTCGGAGTGCGTGATGCCGCGTCCCGAGGTCATCCAGTTGACGGCTCCCGGACGGATGGTCTGTACAGTGCCGAGACTGTCGCGATGATCGAGCGCGCCTTCAAACAGCCATGTCACGGTGGCAAGGCCGATATGCGGGTGCGAGCGGACGTCCAGACCCTGACCCGGAGAAAACACCGCAGGTCCAAGATGATCGAAGAAGACAAAGGGTCCGACATTCCGGCGTTTGGCGTCGGGCAGGGCGCGGCGCACGCCGAAGCCGCCGATGTCGCGCGAGCGTGGAGCGATGACGAGGGCCACGGCGTTGGTCATGCGGGTTGTACTCCGAGATCGGCCGGATGATCCTGGCGAGTATGGACGAGGTCTGGCGAGGAGGCGACGGGATGAGGAGCGGAGATCCTGCTTTTTCCTCCACCGGTCGAAGGCTGGGGGAGGCGCACCTCCGCCTCATGGCGGCGAAACGGAGGGGGCCAACCGCATCGGGGCTTGCCGTTCTTGTTCTGGTCATGGCGGTCCTGGTCGCCTGCGCGCCTGTCCAGCAAGGCGCCTTCCGGCCGACGCAGCTCGTGACCGCAGGTTTCTCAGAAGGCTGGTTCGAGACGTTCGACGGCGCCAGACTGGGCCTGAATGTCTGGCGGCCGGACACCGCGCAAGGCGGGGCGGCTGACGGCGCCGAAACGGTCATCGTCGCGGTTCATGGCATGAACGACTATGCCGGCGCATTCAACGGAGCGGGAGGCTGGTGGGCCAAGCGCGGCGCGACGGTCTACGCCTATGATCAGCGCGGGTTTGGACGCTCTCCCAACAGCGGCATCTGGCCCGAGCATGAGCTGATGCGACAGGATTTGCGGACCGCTGTCGAGGTTGCGCGTCGGTTGCATCCGGACGCCCGGATCGCCGTGGTCGGGGAGTCGATGGGCGCCTCCGTCGCCGTGACGGCTTTCGCCTCGGAGAAGCCGCCCAGGGCCGACGCTCTCGTGTTGTCTGGGCCAGGCCTGCGCGGCTGGGGCGTGCTTCCCGTGCTCTACCGGGTGAGCCTGTGGGCGAGCGCCCATGTGCGGCCAGACTGGGTCGTGGTTCCGCCAAAAGGCGTGCGGATTACGCCGACAGACAATCGCGCCAAGCTGATCGAGATGTGGAACGATCCCTATGTCCAGAAAACCAACCGGATCGACAGCGTCTATGGCGTCGTCTCGATTATGGAAGAGGCGGATCAGACGATCGGACGCCTGCCGCAGGACACACCGACGCTGCTGCTGTATGGCGCGCGGGACGAGGTCATCCCTGAAGACGGCCTGCGGCGGGCCGCCGCGCGACTGCCGATGCACGTGCAAACGGCCTATTACGCCAACGGCTATCACATGTTGATGAACGACCTTCAGGCCGAAACAGTGTGGGCGGATGTGCTGGCGTTCGCGCGGTCGCCAGGCTCGCCCCTGCCCTCGACGGCGCCGCCACTTCCATGGAGTCCGAAGAGGCTGGAGGCGGCCCGGTGAATTTGACGGGCGTTTCTGCCTTCGATATTAACCAAGCTCGCCTAGGATTGTCTGCTGAATTGGCGGAAGGCGCGCGCTCGAAACGATGCTGGGGCAGGTCAAAAAACTGATCGAACCTGTCGCCGGCAACGACGTTGCCGGGCGGTTTGGCGCGTGGTGGAACGGGCGGGAGTATGTCGCGCCGCAAGCAGAGACTATTGAAGAGGCGGGCGCCACGTCCGTCGATGCGGTTGTCGCCATCGCGGCCGTTGCTCCGCAGATCGACTCCAGTCCTCCCGCGCCCGCGCCAATGCGTCGGATACTGGACGGAGCGGCGGCCGGCAGGCCTGCATCGATCGCGACTGTCGATGGCCGGCTGAGAGCCCTCGCTACGCTCTGGGGCGCGCAAAGGTTCGCGCCGGGTTCGCCAAGTCTGGATGCACGAATTCTGGATACGGTTTTCGAAGGGGCGCGGAAGCCGGGCGAGCTCGGCTTCATCGGAGCCGATGGGGCGCTGCTGAACGCTTGTCGGGCGCGAACCGAGCGCGTTATCCGGGCCGTCGAATGGCGGGGCGGGTGTGTCGATGTCCTTCGCGAACTCGCGTCTGGCGTCGATGTCCAGGGTGGAGACGTGGATCGCCCGCGCGGTTTCGCGGACGGACGCCTCGAAGGCCTCGTGAGCATCGAAGCCTTCGCCTATGCCGATCACAAGGCTGGCCTTGTCGCCAGAGCCTACAAGGCCCTCTCCGAGACGGGACTCTGGGTGTTCCTCGACACGACGCGCCGGACGTCGAAAACGCCGGCTGAGGCATTCGCGTCCGCGTGGGCCGAGCCCTTGCTGTCCACCGCCGAGGAGATCGGCGAATTGTTGAGGGTGGCGGGCTTTCGTTCGGTTCGACGCGAGGCGGTGACGCCGCTTGTTCTTGAGGCCGCTAGGCTGGGTTATGCGCGATTGGGGGGCGAACTCGAGAAGGCCTCCAGTGCCGCGCTGGACAGGCGTGACGGAGCGATGTTCCTGCAGGAACTGGCCTGGGAAGCCCAGAGCTGGCGAGCCCGGATGCGGGCCATGGAGGGCGGCGCCCTCAGCGTTGACCTGTGGATAGCTTCAAAGGGGGAGGCGGCGGAACTCGCGGGGGTAGGGGCCGGCGTCCCTGGCAGACCGGCGGATGATGCCGCCGCCGCCACGCTGTTCGATTGAGATCCCGCATCTTGCCAGTTTGAAGCTGGCCGCCGACGCTCTATGCATCGCCAGCCGCGCCTAGAGCATTTTCTTCGATCTCAGGGTCGCCGAAATGGCCTAGATTCTTGTTTGGTCGCGTTTTCTGACGGCGAACCGGTTCCGGTTCGCCCGAAAGCGCTCCAGTGATCCGGGACACCAGAGCAACAAATGTTCGATCAAGCCGCGTTTGCCGCTCATGAAAGCGTCCACCAGTTTTATGACCGGCCGAGCGGCCTCAGGCTGATCATCGCGCTTCATTCGACGGTCAGGGGCCCTGCGGCCGGCGGCTGCCGCATGTGGAAGTACGAAACCTCGGGCGAGGCGCTGGTGGATGCGCTGCGGCTGTCGGAAGGCATGAGCTACAAGAACGCTATGGCAGATCTGCCCCTCGGCGGCGGCAAGGCGGTCATCTGGGGCGATTCCCGCACCGACAAGACGCCCGAGCTGTTTCGGGCGCTTGGCCGGGCGATCGAGAGCCTAGGCGGTCGCTACTGGTCTGCGGAAGATGTCGGCGTTTCGCCGTCGGACATGTCCTTCGCGGCCGAAGAAACGCGTTACGTGGCGGGACTGGCGACGGGGGCGTCCGCAAGTGGGGACCCCTCTCCCGTGACCGCCCGCGGGGTCTTTCTCGGGATCCAGGCGGCGGCGCTCCGGGTTTTCGGAACCGACGATCTTAACGGCCGAAGCGTGGCGGTGCAGGGTGTCGGCCACGTCGGCGGACGGGTGTGCGAGCTGCTGGCGGAAGCGGGCGCTGTTCTCACTCTCACCGACGTCAATCGCGACGCCCTGGCAGCCGTCGCCGCCGCCACCGGGGCCGCCAATGTGGCGCCCGAGGCAATCTACGATGTCGAGGCGGACATCTTTTCGCCCAACGCGCTGGGGGCCGTCATCAACGAAAATACGATCGATCGTCTCAAGGCGAGAATCGTGGCCGGGGGGGCCAACAACCAGCTCGCGACACCCGACATGGGCGAAAGGCTGATGCAGCGCGGCATACTTTATGCGCCCGACTACGTCATCAATGGTGGGGGAATCATCAATGTCGCCGCTGAAATATCGGGTCGTTACGACCCTGCCTGGGTCGAATCGAAGGTACAGGCGCTCGTCGCGCGTCTCGGGGCCGTGCTCGATCAGGCGCTGCGCGAACGCCGCGCAACCAACAGGGTTGCCGATGCGATCGCCCATCGCCTGTTAGGCGAACCAGGTGGCCAAGCGGCGCCTTCGGGGTGACTTTGTTGCAGTGCAGCGTGACGAGGGTTGACGGAGCTCAATTTGGCGCCAAGGTTGCTTGAGGCAATTCTCCTCCCAGCGGGAACGCAGGCAGGATTATGGCATTGAGAACCTGGCGGCGTAAAATCAGCCAGGATGGTGGTTGGACTTCGGGGGCGTGATGTCTGAAGTCGTGGTACAAATCAGCGCGGACGAAAGCCGGGATTCGGCTCGACTCACACAGGCGCTCGACGCTTTCGCGAAATGGAGCGAAGAATCCGGCCTGATCGTCGGTTCGGGCGATGGCCCGGATATCATGATGCTGACTGAATATCTCGGCGGCGAGGTGAGACGGAAGCTTGTGTTCCAGAATCGGGATCATGCCGCTCGCTTTCTGGTTTTCTGGCGAACCGAGCGGTTCAGGGCCCGCTCCGACGAGAGTGTTTCGCTGACGGCCTGATCCATGGGCGTCGAGAGGCCAGAATGGCGCCTTTTCGCCACAATCAGAATCTCGGGAGTACTGTTCTTCCTGCGTCTTCGACTGGCGCGAATGGGGGCGCCGGCCCGCTGACGGATGGCGCTTCGGCGATTAGAAATCTGAATGCGCGCAGCCCCGGCCCCAGTTGAATCATCCAGGCTGAGGGTCGCCATCATCGGGGGAGGTGTGGCCGGCCTCGCATGCGCCCTTGCGCTCCGGGCACGGGGCTGCGTCGTGCGCGTCCATGACGGATCGCCCGATGGAGGCGGCGTCTCCTCGAAGGCGGCGGGAATGCTCGGCCTCTCTTTCGAGGCGGCGGGAGACCCGGAAGAGATCGAGTTATTTGCTCTTGCCCGGCAATCGGCGGACTTGTGGCCGGATTTCGCGGAACGGGTGGAGCGCTTGAGCGGAAGCGCCATCGGCTATGAACCCACCGGCACGATCGTCTGCGCGCGGTCGGATCACGAGGCGTTGGCGATCGAGACGCTGGCGGAAGCCTGCCGTGAGCAGTTTCTGCCCATCCAAAGGCTAAGCCGGGCCGAATTGAGTCAAATCGAGCCAGCGGTGACCGGCGACGTCAAGGCCGCCGTCCTTTTGCCGACGGATGGTCAGGTCGATCCGCCCTTGCTGATGGCGGCGCTTGTCAGGGCGCTGGAACGCGCAGGCGGAGAGATCGACTTCCGGGAAAGAGTCGGGTCCATCACCTGTGGCGCGCATTTCATGACGCCGGACGGCCGGACCTGGGATCGCGTCGTGCTGGCGACGGGCGCGAGCCAGGACTTGCCACTCTTCCAATCAGCGGACGGCGCCGAGCTTCATCCCGGTATTGGCGCCATCCTTCCGGTGAAGGGCCAGATGCTCGCCCTGCAGGCGGGGATAGGCGCGCCGGGACGCGTTGTCCGGGTCGGTTCGGTCTATGTCGCGCCGAAGGCTCGCTGGACACTGGTGGGCGCAACCCTCGAGCCGGGGCTTTCCGACGAGACAACCAACCGCGAGCGGCTTGACGAATTGCGGGAGACGGCGTGCAGCCTCCTCGGAGGACTGTCTCTGGCACGCGAGGTCGACTCGTGGGCGGGCATAAGGCCGGGCACACCGGACGGGCTGCCCATGCTGGGTGAAAGCGCCATACCGGGCGTTTTCGCAGCCCTCGGCCTCTATCGCAACGGCATGCTGCTGGCGCCGGCGGTAGGCGAGATGATCGCCGAGGCGGTCACTGACGGGAATTTGAAGCCGTGGGCCAGCCGGTTCTCGCCGCGAAGATTTGACAAGACTGTAGCGGCGGCGCAATCGCCACGGACATGATGGCCATCGCCCGCCGTACCGGGCGGTGAGCACGCGGAGACACCATGCATCAGATCGCACCGATGAACGAGGACCAGCTGGCGATCAAGGACGCCGTCGAAAAGGTCTGCCTGCAGTTCGACGCGGAGTACTGGCGCAAGACCGACGAGACCGGCGACTGGCCCGAGGAGTTTACCAAGGCCATGGCGGCCGGCGGTTGGCTCGGGATCGCCATGCCCGAGGAGGTCGGCGGATCCGGCATGGGCCTGATGGAAGCCGCGATCATGATGCAGGCGGTCGCCCGGTCGGGTGCGGGCTTTACCGGCTGTTCGTCGATCCACCTCAACATTTTCGGCGCGAAACCGATCGAGAAGTTCGGCACGTCGGAACAGCGCCAGGAGTATCTGCCCAGCATCATCTCGGGCAAACAGAAGATGTGCTTTGCCGTCACCGAACCCAATTCCGGTCTCGACACGTCCAGCCTGGAGACCAAGGCGGAGCGAACCAATGCGGGCTATGTCATCAATGGCCGCAAGATCTGGACAACCGGCGCCCAGAGGGCCGACAAGATTTTGCTGATCGCGCGCACGACGCCAAAGGAAAAGACCGCGAAACCCTATATGGGCCTGTCGCTTTTCTACTGCGACATGGCGGGGATCGAGGCTAAGCCGATCCCGAAAATGGGTCGCAAGGCGGTCGAGTGCAACATGCTGTATTTCGACAATGTCGAGATACCCAAGGAAGCGCTGATCGGCGAGGAGGGGGCAGGTTTCAAATACCTGCTGCAGGGCCTCAATCCCGAGCGCGTGCTGTTCGCGGTGGAGGCGATCGGTCTTGGCTTCGCCGCGCTGGAGCGGGCGACGACCTACGCCAAGGAGCGGATCGTGTTCGGCCGGCCGATCGGCCAGAACCAGGGCGTGGCGCATCCGCTGGCCAGGTCATGGGCGGAGCTGAGCGCGGCGGAGTTGCTCGCCTACAAGGCGGCCACGCTCTACGACCAGGGGCTGGAGTGCGGCGCCGAGGCCAATGCGGCCAAGTATCTCGGGGCTGAGGCTGGCTTCACGGCGTGCGAGGCGAGCGTGCTGGCGCATGGCGGCATGGGCTATGCGAAGGAATACGACGTCGAGCGCTACATGCGCGAGGCGATGATCGCGCGTATCGCGCCAGTCTCGCGCGAGATGATCCTCAACTACATCTCCGAGCGCGTGCTGGGCTTGCCAAAGAGCTATTGAGCTTTCGGTGCGCCGTCATGTTTTCGATAGTGCCGGGCGGCCGTTGGCCTGCTTTCGCCGGGATGAGCGGCGAGAGGTGTGGCCGCAATGGTTCAATTGTCCTGTTGCCGCTTGAAAAGGTGGTAGCGGAACAACTGGTCAGCGCCCGAGGGCGTGCGGTGAGTTTCCTCGCGTGTGGCCATGAGTGCGAAGTTGTCGCCGAGAAGCGCCTGAAGGCTGGCGGCGTCGTGCTGGACGATGTCCAGCCCGCTGCATCGCCTCGCGCCGCCGGGGGCAAACCCGGCGATGATGGCCCAGCCGCCCGGATGCAGCGCAGCGCGCAGCGATTGAACGTAGGCTGCCTGATCGCGCGCTTCCGTCAGAAAATGCATGACGGCGCGGTCATGCCAGAGATGGACGCGCCGCTCCGGGCGCCATCGGGTTACGTCTGTGGCAATCCATTCGACATCAGCAGCAATCCCGCCAAGGCGAGAGCGTGAATGCGCAAGGGCGCTTTCAGCAAGATCGAGTACGATCAGTGATGACCGCCCCTCGGTCAGCAGATGATCAAGAAGCGTGGAGGCGCCGCCGCCGATATCCACAATCGTAGCGTCGAGGCGAGCGCCTGTTAGTTTGATCAGCTCCAGCGACACATCAGGACGGGTCTGGAACCAGCTGACTTCGGTTGGCAGTTTGGTGCTGTAGACGCCCTCCCAATGACTGTGTCTGTCCAGCTCGCTCGACATTTTTTATCTCCTGCCTGTGTCGCTGCATGTGGGCCCCGACATCGCAATCGCAAGCGGCTACCCTGAAAGGGTGAGGTTGGGGGAGGCTCCATTCAGCGCGGAGCCAGGACCCCTTTCCTGACCTTTATCCGGGTCTGTCACGGAGCGCCTCCTCCTTGGAGGGCAGGAGGGCTGGCGGTACGCCTTCCTCACTCCTTCTCAAATATCTCTTCGATCCGCTGCCCAAACACCTCAGCGAGGCGGAAAGCCAGCGGCAGGGACGGATCATACTTGCCGGTTTCGATGGCGTTGACCGAGTTGCGCGAGACTTCGAGGCGCTCGGCGAGGTCGGCCTGGGTCCAGTCGCGCTCGGCGCGCAACACCTTGATGCGGTTTTTCATGTTCCGAGCCATCAGCGCCGCCGCAACCACCAGAGAGACCAGAGAAGTCCATAGGCAAGCGTCTGTATGACTGCGACCGACATGGCGCCGACGGCGAAGGCGGATGCGGTGGGCGACCATGGCGCGTCTGCGGAACGCAGCGCCGCCAGCACCCGGTCCAAAAGTCCGGGGCCGCCCGGCGTGAGGAGGAATCCGGCCAAGACAATCAACAAGGCGAGGAGGCCGAAGGAAGCGCCCCAAAACCAGGCAGACTTGTGCGCTTCGCGCGCCGTTTCATCGAGCCGCTTCCAGCCGACGCCGCCAATCACCAGCGTCGCGCCGGCGCCGAGGACGACTGCCGCGAGAAGCACTGGGTCCGGCAGGGACGCCCGGAACGGCAGGATAAGCAGCATGGGCAATACAGACAACCCGGTCAGTGCGGCGGCCGAAAGACGGCGAGAGGTCATGACATGTATCCTTTTCAAAATGCAAAGCAAACTTTGCATATCTAACCCGGGTCGTCAAGACCGAGCCAACGTGATGATGTTGTGGAGGCGAACCCTCGGAGATCGACATGGCGACTGGCGGACGTGTGGCGGGGAAGGTGGCGCTGGTGACGGGCGCGGCGAGCGGGATCGGGCGGGCGTGCGCAATCGCCTTGGCGCGCGAGGGAGCGTCGGTGGTGCTGACGGACATCCAGGAAGAAACCGGGCGCGAGGCGGCCGCCGAGATTGAGGCCATGGGCGGGACGGCAGGCTTTCATCGTCAGGACGTCACCAGCGAGAGCGACTGGGCGGCGACAGTCGCCGGCATCGACGAGCGCTTCGGCCGTCTCGACATACTCGTCAACAATGCGGGCGTCGCGCTTGGCGGCTTCGTGACCGAGATGAGTCTCGCGGACTGGCGCCGTCAGCAAACGGTGAATGTCGACAGCGTGTTCCTGGCGACGCGCGCTGCGCTGCCGTTGATGCGCAGGCACAAGAGCGGCTCGTTCATCAACATCTCTTCGGTGGCGGGATTGCGCGGCGCGCCTCTGCTGTCGGCCTATTGCGCCTCGAAGGGTGCGGTACGCCTCTTCACCAAGGCCGTGGCGATCGAGTGCGCGGCCCTGAAGGACGGCGTGCGCGTCAACTCTGTCCATCCTGGCATCATCGAGACCCCGATCTGGGTGGGATTTCCGGGGCAGCCGCCGGGATCCAACGCAGCGCCCGACCTCGATGAGCTCTCGGCGGCGCGCGTGCCGCTGGGCGTCAAGGGATTGCCGGAGGATATCGCCGAGGGCGTTCTGTGGCTCGCCAGCGAGGAGAGCCGCTATGTGACAGGCGCCGAGCTGGTGATCGACGGCGGCATGACGGCGCGGACGCTTTAGCGCTTCTCGAACGCAAGTCGCGTCCAGGTGACGCCGTTTGCTTTATTGACAGGCTGAATCGAGTCGGATTGCGCGTGGAGAATGACCGAAAGGCCCTCGGCGGCGGCAAGGGCGATCGTCTCCTCCGGCGCCGCATCGAACGTGGGACGCGACGGAGGCGTCCAGCCATTGCGGATCGACATCAGCAGACGTCCGCCCACGACAAGCAGCGCCGCGATATTGGGCATCGCGATGCGGCGCTGATCCGGATCGAGATGCGCCCAGACGGCGGTGAGCATGACGAGGTCGAACGTTTCCTCGCGGGCCATCACGGTTGCAAGTTCAGGCAAGCGATCGTCGAGCCATTCAATGCCCGGGCGGGAATGGTGAGCGAGGCCGGCCTCGCGAAATCCATCGACGGGTTCGACGGCGAGCACGCTGTGGCCGAGGCCAGCCAGCCAGCCAGCATCGCGGCCGACGCCGGCGCCGATGTCGAGGATACGGGACGGCTTGTCGGGGAAGAGGTGCAGGACCGGGGCGTGAACGTCCGTCGGATCGATGGCGAGCCAACGCGGTACGAGGACTGTGGCGTTCGCGGCGTAGTCGGCAAGAGCCGCGCTCACTGGTCGTTGCGCCATTTTTCCATCGAGGCCGAGATCGCGAAGGTTTCGCGGTATTTGGGCGAGTCCGAGGGCCGGGGAGGCCTGGTCGCGGTGAGCTGCATGATTTCCGCGAGCTTGTTATGGGCCGCGCCGGACTGGCCGGCTCCGATATAGGCGTGGAGCTCGACGAGGGCGCTGGACAGAACGTCGTCGGCGCGGATGACGAAGTAGGGTTCGTCCTCGGCCAGCTTGGTTAACGGATCGTATTTCGACGGATTGGCCCGGGAGCCTACTGGGGCGGGCATGGCGACCTCCTGCTGTCTTTGACATTTCCGGTATGCGCTGCGCCGCGCCATTGCGGAAGTGGGGCCCGCGCGGCGGTGATGGTTCTTAATCTCTCGATAACCGGCTCTGCCCGACAATGGCGCAGCTTGCGGGATGACCATGTCGATCGATCCATCTGCTCCCCTGGATGCGGCCGCGAGGCGTGGCGCCGTGATGACCCACTGCGGACGGCGGCCAGCGCTACAGGCGCGGATTTCGACTATCTGGTCAGGACAGCCCGTCGGGAAAGCAATTTCGACCCCTCGGCCAAGGCCAGCACATCGAGCGCGACCGGCCTCTTCCAGTTCACCAGCGAGACCTGGCTTCGCATGGTGGACAGGTATGGGACCCAGCATGGCCTTGGAGGCGAGGCCAAGGTGATCGATGTTGGCGGCGAGGGCCGCGCCAGCGTTACCGAAGGCGGCTCGCGCGAGGCGATCCTGGCGCTCCGTAATGATCCCGACCTCTCCGCGCGGATGGCCGGAGAACTGGCGCGGGAAAACGCGAAGATCCTGGGAAAGAAGATCGGCCGACCGGCGACTTCGGCGGAGCTTTATACAGCGCACTTCATGGGGCCTGCCGACGCGTCCCGGCTGATAAGGGCGGCGCGCGCAAATGAGCCCGGCGCCGCGTCAGAGATTTTCCCGACCGCGGCGCTGGCGAACTCCAATGTCTTTCGCTCACGGGCAGGCGAAGCCCTCACAGCGGCGGAGCTGTATTCCAAGCTGACAGGGACGTCGGTGGAAATGGCCGACGCCGGCAAGATCGCGCCGGCCAAACTTTCGGCGCCGCGCGCGGAGTCTGTCGAGGCGCAGGCGATTTTTGCGGCGCGGATGGGCGCGGCCCAACTCGCTTCAGGCCTGATGGCGGCCCTGTTCGACCTGCAGGATGAAACGCGGAAAGGCTAAGCCTTCACGCCACCGCCTTGCTTTCCATCAAGGCGTCGATCTCAGAGCCCGAATAGCCGACGCTTGCGAGTATTTCGCGCGAATGCTCGCCAAGCCCGGGACCCGGACCCTTGGGTCCGTCGTCGGCGCCGACGAACCGGGCGGGCCCGCCGGGTGACCGGAACGTCTGCCCTGGCGTTTTCGAGGGCATGTCGACAATACCTCCAGCCGCGATCACCTGCGGGTCCACGGCGACTTCGGCAAGCGTTTGCGCAGGCGACCAGGCGATTTCCTCGGCGTTGAGGCGGGCCGCCATTTCGGCCCTGGTGAACTTCGCGAATGCCGCGTCGAACATCTGCGTGATAACGACGGCGTTGTCGCGGCGGGCGCGGCCGGACGTAAAGCGCTCGTCCGTGTCAATGCCGGGCAGCTCGAAGGCGCGGGCCATGCGCGGCAGGTCGGAATTGCCGGCGCGGGCGACGATGCATATCCAGGCGTCGTCGCTTGTGCGGAAGAAATTGGTCAGCGGGTTGTAGGCCTCGGCGCGCGGGCGGGTGGAGGCGATGCGATCAAAGAAAAGCTGGATCGCGAGATCGGTGTGGATGGTGTAGAGGCCGGTCCGCAACAGGGACACGTCGACGAGACGGCCCTTGCCGGTTTTCAACGCCTCAATGAGCGCCGCGTTTATGGCGGCGACGGCGGTGATGCTGGTGGTGTGGTCGCCTGCGGCCGTGCGGATGGGAAACAGCTCGGACCCTTTCGGCGCCGTCAGCCGGGCGATGCCGGAGCGGGACCAGAACGAGGCGACGTCGAAGCCCGGCGCGTTGGCGTCGGGACCTTCGAGCCCGTAGCCGGTGAGAGCGCAGTAAACCAGCCTTGGATTGCGCCTCGACAAGATGTCATAGCCCAACCCCGAACGCTCAATGCCGCCGGGGCGGACATTGGTGAGGAAAACGTCCGCAGTGTCGGCGAGCTTGCGAACGATTTCCCGGCCGTCCTCGGTGCGGGTATCGACCACGATCGACTTCTTGCCGCGATTGTCGCCGTCGAAGGCCGGGTTGTCGGTCAGGTGTTCCTTGCCGGTGCCCTTCGTCGGAAAGTTATGGCGCACCGGGTCGCCGCCAGGGGGCTCGATCTTGATCACCTCCGCGCCCCAGTCGGAGAGGATTCCTCCTGCCCCAGGCGCCGCAAAATAAGTAGCGTGTTCAATCACCTTGATGCCGTTGAGCAGCATTCTTTTCGCTCCCTTTGCGTCGGCCCCGCCGAATCTGGCGTCGCCGATCCCGCGCCCCGTGTAAATGCTTGTTAACGTGGCGGAGCAATTGTCATTTTGTACAGCAGTTCAAGCCCACAGGCTGGAATAGATGACGATCGCCACGATGCGCGCTGCTCTTACCCAGGACGATATCCGCAGGCTGGTGCGCGGCGACAGCCCCGAGGAACGGGCCAACGCAGCCCACAAGATCTGCCGGCGGATCGACGGCCTGTCGCTGGACGGCGCCGATCGGGCTCATGTTCAGCAAATTCTGGAGATGCTCGCAGCGGACACCGCCGTGCTGGTCCGGCGGGCGCTGGCCGTGACGCTACGCAACTCGCCCAACTTGCCGCACGACCTAGCGCTGCGGCTGGCGCGGGATGTCGATGCTGTCGCGACGCCCATCCTCAAGAACTCGCCCGTGCTGACGGAAGAGGACCTGATCGCGATCGTGCTCAGCAGTCCGGCGGCGAAACAGGTCGCCGTGGCTGAACGCGCTAGCCTGTCTCCGGCCCTCACCGAGACAATCACGCTTCATGGCGACCGCGCGGCAGTCGAGGCGGCTTCGCTGAACGAAGGGGCAAGCTTTTCGGACGCCGCGTACTCAAACGTCTTCAAGCGCTTCAGCACCGATGAAGGCATCAAGGAAGCCCTGATATCCCGTCCGAGCCTGCCGATCCATATCACCGAGAAGCTGGTGTCGCTGGTGACGGGCGAACTCTTCGACCGGCTGGTCAACATGCACGAATTGCCGCCGCAGCTGGCGATCGAAATCGCGTCCGGCGCGCGGGAGCGGGCGACGCTGGATCTGGTGGAGCAGGCGGGACTGACCTCGGAGCCCAGCCGATTCGTCCAGCAGCTGCACCTCAATGGGCGGCTGACGCCCTCCCTGATCATGCGGGCGCTGTGCCTGGGTCATGTGCCCTTCGTCGAGCACGCCATGGCGGAACTCTCGGGCGTGCCACGCGCCAAGGCATGGCTGATGATTCATGACGCGGGGACGCTGGGGCTCAAGACCATCTTCGAGCGGGCGGGCCTGCCGGCGGGCATGTTCACCGCTTTCCGGTTCGCGATCGAAGTCTATCACAAGACCGAGATGGATGGCGCGCCCGGCGACAAGGAGCGTTTCCGGCAACGCATGATCGAGCGCGTGCTGACACAGTTCCAGGCGATCCCGAGGGCCGATCTCGAATACCTGTTGGAAAAGCTCAACGCGCTGGATGAATCGCGCCAGCAGAGCGTCGCCGTTCCCGCCGCCTGAACCTCAAGGCATACAAACCGTCAGCTGTCGGCGCGCGGCGCCATTGCAAAATGGACGCCCAGGGCGGCAAGCCTTTCGGCGTCGCGCCAATGGGCGTTTTCGGCGATAAGAGCGACGCCGTCTGCCGATGCGACTTCAAGACGCGACAGCGGAATGTCGAGAGCCTGGCAGACGTTCGGGTCGAGGCGAACCGTCTCAAACGTCATGCGGGCGCGGGCGCCCATCGCCGTGCGCCAACTCCGCCGCGCGTCGAGGCCGACGCGGAAGCCGCGCTTGCGCACCGCGTCCAGCCGATCGAGCGCCAGATCTTCCAGCGCACAAACCGAGGCGTCGTCGAAGTCGATCCTGATTTCCTGTGGCAAGAGTTTCGTGCGCCGGATCGCGGCCTCCGTCGCCAGCGGGGTGTCTAGGTCCGCCAGAGCCGCCAGCGGCGCGGTGATCGAAATGGGGCGCGACCGGTTGTCGGTGTCGTGAGCGAGGCGCGCCGCCCGCTCGATGATGTCGCCAAGCCAGGCGGCGGCCGATGGGTGGGCGGCGTCGCTCAGGTGACGCGAACTGAATGTATCTTCGAAGTTGAACTCCGTCTCGACGTGCATTCCGAAGGAAGCGCCGTCCTGCAGGCGGAGAATGGGCTTGAAGCGAAGCCGGGGAGACCGGGCGGCGACAGGGGCGGGGCCCCTGGCGACCAGCCTCAGGTGTGCAGCGCGCGTTTCCGCCATGGTCGCCAGGTATCCCTTGCTCTGGCCCTGCGACGCATGGCCGTGCTGTAAATCCCGTATTCCGGATAGATACCAGCCTTGGCTGAAGGTCAGCCGAAGCGCGATGGTGCAATTTTCAACAAAACGGACGAGGTCCCGTCGCAATGAACACCGAATTGAACGTTCCAAGCCCTGCGGCGACGGTTCTCCTCGTGCGGGACGCCGGAACGCTTGAAGTGCTGATGATCCGACGGAACGCCGCGATGGCGTTTGGCGCGAGCGCATGGGTGTTCCCCGGCGGCAAGGTCGCGGCGGCCGATCGGGCGCCCGAGTGGGACGCGCGGAGCAACGGTGATTTTTCGGCCGACGAGCGCGCTTTGCGCGTCGCGGCGGCGCGCGAGACATTCGAGGAGAGCGGGCTTCTTCTCGCGACTCGCGCCTGCGACGGTGCATCCGCCGACCTGGAGGACTGCCGCAGGCTGGACGGGCTGAGGGGCGCGGTGGAGGCTGAGCCGTCCCTGTTCCACCATGTGCTGGAGAAGGCGGGATTGACGCTGGCGCTCGACGCTTTGGCGCCGTTCGCCCACGGGATCACGCCAGCCTTCGAGCCAAGACGGTACGACACACGCTTCTATCTTGCGGTTGCGCCTGCCTCACAGATTGCACGTCATGACGGACGGGAGGCCGTGGATCACGTCTGGATCGAGCCAACCGCCTTGCTTGAGCAAAGGCGGGCGGGTGAGGCCAAGCTGATGTTTCCGACCCGCCTAAACCTGGAGATGCTGGCGCGGGCGCATAACGCACGGGAGGCCGAGAAGCAGGCCCGGGCGCGGACGGTCGTGACGGTGGAGCCTCAACTGGTTGAGCGGGACGGCGTGCGCCTCCTGCGCATTCCCCAGGAGGCGGGCTACAGCGTGGTCGAGGAAACGTTCGACCGCGTCATGTCATGACTTTGTGGCGGCCATTCAGGCGTGCGGGGTCGCCGGCACGAGCTTCTTGATCTGCGCTTCCAGTTCTGCGGCTAGGGCGAGGCCGATCGGGTGATCATCGGCCTTGATCTTGTTCTTGACGATCGCCCTCACGGCATCGACATGGGCCCGCAGGAGCGCCAGCGGCGCCTGGCGCTCACTGACCTCGTCACTGGTCAGCTTGCAGAGCGTGTTGCAGATCCGGCCGACGAGCGGGTAGCCATAGGTGGGCGCCAGGCCCTTGAGA
>JAWXBJ010000122.1:0-5706 GCA_034439955.1 Alphaproteobacteria bacterium
GCGTCTCCTGTCCCGCCCTGGACCGGGGCGTGCGGTTAATGAGGGGTTAAGCCCCTCTTGCACAGCGGGTTGCAACCGCCGAGCCAGTTTCGGCCGATCCTCCGCTATGGCAGGATGCGCCATGCGCGACCTTCCCTCGCACCTCTGGGTGGCGGCCCTGATGCGCCGGGCGCAGGCGGCCGGCGCCTTCGTCACGATCGTGCGCCGGGGCGATGCCGGCCGCGGCGACGTGCTGCTGAAAGTCTGCCGCGAGCGCGGCAAGGCCCAGCTCTACGCGCCTGCCTTCTCGATGGAAGGTGCGGCCGGCTTCGAGCGCCTCCCGGCTGGGATCGACGACCCGGACGAGGCGGCGGTGGACGCCCTGATCGCGCGTCGCGCCACATCCGACCGCGATCTCTGGGTGATCGAGATCGAGGACCGCGCCGGGCGTCACTTCCTCACCGAGGCCGTCAGGTAGGGGGCGCCGCGCCGGTGGTGATTGCGTCGCTCATTCGCAAACTGGGGAGGTGCTGAGCCGCGAAGCGGCGGGGGAGAATTTGTAAGCAAATTCGGAAACCTGGCTTCGAGGTCGAGGCAAGGCGCACGCACGCAAGACACAACGCAGCAACGCTTGCAGAAACTTAACATAAGCTAGCGCGGGCAGGTCGGCCTGCTGTAAAGAACCTAGCAAGGGGAGGGACGGCGATAGCCCGTTCCTCATAGGTCAACGGGGCGGTTCTGTCGGTATGTCTGCTGCATCATTCATCGGCGCGCGCGGAAAGTCCGGGGAAGGATCGCTGAAATCGGCGGTCGGCCTCATCCTGCTCCTGCCTGTGCTGATCATCCTCCTCGCAGTGATTCTGGTGTGGGGCAGGCAGGGCGCCGAGCGTGAGGCGACCGAGACCCGCATCGCCTCTGCAGCCAGGCTTGCCGCCGCCCGCATCACCCTCGTCACCGCCACGGACCTCCAGCTTTTGGAGCAGTTCGACAGCCAGCTCGGACCCGATCCCGCGCGATTCTCGTCGGGCACGGTCTCCGGCCGGCGCCAGGGACGCGATGGCGTGCAGGGCGCGTCTTTCGTGCTGGTCTTCGACGCGGCCGGCGACCTGCGCGCCACCGGCGCGCTGGAGTTCGCGGCGCTCAACATTTCCGGACGCGACTACTTTCAGGAGCTGAGGGACGGGGCCGAGTGGCGCATCAGCCCGCTGATCGTCCCCGCCGCGCAGGGCGACAAGGTGTTCGCCATCGCCCGCCGTCTCACTCGCAAGAACGCCTTCGCGGGAATCGCCGTCATTTACGCCCCCGCCGACATGCTCTCGGACGACTGGGCGACGGCCGGGCTGGGCGCCAATTCCGCGCTCGGTTTCGTGCGTGACGATGGCCAGCTTATCGCCCGCTATCCCGTGCCGGACGAGGGCATCGATCTTTCGGACAACGAGCTCTTCACCGAGCATCTTCCGGCCAGCCCGTCCGGCGTCTATCGCGCCGTCTCGCCCATCGACGGCGTCGGGCGCACCATCGCCTACGCCCGGGTGGACACCCTTCCCGTGATCGCGATCGCCAGCATCTCCAATGCCCTGATCGCCGAAGAAAACCAGAAGCGCCTCTGGTCAACGGTGGCGATGACGACGCCGATCTGGCTGGCCCTTCTTCTCACCTGCTTCTGGATGATCGTCCTCATGCGGCGCAATGTCCGCGCCCGCTCCGCCCTCGAACTGGCTGTCTCGCAGAACCGGGTCCTGCTGCAGGAAATCCATCACCGGGTGAAGAACAACCTGCAGATGGTCGCCGCCATGGTGAAGCTCCAGCCTGTCGCGGCCGACATCAAGGACGATCTGGCGCGGCGCATCCAGGCCATGACGGCCGTGCACCAGCACATGTACGAATCCAACCAGTTCGAGACGCTGACCGTGGACGATTATATCCGCACGCTCGTCGAACAACTCCAGGCCGCCAACGGACCGGCCGTCAGGCTGGAGACACAGCTCGACAAGCTGACGATGTCCGCTGACCGGGCGCTCTCGCTTGGCCTCATCGTCAACGAGGTCGTCTCCAACGCCTTCAAGCACGCCTTCCCGGAAGGCGAGGCCGGGAACATCTCGATCGTGCTGGAGGCCGGCCAGCCCATGGCGCGCCTCGTCATCCGCGACAGCGGCCGCGGCTACGCGCCCGGTGAAAAAACCGGCATGGGCAGCCGCCTCATCGCCGGCCTCGTCGACCAGCTGGGCGGATCCCACACGCTCGAGAGCGATGGCGGCACAGTCTTCACCATGCGCTTCCCGGCGGGCTGAAAACAAACAGCAAGAGAGATGGCGCGCTAACCCATCCTCAATCCCGTCTCCCTATGGTGCGCGCCATGAGACGCCCGCCCCTCCGCGCCGCCCTGCTGACCCTCGCCGCCCTCGCCCTGTCAGGCGCCCCCGCGCGCGCCGACAACACCGGCGTCGAGCGCACCTTCCTCGAACGCGCCGCGATTTCCGCCGCCGACCGCGCCTGCGACCTCTTTTCCGACGGCGAGCGTCACGCCCTCGCTTCCGGCCTTTACCAGACCGAGGGCGAACTGCTGCGCGCCGGCTATGACAGCGCCAAGGTCGGACGCCTCGCCGCCGAAGTCGGCGCCCACGCCCGCTCGCTGGGCTGCGAGCATCCCTCGGTCCGCGACGTGGCCGCGACCGTGCGCGATAGCTACGGTCAGTTCCAGAAGATCGGCTATCTCGAATACCCGGCCGCCCATGGGGTCTGGGCCGCCTCGCGCAGTCTCTACGACCGCTGGGCGGTCAGCCAGACCGACGCGGCAAGCGGCGTGATGCTGGGCCTGCGCCGCCCGGTAGGCGCCAGCACGGCCGACGATCTTCGCCTCGCCGTCGCGCTCCCGGCGGGCGTCCCCGCGCCTTCCGCCGTCCAGATTTTCGTGCGCGACCCCAGGCGTCTCGCCGAACCCTGGCTTGGCCCGTCGCACACGCTGAAGCCCGCCGCCCGCAAACTCTCGGCTCTGGCGCCGGCGCCGCGTTCCATGGCCCGGCCCGAATGGGCGAGCGACGTCGTGCGCGAGACGGACAGCGCCGGGGCGGCGATCCGCGTCTTCTACTTTCCCGCCGCCGTCATCGCCCGCCTTGAGGCGCTCGACCCGCGCGAGGCGATCCAGCTTGAACTGACGCCCTCGCCCCGGGCCGCCGACAAGACGCCGGTGCGCATCCTCTTCGAGACGGGCGATTTGCGCGCCGCCCATCATTTCGTGCTCATTCCCGGCCCGACCTACGCCCCGCCCAAAAAATAACTGGCCCATCCCACCTCCACCGGCGCCCGTCCTCCACCGGCAAAGTCGGGGGAGGTGGATCGCGACGCCTCATCCTGAGCCGGGCCAAAGGTCCGTATCGAAGGACGAGCGTGACGGAGGGGCCAAGGCATTGAGAGAAGTCATTCTCGGGCAAGCGAAGCGCGACCCGAGAATCTTCCTTTCCTTGTCCCCCCTGCGCTTCGCCGCCTTGCGGCTCAATGGGCCCCCTTCCTCCCCGGTCGGATTGAGTCCGCTCGGGATTCAGGGTCTTTGCGTTTCGCCGTCCGGCGGATTCATTTCCGGGGCGCCGGGAAAATAGACCGCGATCGTAGAGCCGCCGCCCTTCCGGCTTTCGATGTCGAGCCGGCCGCCATGCAGCTCGGCGAACGCCCGCACCACCGACAGTCCGAGCCCTGCGCCTTTCTGCTTCCGGCCCTCATCGCCCTGCTCATAGGCGCGTGACAGCCGCACCAGCTCCTCGGCGCCGATGCCGGCGCCGGTGTCCGAGACCGCGAGCAGGGCGCCGCCCGCCGACGCCAGCGCCGCAACGGTCACCTGACCGCCCTCCGGCGTGAATTTCAGCGCGTTGGAAACGAGGTTCAGCGCGATCTGGCGCACCGCGCGCGAATCCGCGAACGCCTCGACGTCTCCGTCCGTCTGGAGGGTCAGCGCGATCTTCTTGCGCTCCGCCATGTCCGCCATGAAGCGCACGGCGTCCGCGCAGAGATCCGTCAGGCTGACAAGGTCAGGCGCGATCTCATAGCGTCCGGCCTCGATCCGCGACAGGTCGAGCACATCGTCCACGACGATTTCCAGCGTCTGGCCCCCCTCGTGGATCAGTCCGGCGTATTCGCGATATTTCGGCGGCAGGGGGCCGTAGACGGCGTTCTTCATCATGTCGGCGAAACCGATGATGGCGTTCAGCGGCGTCCGCAACTCGTGACTGGTCTGGGCGAAAAACCTCGTGCGCGCATCGAGCGCGTGGCGGGCCGCATTGGCGTCGGCGCGCGCGTCGCGCTCGCTGGCCTCCGCCTCCAGGAACCGGCGTTCGGCCTGCCCCAGTTTCAACGCCAGGGCGGGTTCCGACATCGGCCCCGGGGCATCGCCGCCGCCGCGCCCCAATGCCGCCGCCCGCACCGCGAGCGCGGCGATCTGCACCAGCGCGCTGAAGCCATAGACCATTGCCAAAGTCCCGGCGTGTTCCGGGTCGAGCCATGGCCCGTTGGCGCTCGCGAGCGAGGCCAGCGCGTATCCCAGAACGCAAAAGCCCGCTGTTTCCGCGACCAGCCTCACCCGTCCCGCCGCCCAGGCCTGGCTGATGGCCGCAGCATAGAGAAGAATGAGCGGCGATCCGGCCCCGCCCGTGCTGGCGACCCCCAGCGTCGCCAGCGCCACCCAGAGGACGGTTTCCAGCTCATTGACCTGATCTTCGCTCGCCGAGCCGCGCACGAACGCCCCCGCAATCGTCGGCGTGAGCGCGCAGGCCAGAGCCCCGGTTCCGAGCCAGAACGGGACACCCAGCACAAGGCCCCAGACCGCCGCGAGGAGTGCGAGACCCGTCCAGACCGCCTGGCGGGCGGTCATGACGGCTTCCCTGGGGTCCGGCCGGCTCGCGAAGCGGGCAGTTTCATCCGTCGTCCTAACTGCTCGTAAATAATTGTCAGAGACCGTGGTTTTTGGAAGCACATTGCGGGCCGAGTCTGCTACAGTTCGCCTACTCCGCGATTTGTTGTACCAAGGGAGGTTCCATGCGCCTTGCAACCTGGCTGAAATCGACAGTCCTGGCCGCCGCTATGTGTGCGCCCTTGTCCGCTCAGGCCCAGACGCCAAGTACCGCCGAACCGCCTCGTGTCCTGCAAAGCGCCGCCGCCGCCTACGCCGACTACCAGGGCGAAGTCTCGACGATCCGCTCCTCTCCGATCGCCGGCGCCGACCAGCTCGACAAGGCGCTCGACACATTCGGCGCGCAAAATCCCGACCAGCTGTCGTCGGGCTGGATTTCCTACGGCGCGATGCTCGCTGCACAGAACAAGGAATTCTCGGTCGCCGTCCGCGACATTGACGCCTATTACGGCCGCGACCGCGTGATGTCCGGCATGCGCAACGATGTCGGCTACGCCCGCACGCTCAAGGGTGGCGAGAAAGCGCTCCAGATCGCCCTTTCCGCCAACTCCGAGGATGCAGGCCGCATTTCCAGCGCGGCCGCTTTCGTCAAGGACCAGGCCATCAAGCTCCAGGACGTGACCTGGGGCAAGTCGCGCCTCAAGGATGCGGGCGGTGTCGCCACCAAGCTCAAGGTCAACGCCAAGGCCACGCGCCCGATCGCCGACGCCGCCAAGCAGATGTTCGCCGGACCGGATCTCAACTCCGTGCTCGCCAACGCCACCGCCGGAGGCGGCGGTTCGATCTGGGACCGCGTGTCGATGATCACCGCCAGCGCCCCGATCGCC
>JAWXBJ010000123.1:0-18010 GCA_034439955.1 Alphaproteobacteria bacterium
GCCTACCTTCAAGAAGTTTTCGAGGGCTTAGCAGGCAAGAACCCGCATCTGCCGCTTGCCTTCCCGGTCGCCTGCGAGACCTTCAGACTCGCAGGCGACAGACACGTCGCAGTCTATTGCGGCGGCAGGTCGGGTTGAGCGATCACCGGGCAATTGATGATCGCCTGGGTCGAGCGCAATCCGGCGACATAGGGGTTGGCGGGTCCCGGCGGATTGATCGAGGCGTTGGTCACCATGCCGCTGCGCACCAGCCCTTCGAGATCGCTGAGAGAGGTGATACGGCGCACCTTCCCGGACGCGACCGCCTCAGGCGTCCACATGTTGACGTGGGCATCCCACAGCGGGCTGTAGTTGTTGCCTTGTGACGAGTCATCGTTTTTCGGCGGGATCGGGAAGATGTTGATCGGGTCTATGCCGCCATTGGCCAGAGAGGTCGAGAAGCCCTGATCCATGCCCGAGCCGAGCTTCGTCGTGCCGTTGAGCACCGGCGAAAAGCCAAGCAGCGAGGAGCCGTCTCCGGCGACCGATTTTCCAAAAGTAGGCGCCTTGGCGAGGCGGGGCGTGAATACACCCTTCTCGAGTACGGCCGGGAGGTCGGCCGATACGTCCGTGACCAGGTGGTAGTAGTATTGCTTGCCGTTGTGGAAGCCGTCGAGCAGCGACATCGTGACGGTGCGCTTCTGCATGTCCATCGACAGCGCCCGGTCGTGCTTTCCGCTGGCGTTGCTCACCATCTGCACGTTAAGCACCTGGCCGCTGGGCAGCACCGCCATCGAGGACCATTCGGCGTCTCCGACAGCGCCTGGCTGGAATGATTTGGGCGGGAAGTAGGTTGGCGCGTCGCCCGGCACGACCTTGTACTCGGGCGCGAAATCGACATTGCCGCGGAATTTCAGCATGCCGCCGTCCATCGTCACCATCTGGGCTCCGGGCGATCGGGCCGCCGCAGCCATCTTGGGCGCGAAGTTGATCCCCATCGAGCGGGCGACCTCGAAGTCGGAACTCTCGGTGACGATGTAGTAGACCGGCTCGCCGCGCGGCGAGCGACCCTCGAACAAGGGCAAGGTCACGCTCGCCTTGCGATAGGTGAAGTCCACCGCCAGCGCGCTCTTGAGATACACGTTGTCGCTTGCCTTGAACTTGACCCCGGTGGACGGGGTGTAGGCTGCACGGCCCGACTGCCGCGCCATCGTCTCCAGAAGCATCTTCCCTTCGGTCATTCCGGTCATCGCCATGCCGGCTGCGGGCATGCCCTGGGCCGGCATCGCGCCTTGCGCCGGCATCGCGCCTTGCCCCGTACGTTGCATCGGCATTGTCGTCTGCGCCATGGGTGCGAACGGCGTTGCGGACGCGGGCTGCTCGCTCATCTCGTCGCTCTGGAACAGAAAACAGCCGCTGAGGGCCGAAGTGGCCAACAGCACAGGCAGAAAAAGTCGGCGATTCATCGCTGTTCTCCAGCTTAAACAGGCGCGGCAGGCTGCCGGCGCCCCGGTTTTTTCGTCGCTGGATGAACAAGCTCGGCATGCGCGCGTTCCGATGTTGCGGGGGTCTGCGCCGATTACAGCAGAGGAGCGCAAGTTTGAGCAGGAAAGCAGAAACTCCATACAGCCAAACCCTTGGCGAATCTGAAATGCTGAGCCCGATCGCTTGGGGCGATACGCTTTCCGGCCCTCCGGTGTCTAGCGGGCGCCTGCTCGCCTCCTCGCCCGTCCTCGTGCGAAGATGGCGAGGCGTTGCGCCCGATATTATTCAGCCGCCAATCGACCATCATTACATCACCCTCCATCTTGGCGGTCCAAAAAAAATACGGCGCAAGGGCGAAGGCCGCGAAGCCCACAACACTCTGGACGAGGGCTGCTACAGCGTGACCCCGGCCGGCTCCGCCTTTACCTGGCGCACCGAAGGTCCCGTTGATTTCGCCCACCTCTATCTGGGACCGTCGAGCTTCGACGCCATCGCAACCGACTTTGATCGGGATCCCCGCCAGTCGCCCCTGCAGGATGCGCTGGGCGCGCGCGACCCTGTGATCGAGGCGTTGGTCGGGGCGGCCGCGCTCGGGTCCAGCGAACACGCCCCTCTGGGCCGGCTTTACTGGGATGGGCTGCTGCACACGTTGCTGTCCCGCGTTTTGCATCGCCATTCGACCATTGGCACTCATAGCGCCACGCCGACCACGAGTTTATCGCCGCGTCGCCTGCAACGGGTGGTCGAGTTCATGGATGTCAATCTGGCGTCGGATATTGGCTTGAGTGAACTGAGCTCGGTGGCGTGTGTCAGCGAATCCCACTTCAGCCGCGTTTTCCGGCGGGCGACCGGACTGGCTCCCTACGCTTTTTTGATGCAGCGGCGCATGGAGCGCGCCAAGACGCTGCTGGTGGAAACCGACATGCCGCTGGGCGAGATCGCGACGGCATGCGGGTGGCGTAGCCACAGCCACTTCTCCACCATGTTCAAACGTGCAGTTGGCTCCGCTCCTGGCCGCTATCGCGCCCGGAACTGATCGACTTTGACGCGGTCCAGGACTGAGCGTTTACTGCAAGCTGGAGCAACCTTCGATTGATCTGGATCAACCCGCTCCCGATCAATCGAAAAAAGTCGCTATTGTTTCATTGGTGGTGAGACTGATTCAGCGATCGACCTGATTCAGGCCGATCCGATCAGGCTTTACGCCGACCTGCGCTCGGCTTCTCGGAGACAAGGCTCAATGAACCTCGCCGGCAAGATCGTCATCGTCACGGGCGGCGCTTCGGGCATCGGCAAGGCGATGGTGGAACGCTTCCACGCCGAAGGCGCAAAGGCGCTGATCGTCGCCGACCTTAATGGCGCGGGCGCGAAAGCCGTCGCGGATACGGTGGGCGGCATCGCCGTCGAGGCCGACGTGACGAAGGAGGCGGATGTCCAGAGGATCGCGCGCGCCGCCGAGGGCGCATTCGGCCGTATCGATCTCTTCTGCTCCAATGCCGGCGTGTCCATCCGTGATCCCGACATCGACAACGCCGCCTCGACGCCCGACGCTGGCTGGGTGCTTGGCTGGGGCGTCAACGTCATGGCGCACGTCCATGCGGCGCGCGCGGCGCTCCCCGGCATGATCGCGCGAGGGGAGGGCTATTTTCTCAACACCGTGTCCGCCGCCGGCCTCCTTTCGCAGATCGGCAGCGCCGTCTACTCGACGACGAAGCACGCGGCAGTCGGGTTCGCCGAGCATCTCGCGATCGCTCATCGGCAACATGGCGTCGGCGTCTCGATCCTGTGTCCGCAGGCGGTAGATACTCCCATGCTTGGCGGCGCTGCGGGCGCGCAGAATGTCGATGGCGTTCTCTCTCCGGCCGAGGTCGCCGAGGCCGTCATCGGCGGGCTGGCGGCCGAGCGCTTTCTCATCCTGCCGCATCCCCAGGTCCTCACTTACATGCAGCGCAAGGCCGGCGACTATGATCGCTGGATCAAGGGCATGGCGCGTCTGCGGGGCTCGGTCATCGACGGCTCCACAGGGCAAAGGTGACGGCGTCGACGGCTGATTAATCGCAAATTAGGCCTGTTCTGATTGGCTCCGGCGGGGCGGGCGGAGCTGGCTCGCTCCGCACGATTCGGGGATCCGGGCATGGCCGAGGGCGTTTTCCTTCGTCGGGACGCAGGCGTCATGGCGGCGCCCTTCGTCGTCACCGCCTTTCTGGGCGCCGCCCTCATTTTTCTGGTTCAGCCGATGTTCGCGCGCATGGCGACGCCGCTGCTGGGCGGAGCGCCCGCCGTCTGGAATGTCTCGCTGGTCTGCTTTCAGGCGGCGCTCCTGGGCGGTTACGCCTATGCCCACCTGCTTGGGCGGCTGCGCTCGACACGCGCCCAGGTGTGCGTCCACGCCCTCGTCCTCGTCGCCGGGTTCGCCTGCCTGCCCCTGGGCATTTCCCGCGTGCTGGGCGATCCCGATCCCGATCATCCTGTGCTATGGCTGGCAGGCGAGTTCGCCATTTCGATCGCTCCGCCCTTCGCGGCCCTGTCGGCGACGGCGCCGCTGATCCAGCACTGGTATGCCCGTTCTGGCCGGCCCGATGCGTCGGACCCCTATCATCTCTATGCCGCCAGCAATATCGGCAGCCTGATCGGTCTTGCCGTCTATCCGTTGCTGATCGAGCCCTTCGCGCCGCTCGCCGACCAGTCCGTGATGTGGTCGGGCGGTTACGCCCTCCTCGCCTGCATGCTGCTCTATGCCGGCTGGACCGTCAGCGGCCGTCCCTTCGGCCGGGCGGGCGCCGATCCGGCCTCGACCGCCTCGCCCACCTGGCGGCGGAGGGTGATTTGGCTAGCGCTGTCTTTCGCGCCCTCCAGCCTTCTCGTGGGCGCGACCTCCCACATAACGACCGACATTGCCGCCGCGCCCTTCCTCTGGGCGCCGCCACTGATGATCTATCTCGTCACCTTCGTGATTGCTTTCAGCAAGGCGCGAATCTTGCCCCACAGCCTGGTGTTGACGATCGCTCCGCTGGCGGCCGCGATGGCCGCGCTGATGCTGCTTGGCGCCGGTCCCAGATCGATCTGGCTCGCCATGGGCGCCGACCTGTTCGCGCTTTTCGTCATCGCGCTGGCCTGCCATGGCGCCCTCAACGCCCACCGGCCCGCCGCCGAACACCTCACGCAATTCTATCTTTTCATGTCGCTTGGCGGCGTCCTTGGGGGCGCATTCAACGCTCTGCTGGCGCCGCTCCTCTTCGACAGCGTGGTCGAATACCCCCTCATGCTGGTCGTCTCTCTGGCCTTGCTGTCCATCGGACAGGCGGGCATCGGGCGGACCACCCGGATTCTGCTGGCCGCGTCCGGGCTGGCTCTCGTGGCGGCGGTCGGTCTTAGGGCGGCGGGCGTCTCGCCGCCTGCGGCCGCGCAGCTGGCGCTCCTCGCCCCCTCCTTTGCGGCCCTGATATCGGCCCGGCGCGGCCTCCTGGGCGCTGCCTTCGCGCTTGCCTGCGCCATCGGGACCGGATGGAGCATCGCGCCTGTCTCGCCCGTCTGGTCGGATCGCAGCTTCTTTGGCGTCGTCAGGATCGTGGACCTTCCCGAGTCCGGCGTTCGGGCGCTGATGCACGGCACAACGATCCATGGCGCCCAATCGCTTTCCGGCGACCGCCTGCGACCCCGCGCCTACTATGCCCCCGAAACGCCGATCGGCCAGGCCCTTACCATGTTCAGTGATGCCGATCGCGTCGGCGTCGTGGGCCTCGGCCTTGGAGGATCCGCCTGCTATTCTCGGCCAGGCCAGACCTGGACCTTCTTCGAGATCGATCCCCTGATCGTCAAGGTTGCGACCGACGCCGCACGCTTCACCTTCATGAGCCAGTGCCAACCGGACGCCGCGATCATCACCGGCGATGCGCGCATCAAGCTTGCCGCCATGACGCCGGACGCGTTCGATCTGCTTCTCCTCGACGCGTTTTCATCCGACTCGGTTCCCACTCACCTGCTCACAGTGGAGGCGATGCAGCTCTATCTCCAACGTCTCGGCGATCGCGGCGTGCTGGTTTTCCACATTTCCAACCGCCACCTTGCTTTGAAGCAGGTCGTGGCGCGGATCGCCAGTGCCGCCGGGGCGAGAACCGCCTATCAGATATTCAGGCCGGACGAGGCGGCGCAAAGCCTGGGGGTGACGGCGTCGGAGGTGGTCATTGTGTCCCGCAACCCGGACGCGCTGGCCCGGGCTAAGGCTTCTGGCTTCTGGACGGATCTCGAAGCCGATGGCGGGCGGCCCTGGACAGACGATTATTCGAACATCATAGGCGCGATGATCGAGCGCGCAGGCGCTCACTGAAAGACGCATCAAACTCTAAATGCCGCCACCGGAAATCGAGAACTTCCGCCGCGCGCCCAACAGCTTCTGCGCTTCGGTGATTGCCTGGGCGGCGGACTCAGCGAGCTTGAAGCGCGGCTCGGTCCGCAGCGCGTCGAGGGCGTCGGTCAGGTGCGAGATGGCTTCCCGCAGCATCACGGGATCGAAGCGTCGTTCGGCCCGCAATCTCAGTGCGCGGCCTAGCGTGATCTTCGACGCGATCCAGCGGTCCGTCGCCTCCGAGCGGTTGATCTCCGCAAGCGTGGCGCGCGCCAACTCGACGGAACGGTCAAGCCATCCATCATCGCCGGCGAAAGCGAGCTGCAGGGCGCCCGCTGAAACATCGTCCACCATCTCAGCCAGCAGCCGCGGGTCGGCCTTTGGGTTCTGGTCGAGAATATTGATCAGACGCTCGACCACGGGCTGCAGGCGTTCCGACCTGAAATCCTGCGGCCGGCCCAGCGCCGGGCGGAATTGCTTGGCAGCAGCATAGGCCAAGGCGCGGGCCAGAGGCTCGTTCCAGGCCAGCCGGTCCCTGGGCATGCTCAACGTCATGACAGGGCGCTGCTTCTCGAACGGATTGCCAGGGCGACTTGCGATCCGGACGACGCCTCGCGTCCCCCTCGGCACATCGCTCCAGAGAACGAGATCCGCCTCGGTTTTCTTCAGAAGCATGAAGGCTTGCGCATCTGTCGAGAGCGGACCCGGATAGGAGATGACCCGGAAAGGCCCTCCGAACATGTAGTCGGCGAGGTGCCGATCGACGGTTGTCCGCAGGAATTTGTCGATCATCCGGCGGCGCCGGGACCCGCCCTTTATGACCAGCACGCGCGCGCCAAAATCCGTGGTTCTGCGGATGCTTGCGGCTTTCGCGGCCCGACTGGCGGTCCTAAGCGCCTCGAAAAGCGCCCGTCCCAGGAAGACGATGGCGCCGCCGGCTAAGATCATTGCTACCGCAAGTCCCACTCCCCCGAGTTCTGGAGTGGCGAGGACAAACGCCTCGACGCGCGTCCACGCATCCCGGGCCTGGTCGAGGATTGCAGCGAAATCCATTAGAACGTCCTGATGCCGTCAGCGCGCGTAACGACCGCTCCTTCTAAACACCGCCACGATTTGAGTGCAACGGGCCACGGCGCCGCGCGGGCCTGACCAACCCTGATTCCCCTCACCAGGCGATGTGACTAGCCATCCCGACGTGGCTGGCGATCCCGACGTGATTCGAACACGTGGCCTACGGTTTAGGAAACCGTTGCTCTGCCTTCTCATGCCGCCCCATACCGCCTCATATGGGACTTTTTCTCTATATAAAACCGTGATATAGGCTTCTTCTTGAAACATGCCGGGTCGGGCTAGCACCAACAATGGACGTGTCTATTCCGTGTCTAAGAAGAACCTGTCGGACAAGATGGTGAAGCACCTGCCCCTGCCTGAAAACGGGCAGGCGCGTTACTGGGACGCGAGTCTTTCCGGCTTCGGTCTTCGCGTTTCTCAAGGTGGCGCGAAGACCTGGATCGTGCTCGACCCGCGCGCCAATGTCCGCACGCCGGAAACGATAGGTCGCTATCCCATCATCAGCCTTGCCGACGCCCGTGCCGAAGCGAAACGCCGGCTCGCCGAGAACACCCTTGGCAAACACACGCCACGTTCAATCACCTGGAAGAACGCCACCGACGAATACCTGCAACAAATCGAGAAGACCCGAAAAGCGCGAACCCACGCTGACTACAAACGTCTTCTCGGACTTTTCAACTTTGCCAGCACGCGCCTTTCCGACCTCACGCCTCACCAAATCCAAAAGCGTCTGGAGAGACTTAAGGACACACCCACCGAGCACCTCCACGCCTTCGCTGCTGCCCGCCAGTTCTTCAACTGGGCGCACGCCAAGTACTATGTTGACCAATCGCCCATGATGCGGATGAAACCCCCCATCCCCCGCAAATCCCGCGAGCGCATCCTTACAGACAACGAATTGAAGGCAGTGTGGAACGCCTGCGGCGCTGACACCTACGGCACTATCGTGAAACTGCTCATCCTCACCGGCCAGCGCAAAGGGGAAATCACGCACCTTTCCGGCGATATGATTGAAGGCGACAGCATCACCTTCCCCTCATCCCTGACGAAGAATTCACGCGCGCATACAATCCCGCTGCTCGCCCTAACTGCAAGCACCTTGGCCTCGCACGAGGCTCACGGGCTCTTACCCAAAGCAAATGAACCGCTCCTCGGAGTATGCGTTGGCAATTCGATAAAATCATTCAGCGCCTTCTCGAAGAACAAGAAGAAGCTGGACGAGGCGAGCGCGGTCTATGACTGGACGCTTCATGATCTACGCCGCACGTTCGCGTCCGGCCTTGCCGGGCAGGGCGTGTCGATCCATGTCGTCGAAAAGCTGCTCAACCACATATCCGGCTCCTTCGCCGGCATCGTTGGCGTCTACCAACGCCACAACTTCATGCCCGAGATGCAGGACGCCATCGGCAAATGGGAACGCCATCTCAGAAATCTGGTCTATGACTGACATTTCACCCTTCCGACTTGGCCGCCGGAACTGGTACAGTGGCTGCGCCACTGGCTAACCCAGCGGGCATTGCAATGCTCCAAACTGCAGGAGCACTGCGATGCGCTTGATCGACAAAAAGAAACTGCGAGAGATGGTCTTGTACTCTCCTCAACATATCCAACGCCTGGAAGACGCCGGCCGGTTCCCACGTCGCGTGCGCCTCGGTCAGGGTCGCGTGGGCTGGATTGAACAGGAAGTGCTTGATTGGCTTCAGCAGCGTATTGGCGAACGGGAAAAGCCAGCCGACAGCTCCCCCTAGGAGCGGTATGACGGCGGCTCCAGGCCTTCCACCGCCTGGAGCCGCCCCATACTCATACCGTCTCCACCACTATACGGCGACGATACCCTGTATGGGGGCGCTGTTACTCGTAAGCCCCTTATTCCGCATCACTTTTGTCGGGCTACACGCCACGACCTATTACGCTTATCTATCGTGAGCCCTCCAGGGCATCCCGAGTCCTCCGTCCGATTGTCCGAAAGGACAAATCAGACTCCAGGACGGAAAGCGTAATAGGTCGTGGCGCTCCGCGACCAACGACAAAAGTGAGCGGGACATCTCCGCAGATACGTTACCCAGCGCCTGCTACAATATCGTACGGACCAGTTCCTTGTTTCAGGGTGGCGAGAAACTCCCTGCCAAGGCGCGGGTTCTTTTCTCCCCACCCAATGAACAAACTGATCGTCGGCAATGACAAGACCATTTTTCTCGATCACCTGCCCGAAACTTTTCTCATCATCGACGACGGCGCGATCGTCGATCAAATTCCGCTTCCGGCGCGGCGCAAAATCACGCAGCTCGATCTTGATTTTCACTCGTTCAATCCGCTCAAGGACATCGACTATCGCCGCGCCCGCGAATTCATCGCCGTACTCGACGCCGTGTTCCCCGAAGGGGAAGACACCCTTACCAAAAAAACCTCGAACTTCGCGCTACTCAATGCGCTCCTCGCCCAACCGACGCGCCTCGACAAACTGATACCAAGGCCGTCCAAGAACGACGCCGGCGCAATCGACGCGTATCAGAAGATCCAGACCCTGCTTCTCTCTCCCGGCCTCAACCGCTTTCTTTGCAACCCCACGAATTTTTCAATGGACGGCATCGTCCTTGCTCGCCTCGATCGTGCACAGATCACCGACTTCGACGCCTTCGTCATCGCCAACATCCTGATCTCCAACTACCAGGCCGACATCGTCGTCCCCGACTTTGGGTTTTACGGTTGTTCGTTCCACGTCTCGCTGATCCGACAGAACCGCCTTATCGCCGGCGTCAATTTCCTGGACGAAAGCCCGCTCAAGAACCAGCTTTTGCTCATTGGGAAGAAACTCGCGCGCCGTTCGACCGCGAAAGACGCGGCGACACTCGCCAGCTATTCGCGCCTCCTTCCTGGCACTAACGCGTTCACCGACTTCATCCAGACCGCCATCGCGTAGCGATGTCAGTGGATCGGCGAAGTCTCAGTGTCTGACGACAGGTATGAACCGGTCGTCCCGGGGAAAGGTTACGGATGAGTCCTATTGGCCCATTTCCCGGTATGGTCTAGCAAACTAACCACATGTGATGGTAGCTACAAGTGTTGACATAACCACATGTAGGTATGTAAGGATTGGGCATGGAAAAGCCCGAACGCCCCAACACGATCTCCGGCCTAATGTCGAAGCGCGCCGAGTTTATAAAGCGCCACGCCGAATTGCTGAAGGAGGCAAAGCGACTCAGCTCCGACATCGACACGCTGGAAGCCACGATCAAGCTGTTTGGTGGGGACATCGCCACCTTGAAGCGTGTTCGACGCCGGATAGCGACACGCCCCGCGCACGGCATGTTGCAGCGTTTCGTTCTGGATAAGTTGAGGGAGGCCGGCGAGCCGCTTACGTCTTTGCAGTTGGCGAAGACGTTCGGACAGGAACGCCGTCTGGCGCCGGACAGGGCGACGACCAACAACACGCGGAAGCGCGTCGGCGCCTGCCTCTATCACTTGTCCACGAAAGGCCTGGTGGTCGCTGGGGCGGGTGATGGCGACTACAAGGGCTGGCAGATCAAGCGGACCTAGTTCTCAACCTCGCGATCACCGGTTTCGGCCTCAGCCAGAATTTCTAGGTCCAATTCTAATTTCGTAATCAACCGTTTGAGGTCTTTCTGCGTCACAGGCCCCTGCACCAACACTCGATAATTGGCCGACTTCGAAAGCATCCCGGACGCGAGAACGCGCTCTCCCTCAATCATGGCAATCTCCCTGCCTACGGACGCTGGTTGAGGTGGCGGGGATGGTGGGGTTAGGGGTCGATGCGAAGGCGGCTTGTTTGAGCCGGACCCGCTCGAACCGTCCTCCCCATTCTGCTCGTCATCATCATCAGCAACATCAGTTGCTATATCAGAATCCGAAAGGCCAGCAAAGGCGATAGTTTCGTCATAGACTTTTAAGAAGGATGGCGCTGCTTTTTCGTTGAAGCCCTGCTCCAAAACGAGTTTGTCCAAGCAAATCGCATCGATCGGCCGGTCGGCCTTCCAGTCAGGCCAAAAAAGCGCGATCGCCTTTGGCCTTAAGGCGGCCTTCTTAATCACCCCGTCCTTGATCGATTGCTGTTGCGCGCGAAGGTAGGTTCGACCCGTATCTGAGATCGCTACGGTGCGATCTTTTCCAGATCCGCCATATTCAATTAATCCAAATGATTTCAAGGCTGCAAGCAGTTGGTTGGTCTGACTACTGCCCTCCTTAATCCCCCAAGCCAAACCAGCTTTCTGATAGGGAGCCGGGTGGCGTCCGAATCTCCCTTCGAATTTTTCTAGCCGCTCCAACGCGGGTTTGAGTGAGATTATCGGAAAGGACGGACTGCGGTCCCTTGGAGTTTTGGGCGCAGGCGCTTCTGTTGTGTCTGACATGTCGATCTCCAAGACAACGACAGACATATATCTTATTGATTGTTTGTCAATTTCCTTGTTGATCAAAATATCAACAGATGGTTTACTCGCCTAGATGGAGGTGAGAATGACGATGATACGGGTCGCTCCAGCCGCGAGAAAGCTCGCGTCGCGGCGGGGCTAACGAAGAGGCCGCCGCCCTGGCTGGGGTGGCGGCCTCGATGCGGGCAGAAAATGAGACTCTAACCTGCGGCGGTGATTGTATCACCGCCGCTTTATTTTGGGAATCACGCCGAGAGGATTTCAAAAAGGCGGCGCCGAAAGTACTCGTTGACCGCCTCTACCTCATCTCGAACCGGCATGCCGAAATGCATATCAAGCTCGACGCCGGTAAGGCTGAGCGGCGCAGGTATCGAGCGCTTGCCGTAGTAGAAAATAACGTGAGCGCGCGCCTCTTTCGCTTTGAAGCCGCGTTGGCGGGCGTAGTCGATAAGATGCGATTCAACGCAAGCAAGGTCGCGCCGGATGCTGCGTTTCTTGCCGGCGTCGTGTTCGCCGTGCCCTCGCTTCACCTCATACGCTTTGATCGTTTGCTTCGCGCGATCCCAAACAATCGTATCGACCTGAAGGTAATTCAGGCTAGCGGCGTCCCATTTGAAGTGCTTGGGGACAGGTCCCTCGCCGGTCACAGCCGCAGCTTGGTTCATCGCGTCCTTGGAAATGAAAAACTGCGGGTCGTTCCAGACTTCAAAGTTCGGGTTGGTCTTCAGGCGCTCCCTGATCGCAGCTTCAAGAATGAAGCCATGCCGCTTGTAGGCGCTGCTCATCAAGCTGACTATGCGTGAGAAGTGTTGACCGGCAAGCGGGTCAGGATCGAACTTGCGCCGCGAAAGGCCCTGGATAGTGCGCTCAACGTCTGGCGTAAGCAGCTCAATCAAGGTCTGCGTGCGCGGCGGGGCCGCTTCTACACGAGTGTCAGTTGGACCGGCGGCGCGTGGCGCTTGACCGAAGATTTGCGCTTCGAGGTCACGGCTGACTTTTTTGGGGACGGGATCAGATAATCCCCATCCAATTCCAAAGATTTTCGGCACGGCGGCACCCACCCCAAAGTCGTCCCTGCCGCAGATTGTTGCACGTCCCAGACCAGCCAGCCATATCCGGTCGCGGTCGATGCCTTCTTATCCAGCCGACCTTTCACCATCGGGACACGCTCGGTGAACTGCCAGAAGGCTTTGGGGGGGTGTTGGCTAAACAGACGGTTGTAGCGCCCTACGCTCTCAATGAAGGTCGTCCGGGTCAGCAGCGCCACACCATGACGTGCGACGCGGCTAGCCTCTACGAAAAACTTCTCGGCCAAATTGAACGGCGGGTTTGTGATCACCCAATCGAACGATCCAGAATGGTAAGCGCCATCTAGGAAGTCGGAAACGGCGCCATACCCGTAATCGAACACGTCCGAGGCTTTTACAGACTTGAAATATTCGCTTAGCGGCTCGGCCATAAAGCCCCGGTTGCAGGCCGGTTCTAGACAGGTCAGACGCTTTAGCCCCGTAGTCCCGACCGCGTGTTCCAAAAGGGCGCGCGTCGCCCACGGCGGCGTCGGGAAGTCATCCAAGCTACGCTTGGGCTCCGTGCGCTGCGCCATCACGGCATGAGAAGTGTTCTGCATCCGTTCACCGTAACGCGCTTCGCAACAAAACGAAATGTTGAATAATTCAATCCACCCGGCGCTGCCAGTATCCGCACCACTTCACCGACTTGGGAGCGTGAGCGGTAGCGTCTGCCAACATGGAGAACTGCGCTCCGTTCGAAATGCGGCGGAAGTCCTCACGCCATGCAAGCTCTGTCGCGTAAGCTTGCAGGTGCGGGCCGCTGATATGGTGATGTATGCCATGTTCAGCGCGGCGGACGCGGCTAAAGAAGCTCTCAGCAGCGTTGGTGCAGGCGCCATTCAACGAATAAGCTTGCGAGTGATCGATGCGCTTTATCGGGTAATGAGCCGACAGGCGATCCCAGGCGCGGCTCTCGTCAGCATGAATGGTCGTGCCCGGTTCGATGTGTTGCGTCGCCAGCACGGCGCCCTGCGCTTCTGACTTCACGACGTAAGCGCGGGTCCGGCCTTTACGCTCGCGCATGGCGACGACAACCTGACGCTTGCCTGTCTGGTTTTCGACTATGCGGCGATCCTTGCGGTTCTTCTTTTCGTTTTCCGGCTTCGAGTAACCGCCCGTGTACATGCCATCGATTTCAACTACGCCCGACAGGGCGCTGTTGTCTATGGCGAGGCCGAGGGCTTCACGTATTTTGTGGAGGAGGACGAAGGCCGTTTGATAAGCGTAGCCAAGATCACGCACCAGATGCAAGGCCGCATGACCTTTGACGCCGTTGGAAAACAACGCGATGGCGGCGAGGATATTGCGGACTTCCATTTTACGGCTGTGGAAAATCGTGCCTGAGGTCAGGCTGAATTGTTTGGAGCAGCCCTTACACTTCCAGCGGCGCTGCGTGGCGAGATAGTAGCTTTCGACGCAACCGCAGACGGGGCAAACGGGCTCGCCATCCGTATCGGCCCAGCGGATCAGCTGGAACGCCTCACGGGCTTGTTCGTCCGTCATGCGCATGACATCAGCCAGCTTCAAAGAGCGGGCGGCGGCAGATTTGAGAAAGTGCTGGGCCATCGAGTCACCTAACCACATCTGATGATGTACAGATGCGGCTAGACGTGACCGGCGTCAAGGGATATATCGTCACTTGTGATGATTTTCTTGGAGACACATCTTTGCCAGTCAAAATCGCGCGTCGGAAATCAGCGGTCCCTCTCAATGCGTTTAAAGAGCGCGCCGCGACGGTTGAGTTTGAGGAACGGGCTAAAGTCCTGTTGAAAAAGGCGCTTGCAGAAAAAGGTCTGACCCATGGCGCGCTTGTCGCCGCGCTGACTGGGCTGGGGCTCCCCGAGATAAAAGAGCAGGCCATGACAAACAAGATAAGCCGGGGCGGCTTCTCAGCGGCGTTCCTGCTTCAGTGCATGGACGCCATGGGTTTGGAGCTAGCGGCCAAGCCGAAGCGCTAGGCATCCAATGGCGAAAAGACCTCCCAAGCCCAACGACCCACCCGCGCCACGAAACATAGCGCGCGAGCAAGCGCTTGCCGCCGCAATAGATTCGTTTTCCGTGGTAGAGGTAAAGTACGAAAACGACATGCTTTGGCGCACCTATGAGCCGCACTGCGTTTTCTATGGGACAGCCGACCAGCGACAGGTCCGGGTTTTTGGCGATCAGATAAGAAACGGCAACAAACCGGCCGACGCACCCGCGCCGCGTGACTTTGAGGTTGGGCTAATCATCGATCTGCGAGCGACAGGCGCGAAGTTCAAGCGACCCAGCACCTTTGATCGCTTCGCTTCCAAGTTCAAACACGGCATCATCCGAAGCCTCTAAGGCGTCGAGATAATCCAAAATACCTTGCAGGCCATCCCTGGCGCCTTCAGCGGCCTGCTCGGGGCTGAGCGTTTCGAATCCGGCAAGTCCGGAATTGGCATACCAGCGGATTTGATCGGGGTGAGGCATAAGCCGAACGATCATAAATACTTCTTTCTAGGGCTTGAGTTCATAACACATTTGGCTACCATCACATGTGGTTAGTCTGCTAGACCATACCGCCATTTCCGCCGGTCACATCTGGCAGACCCGGATTTGAAGTCTGGGCGACCGGGTCAAATTGTGCATCTATTCGGGCGTGTCTATGTGGATAGTCGCGGAGGCGAACATGCGTGGGTCGGCGTGGCTGGCTCTTTGCCTATGCCTCTTTTTGTCGCCAAGTTGCACGAACATCGATCAGTACAGGGGGATTGAAGGGCCTCCAGGCGGGTATGTTACAGGCGCAAGTCAGGCCAATAGGGTGTTCACTGCATTCAGTCCGAATGGCAGTGGCGGATACGGTGCCGCATGGGTGCTGGTGCGCGTTGTTGCTCCTCCCGCGGCCACACGTTGCTGGGTGACCGGCCAAAGCCCATTCAGCCCGCCGGGTCCACTGACCGCAGGAGTGCCGGATGCGCAGCATGAAGTCATGCTTACGTACCAATCATTGGCGTCGTCCGCCTCGTTCGCATGCCGCACGCCGGATGGCGATGTAAGGCGCACAGTGCGCGCAGTTCCGTATCATCTGCCCCCGACGTCATATACTCCACGATGGGTTTCCTCCCTTGCCACCCAGGTAAAGCCACCCCTCGTACACATGGACCCGACGGATACTGAAGCAGAACATCGCTGGCAGAAGCTTGCTGCCGAAATCTGCCCAACTGTTTCCGAAACGGCATTTTATTTCGTCTGCAGACCGGGAATGCTTGAGAAACTGACGGCGGAGGATTTGGGCGGGGCAGTCAAGGTAGAATAAGTGTTGGGTGCCAATACAGACGTGGGGTCTCTGGCACACCATGAGGATGGCCGCTATTGGCGAGCTCGAGCCCCACCGGGGAGGGAGCCCCGGACGGAAGGTCTGGAGCAGCTCAGCCAGCCGTAACATTGTGGCGGCGCAGGTGATGATGGCCCATCTCTGCCGATCACCTACCCGGGTACCGTGAGGTAGTAGAAGGCAGTCCCCGGCGGAAAGCTTCGGCTTCCGCCTCGAGTTCGGCGCGAATGACTGGATCTAACCCACAACCCAGCGCCAAGACCATCGTCAGCGCTTCGAGCTCATCCGGCTTGCTGCCCGCCAATCGTCCCGCCATCCAACGCAACATACCAATCGCCATTTTTTCGTTTCTTCCAATGGCGACCTTTTCCGTCCTCTTCGCGGTCGCGATTGCGGAGACAAGGTCTTTTTGTCCGAATTGTCGCTGCGCCTCGCTGAACAGATCGACAAATGCCGGCGTATGAATGACGGGCCAACAATGATCGTCAGGACCGTTTGCCGCGCCGCGAACGGTAGGCGAGCTGCTGCCGGTCCGGGATTGTGCATTCGGATCGTTTGTGGCGTCTCCGATGATGGGATCGGCGGCGTCCCCTATGGTAGAATCTTCTGACGGGCGTGCCGTCTCTGGTTCCACCAAATAGATTGGCGGCTCCCCCTCAAGCCGAGGTCGAGGTATCCAAGTTTCGGCACGATCTTTCAGGATCAGATCATTGTCCGTTCGCGGTGGAGGCGCTTGCGCTTCCACGGAGAGACAACCTAGCACCATCACTGATAACATGACGGGCAGCCCTGAACGCGCCATATGCGTTTCCTTTACGGAAAGCTGTTTGCCAATGTAAATACCACCAAACCAAAGGACGGCCAACGCCAGCATTTGGCGATGTCGCGCCTGATGGGGGAGGCATCCCGGAACGGTAGGTTTAGATCGGAGCTGTCGGTCGCAATACTGTGGCGGAGCAGGAGGTGCTGGCCCAAGTTGGACGTCGAGTTTTGGAGCGCCCAAGCACCGAGGGGATTTGAAGCAATGACAAACAATACCACGCGCCTCTGGTTGACCTACGCCTGGGCTGACAACGATGACCGGCAGATCGACCATGTGATCCAAGCCATCGAAGGTGCCGGCCTGGCCGTCGCGTTCGATCGAGTTCACCTCATCCCGGGCCAGCGTATATGGCAGCAACTTGATGCGGCGATTTCCGATCCATCAAAAACGGATGCGTGGGCGATCTACGCAACAAGGGCCAGTCTCACCAGCGAGCCTTGTCTTGAGGAGTTGGCGTACGCACTTGATCGAACCATGCGCAGTCGGGGAACACAGTTCCCGATCATCGGCATTTTTCCGGAACCGATCGACCGCGCCCTAATCCCCTCTTCCATTGCAACCCGACTATACGTGAACCTCGGCGATCCCGACTGGGCCAAAAAAGTTGCCGCGGGCGCCAGGATCGAACAGCCTGTTGTCCCGACAAATCTCGCGGCTCCCTACCACCTTCATTCGTCCATGTCCGACGGCAAGCTGGTCATCGAATTACGCCCCCGATCCGGCAGGTGGCATCCGTTCGTTGTCCTAGTACCCGCGCCGGATCGTGCCAAGCTGCTCAATGTTAGCTTCGGTCCGGCGGGGAAACCTCCAGAGGTCAGCCTCGTCCTGGGGTCATCTGAGGTGGAAGCTGATAACCTCTACAAGGGCGTGACAATTCAAAATCCCATCGATCCGCTGAATAGCGCCTACGTCTACTTTTCCACCTCGCCGACCGAGATTGTATTCGGGCAACAAGGCGAGCCGCTGTGGCAGGAAAAACCAACTTCGCTGAACTGATCCCCGAAATAGGATTGGATTGGGGTTAAGATGCCGACCATCAAGGTCTCGACCGAAATCGGAAACGACGCCGTCGCAATTGTGAACCGCCCCGGTAACCCCGGAGGCTGTTTGGTTTGAGTCAGGCTGGGACGGCTTGGTTCTCCATCATAGCATAGTAGGCGGCTTCGGCCTCGGGGGGCGGGATGTTGCCGATGGGTTCGAGGAGCCGCCGGTTGTTGTACCAGTCGACCCATTCGAGCGTGGCGTACTCGACTTCATCGAGCGACCGCCATGGCCCGTTCCGCCAGATCACTTCGGCTTTGTAGAGACCGTTGATCGTCTCAGCGAGAGCGTTGATGCTCCTATGTTTGTCAAGCATCGGCCGACCTGGCCGGCGATGCACATAAGGCTCGATAGATTTCACGGACAATGTAGCGCTTTATACAGCGCACGATCTCGCGCTTCGTTTTGCCTTCTGCGGTCCGTCTAGCTGCGTATGCTTTGGTTTGCTGGTCATCACGCATGCGCACAATGGCCACGCGATAGATGGCTGCGTTGGCTTGTCGATTTCCA
>JAWXBJ010000124.1:0-11487 GCA_034439955.1 Alphaproteobacteria bacterium
ATCCAGCGCTCCATGCGAAGCGAGGTTGCCGAGACCGATCTCAAATACCTGATCAAGGGCGGCTTTCTGAACGCGTCGGCGCCTGACCTCGCCGCAGGATTCGGGTTGGTTGATTCCGACGTCACGTTCGAAGTGAGCGAAACCGCCTTGTCGATCGCTGGCGCAGGCCGGTTCGGACCCGCTCCCGTCGTGTTCGACTGGAAGGAACGCTTCCATTCTTCAGGCGACGCAGGTTCCGAACTTGTCGCGAGCGCCAAGGTGACGCCCGACCTTCTGAACGCATTCGGCGTCTCGGCGCGCAATGTGATGCAGGGCGAGGCCGATGTCGAACTGCGGGCGGCGGGATCCGGCCGGGATTTCACCTCAATCACGGCGAATGTTGATTTCACCCGATCGGCGCTCGACATCGCTGAGCTTGGATGGAGCAAGAAATTCGACGCGCCGGCGCGGGGATCTTTCCGTTATGGCAAGGACTCTTCGCGCGCTCTCCTGCATGGCGACATCAGGGCGGACGGTCTGGAACTGATCGGCGAAGCAATCCTTGATCCCTCGGGCGCACTGACATCGGCGGTCATCGAGCGTATATTCTCGCGAGGCAATCTCGATCTGCGAGGCAGCGTCCGCCAACGGGACAATGGCGGCTACAAGCTTTCGCTGTCGGGTCCATTTTTCGACGCAAGCCCCTGGATGGACAGCTTTCTCAGCATGTCCGAATCCGAAACCGAGGCGGCTAAACCCATAGGCGGCCCGGCCGGATCCTCTTCGCCCCCGTTCGAGATCGCGCTCAACGCCGACCGGCTGAGGCTCAGGGAGGATGCCGAACTTACGCGCGCCAGCGTGACGATGCGGATCGACGAAGGCGGCCCGATCGATGGGCATGTCACCGGCGTGATCGCCCCCGGCAAGGGCGTCGACGTGCGGATCGGCAGCGACGCCGGCGCGCGGACGGTGACGATGCGCTCCGACGATGCAGGCTTCGCCGCGCGCGTGTTGATGAAAGCCGAGTATCTGCTGGGCGGACAACTGGAACTCACCGCGCGTTTTGATGGCGCCGATGGAACTGCCCAGGTGACGATGACCGATGTCAGGTTACGCAACGCTCCGCTGCTCGCGCAGATCCTGTCACTGGCCTCGCTGAGAGGTCTTACCGATGTGCTCAATGGGGATGGCGTGTTGTTCACGCGGATCGATGCGCCGATCAAGCTTAGCGCGGGGCGCATCGACATTCCCGGTTTGCGCGCCTCGGGTCCGGCCATGGGTCTGACGGCTCGCGGATGGATCGCGCCAGCCAGAGGCGAACTCAGCCTGGATGGCGTGCTGGTGCCTTCGTTCGGCGTCAATTCCGCGCTTGGCGGCCTGCCGATCATTGGCGACCTGTTTGTTTCGCGGCAAGGGGAGGGATTGTTCGCACCAACGTATTCGGTGCGGGGAACGCTGGCGCGCGCGCGCGTGTCGATCAACCCTATCGCCGCGCTCACGCCAGGAGTGTTGCGACGTATCTTCGAGAACCCGACTGAGGCCCCGCCAGCTTCGGTGGAGGCGCCGTGAATGGGCCGCAGGGCGCCTGCCCGGCAGCCTTCTGGCTTCGACGACGGTGAATGGAAGAGGTTGTGCAGGCCTCCGGTACAGCCCCCCTGCGGTCCGGGTCAGACCGCTTTCAGACGCGCGTGCCTTTTTTTTCCAACCGACAGCCGGGCGGACCCCTCGCCGTCGAGCGCCTCCTCTCGGATCGTGGCGGCCTCGTCTGAGACGGCTTCGCCATTGAGTTTTACGGAGTTGGCCTTGATCGCGCGCTTGGCTTCGGACCGGGATTCGGCGAGGGCTGCATCGACCAGGGCCTCGACCATGAGGTAGCCGGCCGCGAGCTTCAGGCGCGTCACTTCGAAGGTTGGCATGCCTGCGTCGGTCGCGCCGCTGAAGACGGCCTCGGCGGCCCCGCGCGCCCGGCGGGATGCTTCCTCGCCATGCAGCATTGCGGTCGCCACATCGGCGAGGCGTTTCTTTGAGTCATTGATCTCGGCGCCGCCAGCCTTCTCCAGCTCTTCGATCTCCTCCAGCGGCAGATCAGTGAAAAGCCGGAGGAAACGGCCGACGTCGGCGTCCTCGGTGTTGCGCCAGAACTGCCAGTAGTCATAGGGGCTGCGCATGTCGGGGTTGAGCCAGACGGCCCCTTCTGCTGTCTTGCCCATCTTGCCGCCGGACGCCGTCGTGATCAGCGGCGTCGTCAGGCCATAAGCCTGCTTGCCGACGATGCGGCGGGTCAGCTCGATGCCGTTGACGATGTTGCCCCACTGATCGGACCCGCCCATCTGCAGTCGGCAATCATGACGTCGGCTGAGTTCCTGAAAGTCGTAGGCTTGCAGCAGCATGTAGTTGAATTCAAGGAAGGTGTAGGGCTCCTCGTTGCGCAAGCGCCGCGCGACTGTCTCCTGCTTTATCATCGTGTTGATGGTGAAGTGGCGGCCATAGTCGCGCAGGAATTCGATATAGTTGATACGTTCCAGCCACTCGGCATTGTCGATCATCACCGCGTCCGTCGGTCCGTTCCCGAATTTCAGGAAGGGCTCGAAATTGCGCTTGATGCTGGCCATGTTGGCCGCGATTTCCACCTCGCTCAGGATCGGGCGCGATTTTTCCTTGTCGGTCGGATCGCCCACCTTGGTGGTGCCGCCGCCCATCAGGACGATGGGCTTGCCGCCCGCCGCTTGAAGGCGGCGCAGGTTCATGATCTGGACGAGCGACCCCACATGCAACGAAGGCGCGGTGCAGTCGAAGCCGATATAGCCGACCGCGATTCCCGCGCCGGCATAGGCGTCCAGCCCGGACTGGTCGGTAATTTGGTAGACATGGCCGCGCGAAACCATCGCCTGGAGGAAGGCGGACCTGAAAGGGGCGGCGGTGTCGGCGGTGTCGGTCACGGACGGCTCCTTGCGGCTCGGGCCGCATCAGCTGGGTCTTATTGTCCGTAGGCCGTCTCGTGTCGAGCAATCGCCGCCGGTGAGGCGGCAGATCCGTCAAGTAAGACGCTGCGCCTCATTTTGTGCGGTGCATGGCGCAGATCTTGTTGCCGTCGGGATCGCGCAGATAGGCGAGATAGAAACCGCTCGGCCCTTCGCGCAGGCCCGGCGGATCCTCGATGGGCGTGCCGCCTGCTGCGAGACCGGCGGCGTGCCAGTCGTGTACGAGTTCGGGCGTCGCGCAAGCAAAGCCGACCGTGCCGCCATTGGCGTGGCAGGCCGGCTCGCCGTCGATGGGAACCGAAACGCCGAACACGCCGGTCTTCGTCCGCCAGAAAACGCGATGCTTGCCCGGCTGCTTGTCCTCGAAGCCGGGCGGGACGCCAAGGACGGCCAGCGTGGCGTCGTAGAACGCCTTGGCGCGATCTGGATCATTCGTGCCGATCATGATGTGGGAGAACATGGCGGGGGCTTTCTGTTGGAGCGGCGAGGGTAGATCTTACAATACCGGGTTTAACGGTCTTCGATGCGTCCATACAAGAGTGGCGCTCGACCAGTCTGCCGCGTCGGCGCTATCGCCTTCGGCCTAGTAAATCAAAAGCGCCCGCCGCTCACTGTGCCACGCCGACTCACCCGGGATTGTGACGGCATCCAGGTCACCCGGCGTTCCCGCCGCATCATCGACCCATTCGCGCAACAGAGGTGAGCCGTTGATCACGTCGATTGCCAACTTTCCGACCTCGTACTCGTAGGGGAAATCGCGCCAGAGCGGATAGTCGGGATACAGGCGGCGGATGGCCTTGAAGGCGAGGGCCTGGAGGCGCCAGGGCCTGAAGGCGTGATGGTCGTAGGCGAGATGATCGGTGTGGATCTGTACGCCGCTGCAAAGCTTTTTGGCGTGCTTGTGGAAGGTCGGTTCGAACCAGCAGTCGCGCAGACGGCAGCCGTCCAGCCATTGTGGCGCCAGCGCGTGCATCTCGGCGATCACGCGTCTTGCGTCGATGTCCGGCGCCCCGAACACTTCTAGTGGCCGGGTGGTCCCGCGCCCTTCCGACAGCGTCGTTCCCTCCAGCAACACCGTGCCGGCATAGGCGCGCGCCATGGAGAGGTTGGGGGCGTTGGGGCTGGGATTGATCCAGCTGCGCTCACCGAGCGGCCAGCCGAAGCCAGGCCCTGAGTCCGGATCATAGCCCTCGATTTCGATGACGCGATAATCGACGTCGAGCCTGTAGTGGCGGATGAACCAGTGGCCGAGCTCCCCAAGGGTGAGGCCGTGGCGCATTGGCAGCGGCCCCGCGCCGACGAAGCTTTCCCAGCCCGGTCTGAGCGCCAACCCCTCGACGGGCCGGCCGGCAGGGTTGGGACGGTCGAGCACCCAGACGCTCTTGCCGCGCCTCGCTGCTTCTTCCAGCATGTAGAGCAACGTGGTGATGAAGGTGTAGATGCGGCAGCCGAGATCCTGCATGTCGATCAGCACGACATCGAACGTGCTCATCATCTGGCCGGAGGGGCGGCGCACGTCGCCATAGAGGCTGAAGACCGGCACGCCGTGGACCGGATCGTTGAAGTCGGCCGTCTCCATCATGTTGTCCTGTTTGTCGCCACGCATGCCGTGCTGCGGGCCTAACGCCGCAGAAATGTTGAGGTCGGCACAGGCGACAAGCGCATCGAGCGCGTGTGTCAGGTCTTGCGTGACCGAAGCGGGATGCGCCAGCAGCGCGACGCGCTTGCCCTTCAGGGGCGCCCGAAGGCCATGGTCCGCGATAAGCCGGTCCAAACCAAATTTCATGCCGGCTCCGGCGCTGCGAGGTGGATCACAAAGCTGTCTGGGTGATGGAAGTCAGGCTTCGCCTGCGGATGCGTCAGCGCCCAATAGGACAGATTGCCGTCACTGTCCTCGATCACCGCCGAGACACCGACACGCCACGATGGCTCAGCGGCAAATTCCAGCAACGACCCAAGATCGAGGCTCGCACTCAGGACGAGTTGGCCGTCTTGCGAGAGGGTAATGAGCGGGGCCCTGATTTCGTGGATGACGCTCATTCCGGTCCGATACCCCTGAAACCGATAGGCCGCCCACTGGCTCGACGGTGAGAGGTTGAACTCGAAATAGGCCTCGCCGGTCGAAGGCGCGACAAAGACCTCGAAACACGTGTGTTTCCAGAGATTGTCGGCCTGCGCGGTCTGTGTGATCGCCTGCACAAGTATCACGTCAACGGCGCCGGACACCTCGTACCGGAGGACAAGCGCCGTAGGCGTTTGCCGCTCAAGTCCGACCCGGATATGCAGCCCGGGCGGGCGGAGTGAATTGCCATGGGGAATCAGCGCAAGCCGCATACCTGCATCGTAGACTGTCCTGAATGTGACGCCAAAGCTTCACGCTGCTCCAGGGGTCAATTCCCGGGAGCGGCAGATTAAGCCTTCGCCGCGTCTTTGCGGGCTTTTTCGAATGCCTTCAAGCGCCGCTTGAGATAGGCCGAGGCTGTCTTCTCCAGTTCTTCGAGCTTGCCCTGGAAAAAGTGATTGGCTCCCGAAACCGTTGCACGCTCGATGGCTTCGCCCTTCTGGACTCTCACCTTGGTCAGCGACCTGTCGATGTCGCTGGGAGGCGCCACGATATCCTTGTCGCCGGAGATAAGGATTCCCGAGGCAGGACAGGGCGCCAGGAACGACAGGTCGTAGTGGTTGGCGGGCGGCGCGACAGCGATGAACCCGTCGATTTCGGGGCGGCGCATCAGAAGCTGGAGGCAGATATAGGCTCCAAACGAAGAACCCGCGACCCAGCACTGGCTCGGGCTCTCGGACAGCGATTCGAGATGATCGAGCACATAGGCGGCGTCCGACAGTTCGGCGACGCCTGAATCGAACTGACCCTGGCTGCGTCCAACGCCCCGGAAGTTGAAGCGCATAGTCGAAAATCCGTGCGCGGCGAACATCTCGAACAGCGTGATTGTGACGGGGTCCTGCATGGTCCCGCCTGCCTTGGGGTGCGGATGCAGAATCAACGCGATCGGTGGATTCTCGACCCCCTCTGCAGGCACGTAGCGCGCCTCGATGCGGCCCGCAGGCCCCGAAATGATGAGTTCCGCCATGTATGCTCGCTGTCTAGGGCCGGATCGTTCAGGTGGACGCGCGAGGCGCTTTAGCCTGAAGTCTGAATCCGTCTCTCGTTTGAGGTATAGGGCGCGATTCTCGTTTGCGTGATCCCACGCGAAACGATCATGCTCCAGGACCCAGGTACGAATTGGGCATCGGAACTGGTGGACAAACGCCATTCCGCAGGGATTTTCAAGTTTTTCGTGTGATCCGCGATCCGGAACGGGCCGTACAGTCTTGACGAGACTCCGGATCGTCACCGGGGGCGGATCGTTGGAGCGTAGCGTATGAAAGTCGGCTCGAAAGGTCGATATGCCGTCATCGCGATCGTCGATGTGGCCCGGCACTCCGGATCGGGCGCAGTTCCGCTCGCTGATGTAGCCTCGAGGCAGAGGATATCCCTTTCGTATCTCGAACAGCTTTTCGCCATGCTGAGACGCAGCGGCATCGTCACGAGCGCCCGCGGTCCGGGCGGCGGATACCGGCTCAGCCGGCCGGCGAATGAGACCTCCGTGCGGGAGATTTTCGAGGCGGTCGATGAAACGTCGGCCCATGGCGTCACCGATACCAGCGCGCAGGACCGTGAGGGATCGGCCGTGACCGCCGATCTCTGGGAAGAGCTTGAAGAACACATCAGGCAGTTCCTGGATCAGGTATCGGTAGCTGACGTACTCGCCGGTCACGTCAGACAGCGGCCCAATGGTTCCGAACTGTCCCGGACGGCGGAAGTGTCGTAAGCGAGGGGATGACCCCGCAACGGATTTATTGCGATTACAACGCCACTGCACCGCTCCGCCCCGAGGCACGGGACGCGATTGATCAGGTGCTGGCGGCGACGGGCAATCCCTCGTCCGTCCATGCCGAAGGCCGCAGGGCGCGGGCGACGGTTGAAAATGCGCGTGAGCGCCTCGCCGCCGCCATTGGCGCTTGCCGGGACGACATCGCGTTTACGAGCGGCGGCACCGAGGCGGTGTCCGACTGCCTCAAGGGCGCGACTCGCGCCATGGATGTCCGCTTCAGAATTCTGGCTTCTGAACTGGAGCATGACGCTGTTGCAACCCTCGCGGGTCCGCTTTCCGGCTGGCATGTGAACGCTGACGGCGCCGTCTGCCTCGACTGGTTGAGGGGCTGCGTCGGCGATTTTGTCCGTGGAGGACATCGTCCGCTGGTGTCGCTGATGCTGGTCAACAATGAGACTGGCGTCATTCAGCCGGTCGCCCGGGCCGCCGCGATTGTTCGCGAGGCCGGCGGACTCATCCACTGCGACGCGGTCCAGGGGCTGGGAAAGGTTCCCATCGCCGTCATGGACCTCGACGTCGATTATCTGTCCCTTTCGGCACACAAGATCGGCGGTCCCCAGGGTGTCGGCGCTTTCTATGTCAAGCCGGGCGCGCCATTCGCAGCGATCCAGACCGGCGGCGGCCAGGAATTCGGCCGGCGGGCCGGGACGGAGAATGTCGCCGGAATCGCGGGTTTTGCCGCGGCCGTGCAGGCGGCGGATACAGGTCTGACCGACTATGAAGCGCTGCGAACGAGTCGCGACCGGATGGAGGTCGCGCTGAAAGCTGCGGCGCCCAGCCTGAAAGTTCATGGCGCGGAGGCGCCGCGCGTGGCCGGTGTTTCCTGTTTCGGCGTTGAAGGTCTCCCCTCGGAGACCCAGATCATGGGTCTCGACCTTGCGGGCGTTGCCGTAAGCGCCGGTTCGGCCTGCTCATCTGGCAAGGTGAAGCCCAGCCGCGTTCTGACCGCAATGGGAGCGTCTGAAACCGCCGCGCGCTCGGCCATACGGGCGAGCTTCGGATGGGCTACGGCGCCACACGATTTCGAGGGGCTGGCGCATGCATGGCTGAAGATGGCGGCGCGGGCGCGGCCGCACCTCATGAACAGGGAAGTTCTGGCCAATGTCGGAAGGTAAGGAAATCATTGAACGCGGGCGGATCCACCAGGCCACGGTGGACGCGACCCAGGCGCTCGAATCCGACCGCTATGCCGAGGGTTTCGTCACCGACATCGAGACCGAGTTCGCGCCCAAGGGGCTGAACGAGGATACGGTCCATTTCATCTCCGCCAAGAAGGAAGAGCCAGAGTGGATGCTGCAATGGCGGCTCGACGCTTTCGAGCGGTGGAAGGGCATGGAGGAACCCACTTGGGCGCTGATCTCCTATCCGCCGATCGACTATCAGGACGCCTATTATTATGCGGCTCCGAAAAGCGGCTCCAAATACAAGTCGATCGACGACGTGCCGCGGGAAATTCTCGAAACCTACGCCAAGCTGGGCATTCCGCTGCGCGAGCAGGAGGTGCTTCTGGGCGTCGAGGGTGCGCTGGAGACTGCTGCGGCCGCGCGGGAGACGCCCCAACCTCCAGGAACGAGGGTGGCAGTGGATGCGGTGTTCGACTCGATCTCGGTCGCCACCACTTTCCGCGCCGAGCTGGCCAAGGTTGGCGTCATTTTCATGTCGATGTCCGAGGCGATCCGCGAGTATCCCGATCTCGTGCGCGAGTATCTCGGCAGCGTTGTTCCGGTGACGGATAATTTCTTCGCGACGCTCAATTCGGCAGTCTTCTCGGACGGGACGTTTGTCTACATCCCGAAAGGCGTGCGCTGCCCGATGGAGCTATCGACTTATTTCCGCATGAACGCGAAAGGCACGGGCCAGTTCGAGCGCACGCTGATTATCGCCGACGAAGGCTCGTACGTCTCCTATCTCGAAGGCTGCACCGCGCCGATGCGCGACGAGAACCAGCTGCATGCGGCGGTGGTGGAACTGGTGGCGCTGGCCGACGCCGAGATCAAATACTCGACCGTTCAGAACTGGTGGCCTGGTGACGCCAACGGTAAGGGCGGCATCTACAATTTCGTAACCAAGCGCGGCGACTGCCGCGGCGCCCGCTCCAGGATTTCGTGGACGCAGGTGGAGACCGGATCGGCGATCACCTGGAAATATCCCAGCTGCATCTTGCGCGGGGACGAGTCCGTGGGCGAGTTCTACTCGATCGCCGTCACCAATGGCCGTCAGCAGGCCGACACCGGCACCAAGATGATCCACCTCGGGAAGAACACCCGCTCGCGGATTATTTCCAAGGGGATTTCGGCGGGACGCTCCAGCAATACTTATCGTGGCCTCGTCTCGGTGCATCCCAGGGCAAGCAAGGCTCGCAACTTCACGCAGTGCGACAGCCTCCTGATCGGCCAGACCTGCGGGGCTCACACCGTGCCCTATGTCGAGAACCGCCGCGCCGACGCTCAACTCGAGCACGAGGCGACGACGACGCGCCTCTCCGAAGACCAGCTTTTCTACGCTCGCCAGCGTGGCATTGGTGAGGAGCAGGCGGTGGCGTTGCTGGTGAATGGTTTCGTGCGCGACGTGATGCAGAAATTACCGATGGAATTCGCGGTCGAAGCGCAGAAGCTCCTGGAGGTGTCGCTGGAGGGGAGCGTGGGGTGAGACGTCTTTCTCCAGCGGAGCAGCCAATTCACGAACCGAGCGCTCCGGTATAGAACCCCTGGGCTGCTCCCGCGTTCGCGAGGAGCGCGATGCTGAAGGACGGCGCCATGAAACCTCTGTTGGCAGGCATCGCAATGCTGGCGTCCCTTCTCACTCCCGTTGCCTGCTCTCCCCGGCCTCAACCTGCCGAATACCCCGCGCCGGCCGCAATGTCCGTCGCCGAGCGCATGCCCTTGCCGGACTGCGCCGGGATCGAGGCCATCGACGCCGGCGCTGATGGATGGACGCACCCGGACTGCCGCCTGGTCGTTCCTGGCGATGCCGGTCTCGCGCTTGAGGCGCGCTTTCGCAAGGGTCCGGACGAATCGACCCTGGTCACCTTCCAGGTGGTGGGTCCGGGCGACGCCACCCTTCAGACGATCGAGGAAACCATGGGCAACACCTTCCAGCCGCCGCAAACGCAGGATGTCGATCTCGACGACCGCGCCGACATTCTGGTTCCGCTCGAGACCGGAAACGTCAACACCAATAATGCCATCTGGCTGCAGGGCGAGGATGGGACGTTCAAGCGCGCGGGCGAGCTTTCCGGGGTCAGCATCCTCAACACCGAAAGCGGCTATATCGCCGTCCAGGCCCGATCCAGCGCGGCGGCGTGGTCTGTCGAATTCTGGCGGGTCGATGGCGGCGTGCTCTTCCCGGTCGCGACCGCCGAGGTGACGGCGACTGGGGAAGACGACGGCACGGTGACTGGCGTCTCGTGCGAGGTGCTCTTCGACGGCGACATCGCGGACATCGGTCTCACTCCAAAACAGGCCGAGAAGCAGTTCTGCGCCGAGCCGGCAGCCGCGGACATCTTCAAATAGCGCGCGCCATGGACCATTGCCGGCCGATCAGTTCCGCATTGCGCAGAACCAGCAGACTGAGAACGAGATAGACTTCGAAGAAGGCGCGGTATTCGCCCGGATACCCGCCCAGCGCAAACAGCGCCGCATTCGCGCCGACCATGAGCGCGAGCCGATGGAAGATCTGGGGCTTCTCGCTCCACCGGAACGTCACCAGAAACGCGTTGAGAGTAACAACCAGGAAAAAACCGGCAGGCTGCTGTCTGAGATAGGCAATCTGCTCAGGGATCCAGACCTCAAGCCCTACTCCCGGATTGTCCGCATGGGTCAGGCGGGCGAACAGGTAGATGGCGAGAAAGATCGCGGCCTGCAGGGCCAGCACGGCCCAGTAGCGCGGCCATGGCAACCGGCCGAAAAAGACCGCCGCATACCCGACGCTGGCGAGAATTGCCGTCTCCTTGTTGAGACAAGCAACTGCGAACACGGCCAGGAACAGGAGATGCCGCTCGCTCGCCAGCGCCCAGACGAGGCTTGCCATCAGCAACAGCGTTGCGAAGTCATAATAGTGCGAAAATCGCTGGTCGAGCACGACCCGGACAAGAACCACGAACAGCAGCGGAGCAACGAGGCCAAGCTTCGTATCGGGGAAAAGCCGGCGCAAAAGCGAGCTTCCGATCAGCGCGTATCCGAACAGGCAGAGCGCATCAAACGCCGCCAGCCACAGGATCATCCTCGGGTATTTGTTTTCCGGTCCCGTCGTGATCGGCCTTGGGTCGGCCGGGCGTGTCATGATCGCCGACGAGGCCTCGTCCAGCCTGGTGTCCAGACCAGTGGGTGTCACCGCGTCGATGCCCCGCAGCAGGGCGGGGACCAGCATCCGGTAGGCGAAGGGCCGGTGCGCCTCGCCGTCGACATAGTCCTCGAACGAAAAGCGCGGCTCCTCCAGCATGCCGTTGTACAGGATGGCGAACTGCGCGCATTGGGCCGACAGCGCCAGCGTCAGAGCCCAGACGATGAAACGCATCGCCCTCGATGTGCTGGCTCCCGGCATTGATTCTGTCCCGACCGCCCTCATTCGCCGTCGCGCGACGTGAAGGCGGAAGACCGGTCCGGTCAAGTTGACATTGTGGCAGGTGATCCGTC
>JAWXBJ010000125.1:0-21113 GCA_034439955.1 Alphaproteobacteria bacterium
AGCTCCGGTCCGTGATGACAAAGCGTTCCCGTCGCATTGCAAACCTCCCAAAAGGAAGTTTGAATCAGCGTTCGGGCAGCCTGTGAATCCCTAATGTCCGCAGGGCCTAGCCTGCGTCTCTTTTGTATCCGGCGTACGCCACCGTTGCTGGGCGATCTCTTGCGTGCTCGCCTTCGCGGTCCTTTTGGAGGCGATCCAGGGGCCGATCCTAGCTAGGCCGCGACGCCTCCCTTCGCGATCTTGCGGCTAGCGCCTTGGGAGCCGTCGGCGGTTTCGGGTCGGCCGCAGCCCTCGCGTGGCTTTACGTCCGCAACCGGTCCGTTGAATCAACCCGCCTTCAATTGAAACCGGTCGAAGGTGGGTAAGTTGATCTGATCAGCCAACTTGTCTGCACCCGAATGGAGGCGGTTTGATGAAGGTCAGCTTGCGTTGACAATCCACGAGCGCTTCTCTGCCTGGCCGAGGTAATCGCGATACATTCTTTGCGCCCGAGCGGTGATTTCCAGGTCATGTCTTGTGCGAAGGTCCCGCGCCTCCGGTTCGTCAAAGGCATGGGTCGCCCCCTCCAGCACGACAACCTGCATGGCTTGTCCCGGCGTCGGCATCCGTTCGAGTGCTCGACCGAGGGAGCGTCCGCCCACGATCACGTCGCGTGTTCCTACAAGCGCCATGGGCGAGACATCGACCCGAAGTCCACGCGTTCGCGCCAGCGAACCAGGTCCCGCGAACGGATAGACCAGAAACGCGCCGACCAGTCCCGCCAGAGGTTCGCAAGGAAGGCCAGACAACCCCGTCGTTTCCATAACCTCGCGGCCAGGAGACATGCACATCGCGTCGAGCGCAGTCCATCCGCCATGGCTCCACCCGGCGACGACGATACGATTTCGATCCGCCCACGACTGTCGGCGCACCCATTCCAAGGCGGCGTAGAGGTCACCCGCCCGTTCGCGGCCCCAAAGGCGAGCACCCGTGCAGACAGTCGCATAAGCTTCCAGCGATGAAATTCTCCGATGCCGATAGCTGTCGATGATCAGTGCTGCCCAGCCTGCCAGGCGCGCGGCCCCCGCCCACCGTGTCTGCATCGGCTTTTTGCCCCCGCACCCGTGCAACTGGATGACAACTGGGAATGGTCCGTTCCCTTCTGGACGGACAATATCCAAGCCGGGCAACAGCGCCGCGATACGCTCCTCAAGGGTCTGGCGGCCGACCACGCGGGGACCCCCTATGTTCCGGAATGGATTGATGACGGGCTCAGCAAATCTGCAGACATTCAGCGCGTGTCGCAACGGACCCTGTCATGGAGAGCCGGCGCCTATAGTCTGACGCGCAGCATCTTGCCGGTCTCGCAACTCGCCAAGCAGCGCGCGATCAAAATCGCCGGTCGCAAGCCCGTTCCAGTCGACGATCCGCTCCTTCATCGAGGCCGTCTCGCGCGCCGCCTCGAATGTTTCGCCCGGGATCAGTTTTAGCTCGTAAAGCCGTTCGGCGGAGTATCCTGTCAGCACGAAGGCATAATGCCAGCCCAGCGAAGCCGACTTGGCCAACTCGTTTGTGCAATTCGACACCAGCGTGTTGTAGAATCTCGGCTTACGAGAAATGTCGATCGTCTTTTCCAACAGCCGCCGTGTGAACACCAGTTTCTGTTCATCCGTAAGCGCGAGCGGGTAGACGAAAACATTATGGTCGAGAAACACCGCGCGCCGAGTCAGTAGTTCCTTCGGCGTCGACCAGATGTAAGCGAGTTCCAAGGTGTTGAAGAGCCCCCAGAACGCCGAGTACTCCTCATCCGCCTCGCGCCTTGCTTCGATCGTAAGGCCGATCATCCGGTCGTCGGCGAACTCGAACAAGACAAGCGTATGCGCCGCCGGCCTCAGCGCCGGATCGGGCTCGACAACGAACCAGACATTCTTGAGATCGGAGAACTGCTCCGAGGCCGTCGTGACAGATTTGGAGACTGGCCCCTGGCTGTCATAGGCCCAGTCCATCGCCGGACCGAGGGAAAAGCCGTCCTCCCGCAGGTTGATCGTCGGCATGGTCGCGAGATGTTCGATCCAGTCGCGGTCCAGCCTCGGCTTGGCGAACGCGACCTTCGCCCCCCACAACAGGACGATGGCGAGTGCGGCCAGCAATCCGGTAACGATCGGCCGCCTACTGATCCAGGATTTCATGGAAGGCCCCTCCCGACCGCCTCACCAAACAGTTCGCCCTGATTAACAGGCTGCCGCCAAATGTAACTGCAGCAACAGTCCGCCCGGTGAGAAGCCGCTATCGCGGGTCGCATTTTTTCCGGGCGGGGCAGGCACGCATGTCGGCGAAAGACGGTACACGAAGACGCTTTCGTCCTGCTATCGCTTTCGGCTAACTGCGGGCGCGGGTGAGTCCGCGTGAATCGGGCCCCGCCATGCTCCAGCTAACCCTCCTGCGCCACGCCAAGGCGGACCCTGATGATGGCAAAATCGACGATTTCGATCGCGCCCTCGCTGATATTGGCAGGACGGACGTCCCCAGGACAGCTCGCGCCCTCGTCGAGGGAGGAGCTTCGCCTAACATCGTGTTGGTCTCGGAGGCACGGCGCACACGGGAAACCTGGGAGCTCGCGCGGCCTTTCTTCCCAAAAGCAGACATATGTTGGCTGAGATCGCTCTACCTCTGCCCGGCGGAAACGCTGCTGGCCGAAGCTGTCCGGTCCGGCGGCGAGCGCGTTATGCTGGTCGGCCACAATCCGGGACTGCACGAGTTGGCAAGCCGCCTTGCACATCGCAACACGAAACTGGACATGCGCCTGCGCGCCGGTTTTCCGACGGCCGCCGGCGCTATTTTCGACCGCAAGAACGAGGAAGCGTCCTGGAAGCTGCGCGCCTATGTGACGCCCAGGGATCTCTGAATTGGCTTAGCCGCCCGCCGCCGGCTGCTCGATGAACAGATACCTCATTTCGCCGAATGACCAACCATTGATAAGGCCGACGATGTAGGCTGCATAAAACAGCAGGAACACACCCGAAGTCACGAAACCGATCTTCCGTCTCGCGAAGATGAGGAGGGTGATCATGACCGCCGACAGGCCCATCGCCCAGTGGCTATAGCCATGGAACTCTGAACTCAGCTGTTGAGGCCCGATCAATGCGATCGCACCGCCGGCGCCGAGAATATTGAAAATGTTGGAGCCGAGGATATTGCCCATCGCAACATCGCTTTGCTTGCGGAATGCGGCGGCGAGGCCCGCGCCCAGCTCTGGCAAGGACGACCCAATCGCCAGTATGGTCAGTCCGATGGCTTCCTCGCTGAGGTCGGTGGACTTGGCGACCGAAATCCCTCCGTCCACCAGCAATTGCGATCCCAGTGGCAGGCCGACGACTCCGATCAGGATCAGGGTCGACATTTTCCATGCCGCCATCCGCTGGAGCTTCTGCTCCTCCGGCGTGTCCTCGGACATGTCGGTTCGCGCGAACATCCACGCCAAAAGCGCATAAACGGCGAGCGCTCCGAGGAAGACCGCGCCGATCAGGGGATTGAGACCGTAGAACAGCGTTATACCAATCCAGGCGGCGGTGGCGGCAAGCATCACCAGCGCGGTCGCCCGCATCCGGGGCGCGGTCACCGCCATGGGGTAGATGATCGCCGGGATAGCTATGACGAGCCAGATGTTTGCGATGTTGGAACCAATGATATTGCCATGCGCAAGCCCGGTGCTGCCCTCGAGAGTGCTACGGATCGCGATGATGAATTCCGGCATCGACGTGCCAAAACCGACGATGACGATGCCAACAAGAAGCGGGGAAACGTTCGCCTTATGTGCTGCCGCAAGCGCTCCGCGCACCAGACAATCGCCGGAATACAGCAGGATGAAGAACCCAAGCACGACGAACACGATCGACGCCGTCAACGGCATGGCCGAGGTCTCCCCTGATCAGTATGGAAGCTGATTCAGTCCATTCGCCGGTATTCGATTAGGTTCAGCACGGCAAAAACCACCACCACAGTCAGGATCGCGTATACGGCCGCCATGCTTACCTCCCTAGATCATCCTTCGATCGAACTGGATCAGACTGATCGAAGAAAGATGCTTGATCTCAAAAGTGTAGTGCAACTTGTCTGCATCCTGGCGGACAAGAGGTTGCTCTGGCCCGAAACCCGATCCTTCTATCCCGCTTCAGGACATGAGGCTACGATGCAATCACCGGCAAGCCTGAAAGGTCCACTCCTGTGTCTCCCACGCTGCGCGATCGCGCCTTCCAGTCGTTCTGGAAGCTGCAGAGATCGCTGACAATTGGGGTTCGGGCCGTCGTTACTGACGAAACGGGTCGGGTGCTGCTTGTGAGGCACACCTACATGCCCGGCTGGCATTTTCCAGGCGGCGGCGTCGAACGGGGTGAAACCTGCAGCGTGGCGCTCATCCGCGAATTGCGAGAGGAAGCGGGAGTCGTGGTAGCGGGTGTCCCGGCCCTTGTCTCTGTTCACGCAAACCATGCCTATTTCCCCAACGACCACGTTCTACTGTATCAAATCGACGGCTGGACAATAGGAGAGGCTTCATCCCGGGGAGAGATTGCGGAGACCGGATTCTTTGGCCTCGGCGCGCTGCCGGCCGCCGCCAGTCCCGGAACGCGGCGGCGACTCGCAGAACTTTTTGGGGGCGCAGCGGTGGCCGAACATTGGTGAACAGCTGCCCGGACTTGCCTTTTTGCGACGTACCCCGCGCCATTGATTTGCGGCAATGTCCGCGCAACCCTTATGCTGTCGGGCCGGAATGGAGAATGTCGTGCGCGTTTCAGGGTATGTCATTTCCGCCGCAGCATTTGCGGCTGCGGCATGCGGCGCTCCCGCCGGCACGGATCAGAAGAACCCGCTCAATCCGCTTGCATTATCGGCCCCCGACCAGGCGGTAATCGTCGGGGCGATACAGGTGAGCGAGGCGATGGGTGGCTGTTCCAAGCCTGCTGCGCCAGGCCGCGAACCCCGGATCGTCAATCTGGAAAGCGGGGCGATCGCGATGATTCCCTGCAATGCGGACGGGTTCGCGTTTACCGACCGGCTTTTCCTGTTGCTCGACACGCGACCACCCGAATTGCTGTCCTTGCCCGACTACGGATCCACGGGATGGTTTGCGAGCGACCAGGCCAGCATGGCCGAGCTTGACGCGGGGACAGGAACGCTCACCACGATGCGAAAGATCGATGGCGGGACCGCCTGCGGTTCGGAAGGCCGCTTTCAGTGGGACGGCGCACGCTTCGTCGTCCAGGAGCTGCGATGGCAGGCTTGCGGTGATCCGAATGCTTCCGGCCCGCCCTTCCCGGCCATCTGGCCGACCATGACGGGAAGCACGGTCGACCCCGGCGCGACAACGCCTGCGCCTTAAGCGCCATGTCGCTGCTCGATGGTCTCCTGATCTCAGCAATACTGAGCGTGTCCGGCTGGCGCGTTTTCGCGCGTTCGGCGTCACGAAAGGTAGTCGGCCTCGCCGTCCTGGCTTTGATCACACTGGCGGCAGCGCAACTTGTCGTCGAGGGTTTCTACTGGCAGGCCGCGCCCGGCTATCTGCTTGTCTTTCTACTTGTACTGCTGACGCTATTTGACGTCAGGCTTCAAGTCGGCCCCGGTAGAATCGCAGGTCAATTTTTGCTCGCCGCGCTGGCGTTAATCGCCCTTGCACCATGGACACTGTTTTACCCTGTCCCGCAGCTCACTAGGCCAGACGGTTCCCATGCAGTCGGCACGGAGATCTTCCGCTGGGTCGATCAAGCCCGCGCTGAAGACGCGACCGACCTGCCGGGCGACAAGCGCAACGTCATTGTGCAGGCTTGGTATACAGCGGCTCCAGGCGTGCGCGGCGCGCACTCCATCTATATCGACGGACTCGGACACTTGCCGGACAGCGTATCGCTATTTCCTGGTTTCCTCATGGCGCAATATGGCCAGATCGACACCCACGCCCTCACCAACGCACCGATCTCTGGTGAGCAAACGGCATGACCGGTAGTGCTCTTTACGCCCGGCTATGGCGCTCCGCGGGCCTTCTACACTGGCCTTGCGACTGGCTTGGCGAGCCGAGGCTACATTGTCCTCGCCATTGACCATCCATATGAAGGCGCCGTTGCGGAACTTGCGGATGGGGACATTGCCACCACCCAAGAAGCGCTTCTCGGCGATGATCCCGGAATGACTCGGTTCATGCCTGGTCACCTGAATCTGCGCGTGGCTGACCTGAGTTTTGTGCTGGACCAGTTGGGCCGGCCTGACGTCTTGGGCCCGCGCCTTGCTGGAAATTTCAATCTCGAAAGGATCGCCGCCGTCGGTCACTCGCTCGGCGGCGCGACAGCAGCAATCGCCATGGCCATCGGATCAAGGCCGCCGCCAACATCGACGGAACGCTCTATGGCGACATCCCCGGCGATAAAGTCCAACGCCCCTTCCTGCTGCTAGACAGCGATCATGTTGAGACGGGACACTCCAAAGACAACATCGCCAAAAATAGCCTTCTGATCAGCCATTTCGGCCCCGGCGGTTATCGCTACGAGATCGCGCGCGCCACCCATTTTGGCTTCACGGATGCCCCGCTGTTTTTTGCTCCGCCAGGACGTTTCGTCCTTTCCCTGCTGTTTGGCGGCGGACGCGGCCCGGAGGAAACTCAGCGCGCGACCATTGATATTCTCGCCGCGTTTCTCTGCGAACCGCTAACGGGCAAGCGCGCCGATATCGAAGCAGCGGCGGCGCGATACAAAGGCATCGCAGGCGGCCTGGTCGCCCAATAAAACGGGCGCCATGGACTTGCCGCCCGCATCTGGTTTTCCGCAGCGTGCCTCGAGCTATTCCGCCATCTCAGCCGATTTCTTCGGCGTGGGCTTCGGCTCTTCGACGAATTTGAAAGAGAGCTTGTTGGGGTCGTTCTTATCGACGTCGATCTTGACGCCTCCACCCTTCTGCAGGGACCCGAACAGCAATTCGTCCGCCATCGGCTTCTTCACATGCTCCTGGATAAGCCGTGACAGGGGACGCGCTCCGAACGCCTCGTCGAAACCGCGAACCGCAAGCCATTTGCGCGCCTTAGGCGTAAGCGCGATCGTCACGTTGCGATCCGCCAGCTGAGCCTCAAGCTGCAAAATGAACTTGTCCACGACTTGCTCGATGATCTCGGGCGTGAGCCCCGCAAAGGCGATGGTCGCATCGAGACGGTTGCGGAATTCCGGCGTGAACAGGCGCTTGATCGCCTCTTCGTCCTCACCTTCTCGCTTGCCGCGGCCGAAGCCGATGGATTCCTTGGCGGCGTCCGAGGCGCCGGCATTCGTCGTCATGATCAGAATGACATTCCGGAAATCGACCTTTTTGCCGTTGGCGTCCGTGAGAGCGCCATTGTCCATGACCTGCAGGAGAATATTGAAAAGGTCCGGATGGGCCTTTTCGATCTCGTCAAGCAGCAGCACGCTGTGGGGATGCTGGTCCACACCGTCCGTCAGCAAGCCTCCCTGGTCATACCCCACATATCCGGGGGGGGCGCCGATCAGACGTGAGACGGTGTGGCGCTCCATGTACTCCGACATGTCGAAGCGCAGCAGCTCGACCCCCAGCAGCGACGCCAGCTGCTTGGCGACTTCGGTTTTCCCCACGCCCGTGGGACCCGAGAACAGATAGCAGCCGATCGGCTTGTTGGGCTCGCGGAGGCCAGCGCGCGCCATCTTAATCGCCGTCGCTAGCGAACTGATTGCCGGATCCTGGCCGTACACGACCCGTCTGAGATCAGTTTCCAGGCTCTTCAGCTGTTCGGCATCCGACTTGGTCACCGCCCTGGAGGGAATGCGCGCCATCTTCGAGACAACGAGCTCGATCTCCCGCGGGCCGATCTGCTTGCGGCGCTTGTTTTCCGGGATCAGCCACTGGCTCGCCCCGGCCTCGTCGATCACGTCGATTGCCTTGTCCGGCAGCTTGCGGTCCGTGATGTAGCGGGCCGAGAGATCAACTGCCGTGCGAATGGCTTCGTTGGTGTATTTGAGGCCGTGGAACTCCTCGAAATAGGGTTTGAGCCCCATCACGATCTTGACCGTGTCCTCCACGGTCGGCTCGGCCACGTCGATCTTCTGGAACCGCCGCGCCAGGGCGCGGTCCTTCTCGAAGTGCTGCCGGTATTCCTTATAGGTGGTCGATCCCATGCAGCGCAGCTGACCCGACTGAAGCGCAGGCTTCAGCAGGTTGGACGCGTCCATGGCGCCGCCGGAGGTGGCGCCCGCCCCGATCACGGTGTGAATTTCGTCAATGAACAGCACCGCCTTGGGCTGCTCCTCGAGTTCCTTGACCACGGCCTTTAGCCGCTCCTCGAAATCACCCCGATAGCGCGTGCCGGCCAGCAGCGCGCCCATGTCGAGAGAGAAAATGACGGCATCGGCCAGGATCGCGGGGGCTTCCCCGTCAACGATTTTCTTGGCGAGTCCCTCGGCGATCGCGGTCTTGCCGACGCCCGGGTCGCCCACCAGCAGCGGATTGTTCTTGCGGCGTCGGCACAGGACCTGGATCGCCCGTTCCACCTCGGCATGACGGCCGATAAGCGGGTCGGTCTTGCCCTGTCGCGCCTTTTCATTGAGGTCCACGCAATAAGCTATCAGCGCTTCGCCCACGGGTTTGGTCGCCTCCTCGTCCTTCTCGCCTGCGCCTTCGACCGGCTTGGGTTTCGACATTCCGGGCTTCTTCGCAACGCCGTGCGAAATGTAGTTCACGGCGTCGTAACGCGACATGTCCTGCTCCTGGAGGAAGTAGGCGGCATGGCTGTCACGTTCGGCGAAGATGGAGACCAGCACATTGGCGCCGGTGACCTCGTCCTTGCTCGAGCTTTCCACATGCAGGACGGCGCGCTGGACGACGCGCTGGAATGCAGCGGTGGGATGGACCTGTCCGCCGTCCTCGACCACGAAGCTCGCGCAGTCATTGTCGAGGTAGTTGGCGAGGTCCCGACGCAGTTTTTCTATGTCCAGCTTGCAGGCCGTCATCACTTCGGATGCGTCCTCGTCCTCGGTCAGGGCGAACAGCAGGTGCTCGAGCGTCGCGTACTCATGCCGACGCTCGGCGGCCAGCTGCAGCGCGCGCTCGAGCGCCCGTTCGAGGCTTGGTGTCAGGGACGGCATGTTTGTCCTAGTCCTCACGTTCCATTGTGCATTGAAGAGGATGCTCCGTCCGGCGCGCCAGATCGAGCACTTGCGCCACCTTGGTTTCGGCAACCTCGTAGGTAAAGACACCGCAGACGCCGACGCCGTAATTGTGGACATGGAGCATGATACGGGTCGCTTCCTCGCGGGACTTGTTGAAGAAGTGCTCCAGTACCAAGACAACAAACTCCATTGGCGTATAGTCGTCGTTGAGCAGCAGCACCCGGTACATTGACGGCTTTTTCGTCTTCGGCTTCGTGCGGGTGGCGACGCCGGTCTCTCGGTTGATGTCGGGTGGGGTTCTCTTGTCCGCCATGTGTCCTGAATATGCTAACCGGTTCCTCGCGACGCCCACGACAACCGACACTCTCCAACACCATTAGATATGAATCTGGCGGCGGTGTGAAAGGGCTAAGGTCGGTTACCGGAGCGCAATCGCGAATTTGGCGGATTTTTTGGTGAAGCACAGATGTGGTGGCTGGTTAGCGCCCTGTCCAGTACCGCAAGAGATGCGCCTTTAGGCTTGCATGGTTCATGCAGGGTTCAACTCGCTGAAGGCCAATTGCCAATAGGATAGCCAGTGTCATGGCGAGTCGGGGCGGAAAAGGCGCCTTGGCGGCTGAAATCGGCGTATTCCCTGCGTAAAGGGATCGACGTGGATTAAGCTTTTGGTAGGTTCGCCGATGGACTCTCAATCCATCGAGGATTGTGCTCTGAGAGAGGACTCCGTCCCGAATGAAGACGTTCTCCCCCGTCTCATCGCTTCGGAAGGCGATGCTTGCGCTGATTTTGGCGATATGCGCCTGCGCGCCCGCCTTCGCCGAGAAATACGCGTCGATTGTCGTCGATATGAATTCGGCAAAGGTGCTGCATGCGCGGAATGCCGATGAGGCGCGCTATCCAGCGTCCCTGACCAAAGTCATGACGCTTTACATGGTGTTTGACGCGCTCGAAGCGGGAAAGCTCAAGCTGAACGAACGCCTGCCCGTATCGAAGGCGGCCTCAAGGCAGCAGCCCTCCAAGCTGGGACTGAAGGCCGGCTCCACAATCAAGGTCGAGGACGCGATTCGTGCACTCGTCACCAAGTCCGCGAACGACGTCGCGGTCGTTCTGGCTGAAAAGCTGGCCGGCAGCGAAAGCAAGTTCGCGGTCAAGATGACAGCCAAGGCCCGCGACCTTGGTCTCGAAAACACGACGTTCAAGAATGCCTCCGGCCTACCCGACAAGGCGCAGGTCACGACGGCGCGCGACTTAGCCAAGCTTGCCGAAGCCATGTTTTTCGACCACCGCGACTATTACAATTACTTTTCAACTTCGACCTTCACCTGGAACAAGCGCCGCTACGACAATCACAACACGCTTCTAAGAAAGGTCGACGGCGTTGACGGCATCAAGACAGGCTACACCAACGCGTCCGGCTACAATCTCATGGCGTCGGCTGAACGCGGCGGGCGTCGCGTCATCGCGGTGATGCTGGGCGGGGCGACAGGCAAGTCGCGCGATCAGCATGTGGCGGACCTGCTGGAAGCCGCCTATCTGGAGATTAATGGCGGGCTCATCGCCGACGGCATCGCCGGCTTGCGTGACCGGATCGCGTCGGGGGAAAGGGCTCTGTCCAGCGCCGACGCGCTCGCAGCAGCTCAATTGCGCCGCTTTGCCGACGCCGACGCAGAGCTTGCGGATTCGACTGACGAAGGCGGGCCTGAATCGGGAGCCGAGGACCTCTCCGCCGAAGGCGACGCCGAACAGCCGATCGATGAAGGCTCCGCCGAGGCGGCTGTCGAGGGCGACGCGGGCGCACCTGCGGCCGAAACCGTCATCCGCTAGCCGCCAGTCTGCGCTCAGCGGGGCTGCGCCCGCATGTGCGAGAATCAAAACTGGATCTCGCGCCCTTCCAGCCCCGGAAGCTTCAGCACGATCATCAGGTCGCGAATTTCCTGGCGCGCGGCCACGTGGCTCATGGTGAAGGCGACGCCTGTACCGGCGTCCGTTAGGTCCAACAATGACAGACCCATCGGAAAAAGCTCCCGATAGATCACCCGCTCGGAAAGCCCGGGGGCTATCCGGAACCCGATACGACGAGAAAGGTTGTCCAGGGCTTCGCCCACGCGCTGCTTGTTGCGGGCGTCGAGCGGCGACATCCGGTTGCGCATGACGATCCAGTCGATTGGCCGGCGGCTGGCTGCAGCCTTCTTCTTGCGGCAATCCCAGACGAGCTCGGCATAGAAGCTGGGCCGGGCGACTTCGAGGGTCTGCGGATCGACATCCCCCAGAAGATCGAAATCCACAAAGGAATCATTGAGCGGCGTGATCAAGGTGTCGGCCGCCGAATGGGCGAGGCGCGAGAGAAAAGTGTCTCCGCCCGGCGCATCGACAATGATGAAACTGTTGCGCTCGGACAAACGGACCAGGCTGTCCTGAAAAGTCCGGGCCTCCTCCGCCTCAGCCGCGTCGAGGTCGCGGGCTTGGCTTGCATCGATCCGGACCGATTCCGGCATCGGAAGACGAGCGCCGGTGTTCCTGATCCAGCGGGCGCGATTTTCGAGATATCGGGCGAAGCTGCGTTGTCGGACGTCCAGATCAAGGACGCCTACCGTCATGCCCATGCGCAGCAACGCCACGGACAGATGCATCGCCACGGTGGATTTCCCAGCGCCGCCCTTCTCGTTGCCCACGACGATCACGTGCGCAAGGCGCGTTTCCCCTGGCCCAGTCCGATCCGGATTTCCGCTCGTCGCTGACGCGGACATAAAACCCTCGGCCATGTTAGCCGTCAGCCATGGCGGACAAGGTCGATCCGTGCGGGCTTCCAGCGGAGTCGAACTCCGCACAAAGCGAATTCAAGGCTCTTGGCCCGTCCGTACGACTGGATCGATAGGCGCTCATGCCGGGGAAGATCGGGGCTGTCGGTTAATACGGCATTGATTTCAGTACCAATGCCGACCTAGAAGCGCGGCTTCTCATCGGAGCGGGATCAAGGCCTGCGTACCGAAATGCCCAGCGGGCAAAAAACTGAGGCGAAAAACGTGACCAACTTTCCCTCGCTCACCGTCGCACGGACCCGGCGGGAGGTCCGCGCCTGGGTTGGTGACGTCAAGGCGGGGGGCGCTCGTCTCGCTTTTGCTCCCACCATGGGCGCTCTGCACGCCGGCCATCTTAGCCTGGTCGAAAAGGGTCTGGAACATGCCGACGTCGTGGCATCGAGCATTTTTGTCAATCCCGCCCAGTTCGCTCCAAACGAAGATTTCGAGTCCTACCCGCGGAACGAACTGCGAGACGTCGAGATGCTGGCCGCAGCCGGGTGCCGGCTCGTCTATTGTCCCGCGTCGACGGAAGTTTATCCCGCTGGGGACTCAACCCGGGTCCTGGTGCACGGTCTCTCCCAAATCCTCGAGGGAGCCATCCGACCCCACTTCTTCGAAGGCGTCGCGACGGTGGTTTCCCGTCTTTTCCTGCACGTCACGCCGGACGTCGGCGTGTTCGGTGAAAAGGACTATCAGCAGCTGCTGGTTATCCGCCGCATGGTCGTGGACATGGGCTTCCCAATCGAGATCATAGGCGCTCCCACCCTGCGCGAACCGGATGGCCTCGCAATGTCATCCCGCAACGCCTATCTCACGACCGATCAGCGCACCCTGGCCGCCGAACTGCCGAACGTCATGAAGGACGCAGCCGCCCGCATCGAAGCGGGGCAAACCTTGTCATCGACAATCCAGACCGCCGTAGCCGCGCTCCTTTCAGCAGGGTTCGCCGGCGTCGATTATGTCGAAGCCCGCAAGGCAGACAGCCTGGATACCTTTCGCTCCGAAACCGCACCTGCGGGCGCTGAAGGCCGACTGCTCATCGCGGCCCGCCTCGGCGGCACGCGCCTGATCGACAACATGGCGTTTCGCAGGCGGTGACGTCGCACGGCGACTACCACGCCAGCGCGTCCTTGAGCGCCGTTTCAAGGTCGGCTGCGGGCATGGCCGACGTCCCGTCCAGATCGGGAGGGGCGGCCTTGGGTTCCAGGTAACGCCACCCCTGAAAAGGCCGCTTGCCACGTGGCTGCGTTCGCACCAGCCCGGGATCGAGGTGAAGGCGGCACATCGCCTTCCCGTCAGCGTCCTCAACGGACTCAAGGCGCAGGATGCGTTGCCGCACCAAGATGCGGTGCTTGATCACCCAATAAATCGACCCGCCGGCCACCATTTCAGCAGCTCGTTTCGGCGCCGTGCGGGTGTCATGATAGGGATTTTGCGAGTGTCCGTCCGCCCGACGCTCGGCGATGCGGCGATCCTGCCACTCCTTCATCTGCTCGACGTTTTCGACGCCAACGCAGAGCTTGATCATGTGAAGAGCCATGCGGGGAGGCTAGCGCGACTCGACTGCGCAGCAAGAGCGGCAAGCCGGCCCTGCCGCATGTTCTGAGCAGTCATGATTTCGACGCGAGGTCCTGCGTCGCGTCGCCAGCCAGGCCGAAGGCGACATCGGTGATCTCGACCCGGAACTTACGGCCCGCCTGAAAACCCCAGCGCCCGCCGCGCGCCTCAAGCTCATATGCCACCACATAACTGACGCCCCACCGGCTGGAATAGCTGAAATCATAGGTCTGACGGTACTCATTGAGAACGGTGCCGCCATCCAACTTCAAGGGCTGCCGAATGCTGTAGTTGAGGCGCTGGAGAAATCCTGTCTCCTCGTCGAGCTTCATGCGTCCGATCATGTAGGAGGAGATGATCCTGTCGACCGGTCCATCCTGAGGTGAAATCTGGTGCCGGAACTCTATGGCGAGACCACCGTCGTCGGCGAGGATTCGTCCCGCGCCGAGGTTCGATCGCAGCCTGTCAGCGAACAGGCGGACATCCGCCTGACGCTCGGCCTGCCAGTCGGCCACGATGGCGTCGAGTTCTGCGTCCCGTCCCTGCCGCATGGTTACGTGAAACTGGTCGCCCGGCTCGGCATAAGGATCGAATTCGATCCGGCGTTCGCCATCTTCACTCGTGAGGGTCGCGCGAAAACTCGCGCGCATTGCCGGCGGCGGCTCCACGGCGTCGAGCGCGCGATCAAGCGCCTGTTCGGGAGTGATACCGAACGCGATCGCGAATGCCAAAAATCTTGCGGCCATCGGCTTCATCCGTCCCGGATCGACCCGCGTATTTGGAGATGCGAGCGTCGCGGAGCAATATGGCCGCAATGCGCCGCTAACGAGCAAATCAATCGTGTGGCCGCACTCACCCTAATTTTCCAGGGGCTCAAGCCGGACGAGCACAGCGCCATCGCTTGTTTGTAGTCCGACCGATGTCAAGACCTCTAAGACCGTTCCGTCGCGCGGAGCGACAAGTGTATGCTCCATCTTCATCGCTTCCATCACGACCAGCGCCTCACCCTTGCGGACGCGCTGACCTGCAGCCGCAGACACCTGAAGCACTTTCCCCGGCATCGGCGCCCTGACGTCGCTTGTCGCTTCCAAGCCGTCGAGTCCCTCTCCCAGCCTGGGAGGAGAGAGCGCGAGAGCGTGTCCGAGCGTAAAAAGCACCGGCCCGTTGGACATGTGACGAACCGTTCCAACATGGTCTTCACCGTTGGTTTGAGCCCCCACCAGCACACCCGCGTTGATTGCAGTCGTGTTGATGGTGATCTCTATGACCTCTCCCCCGGCATAGGCGCACTGCCGCCCGTCGGGCAGGGTTTCGATGCGGATCTCTCGCGCCATCCCGGCGAGGTCGAACACAAATGTCGTCCGCGCTGACCCGTTTATCCGGAACCCGTCATTCATCTCCCAAGGGCCGGCCGCCTCGCGCGACTGCAGCACGCCGAGGCCTGCCGCGCCCAGAACGAGAGCGGCTGTGATGTTGGACCTGGACAAACGAGCGACGTCATCCAGGTGGGTCTCGACAAGACTTGTCGTTGCCGTTCCCTGTCTGAATTCTTCGTGGTCAAGGAGATTGGCCAGCATCGCCGCGTTCGTCGCCACAGGCCAGATTTCAGCATCGCGAAGCGCATCCGCCAGCGCGTCCATCGCCACGTCGCGGCTGCAAGCGTGTGCGATTGCCTTGGCGATCATGCTGTCATAGGCGGCGGGAACGGCGTCACCCTCTTCTACGCCGCTGTCGAGGCGCAGCGTTGCGCCTCCTGAAGGCGCACACGCAAAAGCCGGGAGGTTGAAGGCTTCGAGGCGTCCGAAGCCTGGCAGGAAGCCATTGGCCGGATCCTCGGCGCAAAGCCGCGCTTCCACCGCATGACCGCTGAGCGCGATCTCGGCCTGTGCTGGCAAGCGCTCGCCCGAAGCCACACGCAACTGCATCTCGACCAAATCGCGACCGGTGACAAGCTCGGTCACGGGATGCTCGACTTGCAGGCGGGTGTTCATTTCCATGAACCAGAACCCGTCCGGACGCAGCGCGCCCGAACCGTCAACGATGAATTCAACGGTTCCCGCATTGCGGTAGCCAACCGCACTTGCGGCCACCAGCGCAGCATTCGTCATGGCCTCGCGGACGGCGGCGGTCATGCCCGGCGCGGGCGCCTCCTCGATGACCTTTTGTCGGCGCCTCTGCAGCGAACAGTCGCGTTCGAACAGATGGATCAGATTGCCATGATTGTCGCCGAAGACCTGAACCTCAATGTGCCGGGGGTTTTCGACAAACTTCTCCACCAGCACCCGATCATCGCCAAAGCTTGACATGGCTTCACGTTGAGCGCCTTCGAGCGCCGTCTCGAAACCGATCGCTTCTTCGACCTTTCGCATGCCCCGCCCGCCGCCGCCCGCGACGGCCTTGATGAGGACAGGGTAGCCTATAGACTTGGCGGCGGATTTCAGCCGTTTCAAAGACTGGTCCGCGCCATGATAGCCGGGCGTCACCGACACGCCGTATTTCTCCATCAGGGTCTTTGCCGCATCCTTGAGGCCCATCGCGCGAATGGCCTCGGGCGGCGGGCCGATCCAGGTCAAGCCGGCTTTCCCCACCCGATCGGCGAATTCGGCGTTCTCCGATAAGAACCCATAGCCGGGGTGAATCGTTTCGGCGCGGGTTTCCAGTGCCGCCTCGATGATGCGGTCCTGGCGCAGATAGCTTTCCGAGGCGAGCGCTCCGCCGATCCAAACGGAGTCATCGGCTTCTCGGACAAAGGCGGCGTCGGTGTCGGCGTCAGAATAGACTGCGATCGTTCTCAACCCCATGCGCCGGGCGGTGCGCATGACCCGGCGAGCGATTTCTCCGCGATTGGCTATCAGGATCGAAGCAAACATTGGAGGACGCTATTGGGCGATGAGCCAGCCCACAAGCAGCTTCGCGCCGCATGGTCGAACAGGGTCACGCCGCGCTTCCAGAAGAAGAGCAGCCACATGAACGGAAACGAGACCGCCGACCCCCGACGAAGGTGTGGACTCTCAGCTCGACCAAACGGGTTTGCGCTTTTCGAGGAACGCCGCCAAGCCCTCACGGCCCTGCTCGCTGGCGCGCCGGGCGGACAATCGTTTGGCCGTGATCCGGCTCAGCGCAGAGGTTAATTCCTGGCCCGCGACGGTCTGGACGAGGTCCTTGCAGTCGGCGATCGCCGCCGGGGACGCGTCGAAGACGAGACCCGCCAGACGCTCGACCGTCTGCTCCATCTCGGACTCGTCGCCGACGACGTACTGGACCAGCCCGATCTTGTGGGCGAACTCTGCGTCGAAGTTTTCGCCGGTGACAAACAGGGCGCGCGCCCAGCGGGACCCGATCGCCTCCACCACATAGGGGGAGATTGTCGCTGGAATGATGCCCATGCGGACCTCGGAAAACGAAAACCGTGTACCCGCCATGGCAATGGCGACATCGCAAGCAGCCGCAAGACCGACGCCGCCGCCCATCGCCGCACCGTGGATGAGCGCGATCGTGACCTGGGGAAGGCCGTTGAGATGACGGAGCATCTCCGCCATCGCGTATGCGTCCTGCTCGTTCTCATGGGCGCTGTAGTCCGCTGCGGCCCGCATCCATTCGATGTCGGCGCCGGCGGAAAACACCGGTCCGGCGCCACGCAGCAATACCAGCCTCGCCTCGGGGTTCTTGGACAGCGTCTCGAAACAGTCGGCTAGTTCACCGATCACCTCGGCATTGAAGGAGTTGCGCTTATGCGCCCGGTTGAGCAGGACGACTGCGACCCCGGCGCGCGAGACGTCGATCTCGATGTGTTCGTATCCGGACATCTCGGGCTCCTCGACTGTGGCATGTTGATAGCGTCACCGCTTCGATCCGTCGATTCATCGACACGCGGCCCCTGACCTCACATCCGGAACACGCCAAACGCCGGCTCGCGATACGCATCTCGTCCATGCGGCGCATTGAGGCTTGCTGAAATCGCCAACCCCAGCACGCGACGTGTGTCGGACGGCGCGATCACACCGTCATCCCAAAGGCGGGCCGTCGAGAAATAGGGCGAGCCTTCGCGTTCATACAATTCGCGAATCGGCGCCTTGAACGCCGCCTCGTCTTCCACCGCCCAACTTTCCCCGCGCGCCTCCATCGCGTCTCGCTTCACCGTGGCGAGGACGCTGGCGGCCTGTTCCCCGCCCATCACCGAGATGCGGGCGTTCGGCCACATGAACAGGAAGCGCGGCGAGTAAGCGCGGCCGCACATGCCGTAGTTTCCCGCGCCATAGCTCCCGCCGATGACCACGGTGAATTTGGGAACACGCGCCGTCGCCACTGCCGTGACCATCTTGGCGCCGTCCTTTGCGATGCCGCCGGCCTCATACTTAGATCCGACCATGAAGCCGGTGATGTTCTGCAGGAAGACCAGCGGAATTCCTCGCTGGTCGCAGAGCTGGATGAAGTGCGCGGCCTTCTGGGCGCTTTCCGAGAACAGGATACCGTTGTTGGCGAGGATGCCGATCGGCATGCCAAATATGCGGGCGAAGCCTGTCACGAGCGTTTCGCCATACAGCCTCTTGAACTCGTCGAACTCCGAACCATCGACGATCCTCGCGATCACCTCGCGCACGTCGTAGGATTCCCGCGCGTCAGACGGGATGACGCCATCGAGTTCGGCCGGATCGAACAGGGGCTCGATCGGCGCCTTCAGATCGAGCGACACCTGCTTGATGGAATTCAGATTGCCCACAATCGCCCGAACCAGTTGAAGGGCATGAGCGTCGTTGGCCGCATAATGGTCGGCTACACCTGACTTGCGCGTGTGAACATCCGCTCCGCCCAGATCCTCGGCGGAAATGATCTCCCCGGTCGCCGCCTTGACGAGCGGCGGGCCTGCGAGGAAAATCGTGCCCTGCTTCCTGACAATGACGGACTCGTCGGACATCGCCGGCACATAGGCGCCTCCAGCCGTGCAGGACCCCATCACAGCAGCTATTTGTGGAATGCCGCGCGCGCTCATGTTGGCCTGATTGTAGAAGATCCTGCCAAAGTGCTCGCGGTCTGGAAATACTTCCGACTGGTGGGGAAGGTTCGCGCCCCCGCTGTCGACAAGATAGATGCAAGGCAGCCGGTTCTCGATGGCGATTTCCTGCGCGCGGAGGTGCTTCTTTACGGTGACCGGGAAGTAAGCTCCGCCCTTCACCGTCGCGTCGTTGCAGACAACCACGCATTCCTGACCTGACACCCGCCCAACACCGGTGACAATGCCCGCTCCGGGCGCTTCGCCATTATACATGCCGTCAGCGGCCAGCGGGGACAGTTCCAGGAAAGGCGAGCCCGGGTCGATCAGGTGCTCGACGCGCTCGCGCGGCAGAAGCTTGCCGCGAGTGGTGTGGCGGATGCGCGAAGCTTCCGATCCGCCTAGCGCCGCGATGGCTGTTTTCTCGCGCAAGCCCTGCACCAGTCGCTCCATTGCCGCCGCATTGCCTTGAAACCGGGCTGATGCAGCGTTCAACTGGGATTGGAGCCTCGCCATGCGCCCGCCAAGAAAAAATCATCCTGATTGCCGGCATTAGTCGGACGCGCATGCGGTGGCAATACACACGAGCCTGTCCACGTCGCCCATACAATTCCTTCAGGTATGTGCGATAGAGATGATTGTGGAGCGGAAACCGGATCAGGCTGAGTCGAGGCCATGGGCTTGAGAATCAGCAGATCCAGAGTCGAGTCAGGCCCGACGCCGGGGCAGACCCTCAAAACGGTGCCCTTTCTCAAGGACGCACCGGCCAAGGCCCTGAAACTGGCCGAGAAAGACACCCGCTATTTTGGCTTGCCTGGCGGGTGGAAGTTGTTCGATGTCGGCGACCCGTCGGACTCGATCTATTTTGTCTTGTCAGGATCATTGGGTGCGTTTCGCGTATCGCCCACCGGCAAGATGGAGTTGATGGGCCATATCCGGGCCGGGGAACCCGTCGGCGAGATGTCGATGATTGCTGGCGAGGAGCACGAGCACGCGGTGTTCGCCCTGCGGGATACCGAGCTGATTTCCATGTCGCGCGCCGGATTCATGCAGCTCGTGCGGTCCGATCCGGACATCCTGGAGCGGCTGACACGCGTCATAATGGTCCGCATGCGCCAGGCGCGAAAAAAAACCGGTCGCTCGGCTGAGCCCCGGGTTTTCGGACTGCTGGCCACATCGCCGACCATCGATCTCAAGCTCCGCGCCAAGACGCTGTCTTTGGCCCTTCAGACGATGGGGCTTCGCGTCGCAGTGGTCGGCGAGGAGGCGGTCGGCATGCCTGCCGGTTATTTCGATGAACTGGAAACCCGCAACGATATCGTCCTGTTCATAGCAACGATCGGCGACACGCCCTGGTACAGACTTACCCAGCGCCACGCAGACCGCATCTGGCTCTTCGCACGGGCCGACGCCCGTCCCTCGACGCCGCTTTTGCCGGATGACCCCTCGCCGGCGCGCCAGTTCCGACTGGTCGATGTCGTTCTCCTTCACCACGGCAATGAGCGTACAGCCGCCCAGCCGGCGGAATGGCGCGCGGCCGCAGACGCCGCCCGGCTGTTCCACTGGAACGGGCTGGATGACGAAGATTGCCGCAGACTCGCCCGCATCATTTCCGGCCGCTCGGTTGGCCTCGTCCTCTCGGGCGGCGGGGCGCGAGCCTACGCCCATATCGGCGCTATCCGCGCGCTTCGTGAAGCAGCCTGTCCAATCGACTTTGCCGGCGGCGCATCCATGGGCGCCATCATCGGCGCCGGGGTGGCGCTTGGCTGGTCCGACGACGAGATGGATCGCCGGATCCGCAAGGCGTTCGTGGAGACCAACCCCCTTTCGGACTATCGCCTTCCGGTGGTTGCGCTTGTGAAAGGACACAAGGTCGACGCGCGCCTGAAAGAGCACTTCGGCGACACCATGATCGAGGACATGGAGCTTCCCTATTTCTCGGTATCGACCAACCTGACCCAGGGGTCGTTCCGCGTACACACCCAGGGACTGCTCCGCGACGCTTTGCGCGCGACCATCGCCCTTCCCGGAATCCTGCCGCCCATCGTCTCGGAGAACCAGGTGTTGGTGGACGGCGCCGTGCTCAACAATTTCCCTGTCGATGTCATGCGGGACATTCATCGTGGGCGGATCATCGGCATCGACGTGGCCGAGGCGCCCGAGGGCCTCTCGCCCGACGAATTCATCAATCCCCCTGGCTTCTTCGGATGGACCGCAGCCCGGGGCTTCAACTCGCCGCCGCCCATCGCGAATCTTCTGATGCGCGCGGCGACCGTCAGCATCAATCCAAACATCCATCGCGATCTTACCGACCTTCTGATCGCCCCATCGCTTGAAGGCATCGAGTTGCGGGACTGGAAGGACTATGAGCCTGCGGTCGAGGCCGGGTATCACGCTGCTCAGGAAGCGCTCGTCGAACTCAAGGGGCCCCTGGCGGCGATCATAAGAGGAGCGGCGGTCGCAACCGTTGCCGGTTGAGAGCATCCTTGCCCTGCGCCTGACGCCGCCCCAAAGTCGCTGCAGGCGCCGCTTGAGAGTGACCCAGCCCCCTGAAATCCGGCCACGAATTTGCAGAGTCCTCGATAGAGAGGATGCAAGATGCGCAAGAGCAGATTTTCGGAAGAGCAGATCATC
>JAWXBJ010000126.1:0-2799 GCA_034439955.1 Alphaproteobacteria bacterium
TCAAAATCAAATGACAATATCTGATCAATTATCGCGATTTATACCATGATCGTGCTTCTCAATCTGTACATAAGCTCTCCAGACAGCCCAGCATGACCTCGCGGTCGGGTCTGATCTCGAATTTTGCGGGGATAAAGATGAAAACGGAAATGTTGTATTCGAAGCTGCTAAGCGCCGCCATTCTGGGAACAGCATTGTTCAGCGCGGGGTCGGCGGGCGCGCAGACTGTGGCTGGAGAGGCCGCCGAAGGTCCGCAGCAAAGCGGTCCGGCGCCGGATCAGGCGCCGCCGGCCAGCCGCGCTGACATCATCATCGTCACCGGCACGCGCACGACCGGCCTCACGGCGGCGGACAGCCCTGCGCCAGTTGTCGTGCTCGGCGGGGAAGCCCTCGAGAGCACCGGCCAGCCCGACCTCAGGATCGCCCTGTCGCAGAACGTTCCCTCGTTCACGGCGCAGGCCTTTGGCGGCGACACCGCCGCGCTGACGCTGTCGGCGAGGCTGCGCGGCCTCAGCCCCAATCACGCGCTCGTGCTGGTCAATGGCAAGAGACGACATGGGACGTCCAACCTCGCGGTTCTCGGTGGAGCCTTTCAGGGCGCGGCGAGCGCCGACCTCAGCTTTATTCCCAGCGGCTCAATTGAGCGCGTCGAAGTGCTGCTCGACGGCGCAGCCGCCCAATACGGATCTGACGCGATTGCGGGCGTCATCAACATCATCCAGAAAAAGGCCGACTCGGGCGGCGCGGTTTCGGTCGATAGCGGCCAGTATTTCGATGGCGGCGGCGAGAGCTATCATGTCTCGGCCAACACCGGCTGGGCGCCCTTCGATGACGCCTACATGAACCTGACCTATGACACCAAGTTCCGCGATGACAGCTTCCGCGGCGATTTCGATCCGCGGGTTGTGAACGGTCCGTGGAATGCAGGCGCCGTGAACAGCCCGGCCCGCACCTATCCGCAAGTCGTGCAGAATCCTGAGTGGCCCTATGTCAACCGCATCAATGGCGATCCGCAGATCAAGGTTGATGTCTTCACTTACAATGGCGGCTACGAGTTCAACGACAATCTCTCCTTCTACACCTTCGGTTCGTATGGCTGGAAAAAGGGCGAGGCGCACGAGAACTATCGTCTGCCGAACGTCGTGACCGGCAAGGCGGTCGATGCTGCTGGCAACCGCACGGACGTACCCTTCCCGCTCGGCTTCGATCCACGCCAGCAGTCCGAGGAGCAAGACTTCTCCTATGCGGCTGGCTTCGAGGGATCGCTTGGCGGCTTCAACTGGGATTTCGGTTCGGTCTATGGCGAAGACAAGGTCAAGGTGACCGTTGTCAACACAGCCAACGCCGACTTTTATCGCGACAGCTCGGTGCTGGCGACGGCCACCACAGCCTACAAGCCAGGCTTCACGCCGCGCGACATCTACGCCGGTGCGTTCGAAGCAACGCAGTGGACCACGACTTTCGACGGCAGCTATGAACTCGATGTCGGATTTGCCGAGCCGGTCACGCTCGCCGGCGGCGCGGAATACCGCATCGACGGGTACAAGCTGAGCGCCGGCAACCCGGTCAGCTACTACAAGGGCGGTTCGCAGTCGTACTATGGCTTCGCGCCGACGGACGCGAGCGACAATGAGCGTGACAGCTATGGCGTCTATTTCGAAGCGGACATGAAGCCGATCGACGCCCTGACGATCGCCGCCGCCGTTCGATACGAAGAATACAGCGATTTCGGCGACACCACGATCGGTAAGCTGACGGCGCGATATGACTTCAACGACATGTTCGCTGTCCGCGGCACGGCTTCCACCGGCTTCCGGGCGCCCACTCTGGCGGAAGGCTATTATTCGGGCATCAATGTCGGCCCATCCACGATCAACGGCCAGCTCGCGCCAAACTCGCCGGGCGCCAGGCTGCTGGGCTCGAACGGTCTCAGCCCCGAAGAATCGACCAACTACAGCGCCGGCTTCGTGGCCTACCCGCTGCCCCAATTGTCGGTGACGCTGGACCTCTACCAGATCGAGATCGAGAACCGCATTCTCGGGTCGGGCGGCCTCACGGGCGCTACGTCTGCAACAGGCCCCAACGTCACCCGGCTTCCCCGGGTTGTGGATGCGATTGCGGCCAACGGCGTGCAGATCGACCCGTCGATCTTCACCAACGCCTCGTGGAGCATCGGCGCTTCGTTCTTCACGAACGGCATCGACACCAAGACCCAGGGCGCCGACCTGGTGATCAGCTATGACTCCGATTTCGGGCAGTACGGCACCGTCGACTGGACCCTATCGGGCAACCTGACGAAACAGGAAGTCACCAAGGTCGCGCCGCCTCCTGCTGCGCTTCTGGTGGGTGCGAGCGGGCCTAATCCGGCCTTGTTCAGCCGGGCCAATGTCTTCAACCTCGAAAAATCAGCGCCGGAGTACCGGTTCATCCTGGGCGGGCTCTGGAGGGTCGGCAAATACACGATCAACCTCAAGGAGACGATGAACGGCCCGTCCACGTTTTATGGTCTGTCGGCCCGTACATCGACGCCTTTCCTGACCAAGCTGGACCAGACCTTCATCACGGATCTTGAAATCGCCTATGAGATCAATGACAGCATCAAGGTCGCTATCGGCGCAGACAATCTGTTCAACGAATACCCTTTAGAAGTGCCGGCGCTGCAGAAGGCGGAACTCCTGGGCCTCAACTCCAATGGCTATGTCCAGAAGTACTCGACGCTGGCGCCCTATGGCATCAATGGCGGATACTATTATGGGCGTCTGACCTACTCATTCTAGGCTCTGTGGACAATTACCGCAA
>JAWXBJ010000127.1:0-13976 GCA_034439955.1 Alphaproteobacteria bacterium
AGCATCGGAGCTCCAACGGCGATTTCGAGCACCGGCCGCGCGCCAAGCGTCACCGCCGCAAGATCGGCAAAGCGTTCTCGCACGCTGTCCGGCGGCGTCTCGTCCCGCATTGGACGTGGCGCCTCGAAACCGGGAAACCAGCCGGCGGAGCGATGACGCAGCAGGCCGGGCGAGCCGCGCGCACTGGCGATCGCCGGATGAATGTAGAAGAAATCACGGTTGTAGCGAAGGAAGTCCGAAACGCCGGCGCGGGCGCCGGTCCCGCCAGGTCCCATCACGCCGGCCGTCGCAATAAGCCCCCGCATCGAAAGCGCGCTGGCGGCGAGACGCAGGTCCGCCGCCCTGGATTCCGCTGTCGCGGACCCGCCGATCAGGATGAGATCGAAGTCTCCTTCTTCTGCACAGAGGTCCGGACCGACAACGCGCGCGCCCGTGCCAGCCGCGGGATGGGCCGCGAAGACGCCGGCAGCGAACCGGATGCGGCCTTCGGCGCGCAGGCTCCTCGCCGCCGCCGCCGCGATCCCCAGCGGCGACGCCTCCGCGTCGGCGGGTCCGGCTGCGGACATTTCCGGCAGGGGCGCATTGACATCCACCGCAATGATCCGCGCGTCAGGAAAGGCGAGGGCCATGGCCAGGGCCGTGGCGCCCGTCCCGCCGCCAACGTCGAGGATGCGAACGGGGGGAACGGCGGCGAAAACCGACCTCAGCGCGTCGAAATCCGTCTCTGGCGCCAGCGGTGGAAGAATCCTCTCCTCCGGGAACCCGGCCTTCGCAAAGGCCGCCAGCACGCGTTCGCGGATCCAGGAGGGCGATTCCTGCGCGGAGGCGGGCTTGAGCGTCGGGTCTGGCATGTTCCCGTCCAGGCGGGTGGTCTCCCTGCTGTCCGATGCCGACAGGCCACCGTTCGACCCTGCCTAACGCCGCGCGGCGCCCAGGTCGAGAGAACTCGCCTGCCGGTTGGAAAGCGTGGCGTTTCTCGCATTCAGGCGGCAACCGCCGGCGAGCCTCGCACCCTTGCGCCGGACAGGCGTCAGCCGTCGGAGGCGAGGTCCGCGCGGTCAAGAACCAGCTTCTGAATGAAAAACTCCATCATCCGCGTCTGGTCCATGCTGGTGTGGCCCCGGTCCGGTCCGACCTGAACCTCGAAGCTCTTGCCGGCGGCCTGTAGCGCCCGGATCAGCTGGAGAGCGTTCTGCGGGTGAACATTGTCGTCTGAGGACCCGTAATAGATCAGCAGGTCTCCCTGCAGCCCATCGACATGTGTGAGCACGGCCGCGCGGTCATAGGCCGCCTTGTCGGTCTGCGGCAGGCCCAGATATCTCTCCGAATAGGCGGTGTCGTAGAGCCGGTAGTCCGTGACAGGCGAATTGCTGACGGCCGCCTGCACGACGCCGGGATGGCGCATGATCAGCGTCGCGGCCACCGTACCGCCGTAAGACGTGCCAAACACGCCGACCCGGCTTTTGTCGAACCACGGCCGGCTCCACAGCGACCTTATGCCGGCGGCGAAGTCGTCGATCTCCACGACCCCGATCTGGCGGTGAATGGCGTCCAGCGACTTGCGGCCCTTGCCGGCGGCCGTGCGGGCGTCGAGTTTCACGACCACAAATCCGAACTCCGCGAGTGCGTTGGGCATGGCGAATGTCTCTGCGGCGCCGTTCGAGCCAGGTCCGCCATAGAGGCTGACGAGGATCGGGTATTTCCTGTCCGGAGCGAAGCCGGACGGAAAATGCAGCATACCGTGAAGCTCGGTCTCGCCGTCCGCCGCCAGGAATGTGAAAAGCTCGGCGCGCCGGAAGTCGGCGCGATCGAACTCGCCGAGGTCGCTTGTGGCGATCGTCGCGAGCGCCTTGCCATTGAGATCGAGGAGACGGCTGACCGGCGGGGCGTCATGGGTCTGCGCGACATCCACGAAATATCGTCCATTGGGCGAGATCGTCACGCGGTGATGGAGGGCGGGATCAGTCAGCCGCCTGTCTTCCGTCCCGTCGAGCTTTACCCGATGGAGCTGGACCATCATGTGGTTCTCGCCCGAACGCGCCGTGTACCACATTAGGCCGGCGCGCTCGTCGATCTTCACCACGTCAACGACGTCGAACGCATGGCGCGTTAGTATCGTCGCCTCGCCGCCATCGAGGGATTCGAGATAGAGATTGCGGAAGTCTGTCCGTTCCGAAGCCCAGACGAACCGTCTTCCGTCGGCGAGGAAGGTCGGCGCGGAGCCTTGCGCCCAGGCCTGCGGCCTTTCTTCCCGGGCGACAGCCCGGCACGCGCCGCTGCTTGGCGAACAGGCGGCCAGTTCGAGGATGGTCTGGCGCCGGTCCGCCCGGCGCACGAGGATGTCCGAACCGTCCGCCGTCCACTGCGCCGACCAGGCATAATGTCCGACTGCCGTATCGGAAAACGGCTGGCCGTCGCGCAGGTCGATCCGCTGCGTAACGCCGCTCTCGATATCGTGGACGAGGAGGTCGGCGACGGGATTGGCCGCGCCCGCCAGCGGATAGGCCTGGGTCAGCAGCGTCGGGACGGGGCGGGTCTGGTCGAGAGGCAGGAAGTAATCCTCGACCTGGCTTTCGTCGAAGCGCATCCAGGCGACCTTGCGGCTGTCGGGCGACCACCACACCGGCGCCTTGACGCCGAATTCCTCGAGATAGACATAGCTGCCGGTGCCGTTCCGGATCCGGCTTTCCCTGCCGCCGTCGGTCGAGATCTGGGTTTCCGTTCCGCCGCCCGCCGGCGCAATCCAGACATTGAGGTCGCGGGAAAAGGCGCGATGGCGTCCGTCCGGCGACGTCACGTCGGCGTCGGCGCCCCGGCCCCGCGCAAGGACCAGCGCCTCGGCCGGAGCGCCTGACGCCGGCGGCAAGGCCGGTTCGACCGGGCCTGACGGGCCCCTGTTCTCGGCCTTGCGGTCCGCAACGGAATACCGCCACCGGCTGCCGTCCAGGACATAGTCGAAGGATCGCGAATCGGCCGACCAGGTCACACTGACGGCCCCCGACTTCACCGAGGCGGCGATCCGGGGCGCAACCTCGCGCCAGGTTTCATAGCCTGGCATGGTCTTGATGCGGCTCTGCGCCGACGCCGCGCCGGGAGCATCCGCAAGAAGCGCAAGCGAGGCGAGCAGGCCCCACGCCGCACGGCCGATCATCGTTACATCCTTGTTCACCCCCATGAGGCGATCAGCGGGGGATCGTTGCGTCTGCGCAATCTGACGCCAAACCCGCGCCAGGTCGAGAGCCGTTGCGCCCGGCTTGACGGTGAATCCCGGGACGCCTTATCCGGGTTGCATGCAAGGCCCCTCAATCCCACCCGACAACGCGGATATTCATGCGGAGCCTTCGCCGCCGAACGCCGCTCCGCAGGCGCCTCCGGAACGGCGCGGCGCCTTCATGCTGCTGTTCGTCTGCCTCCTTGCGGTCGGCGCCGGCAATACGATGCTGACGGCGGCGGTGCTGCCGCCGCTCACCCGCGAGCTTGGCTTGCCCGACTGGACCGCCGGCGCGATCTTTTCCCTGTCGGCGGCGGTCTGGGTGGTGACGGCCCCCTTCTGGGGCGCGAAATCCAACACGCTGGGCCGGCGGCCGGTCGCCGCCATCGGCATGTTCGGCTTCGCCGCCTCGATGCTGCTTTTCGCGGTCTCGGCGATGGCCGCGCTGCTCGGCTGGATCACCGGCTGGGTGCTGGTCTTCCTGCTGCTCCTCTTTTCCCGCACGCTGTTCGGTGTTTTCGGCTCGGCGACCAATCCGGCGGCGCAGGCCTATGTCGCCGACCGTACCAGCCGCGAGGAACGCACCGACCAGATCGCCACTCTCACCTCGGGCTTCACGCTGGGACAGATGGCCGGTCCCGCTGCGGCGGCCGCGCTCATCACTCTCGGGGGAATGCTCTCGCCGACCATCGGCCTGCTTGCGCCGGTGGTGGTGGTGACCGCCATCGCCGGCGTTATCGGGGTTCTGGTGCTGACGCGGCTGCCGGAAACCCGCGCACCGAGCGAGGATGGCGGTCTGGGGAGGTCTGGCGCCAAGGGTCTCTGGCGCCGGTCGGACATCTTTCCCTATCTGGTTTACGCGGTCGGCCTGTCCTTGGTGACCGGCGTTCTCAGTCAGACTTTTCCCTACGCGATCATGGACCGCATGGGAATTCAGGGCGCCGCCTCCGCGCAATACACCGGACCCGCCATGACCATGGGCGCCATGGCGACGCTCATCGCTCAGCTGGTGCTGATCCCCCGCCTCAAACTCCCCATCCGCTCGCTGATGGTCTACGGCGCGGTGATGCTGCTGATGGCGTCGGTTTTCATGGTCTGGGCGGAGGATTTCGCGCTCTTCGCCTTCGCGCAGATCCTGCTGGGGTTCGGTCAGGGATTCGCGCGGCCGGGGTTTTCAGCCGGGGCCTCGCTTGCCGCCCGCCAGGAAGAGCAGGGCGACGTGGCCGGTCTCGTGACCGCCGCCAATGGAATGGGCTTCGTGGTGTCGCCGCTCTTTGGATTGTGGATGTACGAGAACGTATCCGGCGCGTCGCCCTTCATCTTCTGCGCCGGGCTCCTCGCCGCCATGGCGCTGTATGCGTATTTTACCGCGCGTCAGACGCCATCAACGAAAACGGACGTCGCGGCTGAAACCACGACGTCCGTCTGATCGGAATCGCGCTTCCTGCGACTATTGCGGCGCGGGAGCGGGCTGGGTTTGCGGGGGAATGCGCGTCACGTCGCGGGCCGCGTCGCCAACATCGTCGGCTGCTTCGCCGATCGCGTCCGCGCTGCGCTCGATCGCCGTGTTGGCGGTCGTGTCGGCGTTCTGGCTCTGATACATCATGTAGCCGAGCACGGCGACGGCTACGAGAAGCGCGCCGACGATGAAGTAAATCATGCCGCCGCCTGTCTTCTCGGTTTTCGAGACGAACGTCTCGGTCACGACCGGCTCGTTCGTCACAATTCGGTGTTCAGTGGCCATGGGTGTGAATTCCTTCGTTGGCGATGTGGACAACCAACGCAAGGTTCAGGGATGGGTTCCCGTTCGGCTTCTCAGGGGTTGGCCGCAGCCAGAACCTGCCCCAGCATCTCCATTGTGGGAAAACCGTCCGCCAGCAAGCCGCGATCCTTCTGGAACCCCTGCAAGGCCTTGCGGGTGTTTCGCCCGATGATTCCGTCAGGCGTTCCCGGGCTGTAGCCGAGCTTGATGAGGGCCGTCTGCAGGTCGCGCGCCTGCGTCTGGGTCAGCAGCGCCATGGTGGTCGGCCAGGGGCGCGACAGGTCCGGGCGTCCCGCCAGCCTGTCCGCCAGCAGACCCACGGCCAGGGCATAGCTGTCGGCATTATTGTAGCGCTTGATCACCGAGAAATTGTCGAACAGCAGGAAGGCGGGACCGTGCGAGCCCGCCGGCAGGAACAGCTCCGCCGGAAGTGCGTCGGAGCTTGCGAACTGCGCCGCCGTCGCCGGCGCAAGTCCGAGGGTCTTCCACTGCGAGACGGACTGCCTTGATCCGTCGCCCAGGCTGTAGTCGAAACCCGCCGGCAGAGTGGTCTCCACCGCCCAGGGCTCGCCCTCGCGCCAGCCCGATACCGTCAGATAGTTGGCGGCCGAAGCCAGCGCGTCGCCCGCATTGGTCCAGAGGTCCTTCCTGCCGTCGCGATCGAAATCGCGGGCGTGCTGCAGGAAGGTCGACGGCATGAACTGCGTCTGGCCGACGGCGCCCGCCCAGGAGGCTTTGCGGAACTGCTCGCGCGTCGCCGAGCCGTCCTCGATCAGCTGCATGATCGCCAGCAATTCGCCCTCGTTGAAGGCGACCCTGCGCCCGGAAGCGGCCTGTGTCGCCAGGGCGCGTGGCGCGTCGATGTCGCCGATATAGCCGCCATAACTGCTTTCCATGCCCCAGATCGAGGTCAGGATTTCGCGCGGCGTCGCATAAGAGGCCTCGATCCGGTCGAAGATCGCTGCGGTCTCGGCCAGTTTTTTCTGGCCGTTGGCGACGCGCGTGGGAGACACCGCCGACGCGGCGTAATCCCAGATCGGCTTCACGAATTCCGCCTGCTCGAAGGCGGCCGACTGAACCTGCGGCTCCAGCGGCGTCAGATCGTCCAGGACGGCGAGAATCGACGCCGATTTGCGCCCCGCCGCCTGCGCCTTGCCCGCGAACGCGTTGCGCCAGGCGTCGAAGCCGGTGTCGCCCGAAGCGTCGAAGGCGCGCCCGCCGCCGCCGGAAGAGGGTGGGGCGGGCGGCGCCGGGTCTGCTCCGGCTCCGTCTGGCGCCTGTGTGGTCTCGCATGCGGCGGCGAGGAGGCCGGCTATGAGGCCCGCCACGGCCATGCGCGTGGTCGTTCCGAGGAGCTTTCGCGACCCCGAAAGCGAGGGCGCGCGCCAGGCGCTGCGGGCTGCTTGTCGGGCGGCCTTGGTCATGTGATCGCCTCTCTGTCCGCCGTGAAGGCCTGCCTGCCTTCTAGATAGGTCGCCAGCACGCCCGGCCCAGAATCCGCGAGCATGTACCCGCGCCTGAATCCACCGGCCAGAATCCATGGTTCAGTACCGACAGGAATGTGTCATTGCTTTGGTGAACGAAGCCCGAATGAAGGGTGAGCCCGTCCAGTCGCGGGCCCGATTGACAGGCGCCTGCCGCCCCGTTAGGTAGCGCGCTCCCAATTCGCGACCAGATGTGGCCTTGACGTCATGAAAGTCAGAAGCTCGCTCAAGTCTCTCAAGACGCGCCACCGCGATTGCAAGGTCGTGCGCCGCAAGGGCCGCACCTATGTGATCAACAAGACCGACCCGCGCTTCAAGGCCAAGCAGGGTTAGATCAAGCCCACAATTCCGCGGCACACCGCGCTTGCGCCCGCAGAAGCGTGTCAGCATAATCGGCCCATGATCCTGTCCGGCGTCTTCAGCGGGTTGTCCCTCATAGTCGCCGGCGTGGTCGCCCCCGGCAATGTCGCCCAGGACGCGCTCGACAAGCTCGCCGCAGCCGGGAGTGAGGCCGAGGCCGCCAACCTGGAAGAGGAAGTCTGGGACGCCTGGATGTTTTCCGGCAGCCCGACGGTCGACATCCTGATGAAGCGCGGCGTCGAGGCCCAGGACGCGGAGGATCTCGACCTTGCGCGCGACATGTTCGATCGCGCCATCATGATCCGGCCCGACTATGCCGAGGGCTGGAATCGCCGCGCCCTGCTGTTCTTCAACGCCGGCAAGTATGACGAGGCCATCGCCGACCTGGAAACAACCCTGAAATACGAGCCGCGCCATTTCGGCGCCTGGATCGGTCTCGCCATGATTTTCGAATCGATGAGCCAGGGCAATGCCGCGCTGCAGGCCTACCGCAAGGCGCTGGTCGTGCATCCTTTCGCCGCCGCCGCGAAGGAAGGCCAGAAACGCCTGATTCCGCAGGTCGAGGGCCGGACCTACTAGCTTCGACGGCGGCTGGCCTTGCTCACAGCATGCTCACAGGGAATCCGCGTCTTGGCGCCGCCGCGAGTTGGAAGCCGGCGCTCGACCCCCTAGACTCGCGCCTGATCCTTTCCCTCCCGACCAGCACGCTTCGGAGACTTCATCATGGATGATGGCGCGGCAATCGCCTTGACGGAAACGGCGCGCGAAAAGCTGAGACAGGTTGTCGCCAAGATCGAGCGCCTCGAAGAGGAGAAGAAGGAGGTCGCGGGGCAGATCAAGGACGTCTACGCCGAGTCGAAGTCCATGGGCTACGACACCAGGGCGCTGCGTGCGGTCATCCGCTTGCGCAAGCAGGACCGCCAGGAGCGTGAGGAGCAGCAATCCATTCTCGACGTCTATCTTCTGGCGCTGGGCGAAATCTGATCGGCGCTGCGCACGCAACGAACCGGGAGCAGGCAAGAGCGAACAGGGACTGACCGGCCTTGCGACAGGATCGCGTTTCCCTTCGCACTCGCTACTCGCTGGTCCCTGTTCGCCATTCGGTTTCGCCTCTAGTCTCCCGGAACCCGGGAGCGGCCGATGGTCCGAGAGGTCGATCAGAAGAAGACGCGCAAGGCGCTGCGCAAGCTGCGGCGCGCGGCCAGCCGTGTCGAGGCCGAGGGCGGGCCGGGGCTCACCGACTGGGAAAAGGGCTTCGTTGAGGGCGTGACGGGCCGCCTCGAAACTTATGGCTCGGCCTTCCGCGACCCGCAGAAAGGCGCGCTGGACGAGGCGCTGTCGGCCCGTCAGGCCCGGATCGTGAGAGTGCTCGACAAGAAGGGGCGTAAATCCGGATCCGATCCAGCCCCTGCAATCGTGGATGCGCGGCCGCCAGAGCCGCCCCGTCCGCGTTCGACCTTCAAGCGCAAAACTCTCCCGTCGGCGTCGAATGCCCGTGACATCCATGCCGATCTCGATCGCATCGATCGCGGAGGGCCGCCTCCGGGCGAGCCCCAGCTTACCGCCGGACAAAGGCGCGACGCCTTGCGGATCATACCGGGGGGCAAGAAGCCCTGAACCACGCGATTTTGTGCGCTTGCGCCGCGACAGCCGCCGCGACAAGCTGATAGCGGAAAACCAGAGCCTGATGCGATCGGCCTCTATCAGGTTGATCGTTGAATCGGTCTTTGCACGAATAAATCTGGAGCGCCTTTCTTCGATCAAACGGATACAGTTTGACCGAGGTTTGCTCCAGGGCGCCAGGGATCACCGGGGATGTGGAAAGGGCTTGCGCTGTCTGCGGCGATTTTGGCTGGCGGCTCGGCGCACGCCCAGCAGGGCGATCCGCTGCGCGGCGCGTTCGGCGTGGTCGAAGCCGCGATGACGCCCGGCGAAGCCTTCGCCCAGGCCGAACTCCTGGTGTCCGCCCTCTCTGCCCTCCCGCCCGAGCGCAAGGGCGTCACCGACACCTACATACTGGCGGCGTCGCTCTGGAATGATCCCGTGTTCGAGAGCGAGGCGAGGGAGGCCGCCGCCATTCTTGGCCGGCATTTCGACGCCGGCGACCGCACGATCGTCCTGTCCGCCGGCACGGGCGGCACGCAGCGGGCCTATGCGGCGGCGACGCCCAACAACATCCAGGCGGCGATCGGCAAGATCGGCAAGACGATCAATCCGGCCGAGGATCTGGTGGTGGTCTTCCTCACCTCGCACGGCTCGCCGGACGGCTCGGTCGCCATGCAGGAAAAGAACCGGCTCGGCGGCGCCCTGCGCGCCCAGCATCTGCGCGCCTCTTTGGCCCAGGCCGGCGTCCGCTCGAAGGTCGTGATCGTCTCCGCGTGCTTCGCAGGCCATTTCATCCTGCCTTTCTCCGACCCCGACACACTCGTTCTCACGGCGGCGGCCGCCGATAAACAGTCCTTCGGGTGCGAGCCCAGCCGCGACTGGACCTATTTTGGCGACGCCCTGTTCAACCACGCCCTGCGCGGAGGCGCCGGCCTAGTCGAAGCCTATGACGCCTCGCTCGGCCTGATCGCGAAGTGGGAGGGCGACCTACTCAGGGCGTGGGAAGCAAAACCCGCCAGCCAGCGCGCCGCCGACCCCCGGCCTGAACCGTCCAATCCCCAGAAAGGCGTCGGCGATCGCGCCGCCCTGGTTGTCGCGAAAGCGGAGCAGTATGGCATGAGCGTCAATTGCGCGGGACACCTCGCCTTCGCGCTCGACCGCGCGCGCTCAGGCCGTCCGCTGAAGGGTCTCGCCGATCCGGCCGCCTTGCAGGCTGCCAAGCTGGTCGCCGAGACGCGCGCCCAGTCTCTTGCCGGGCCGCTGCAGCGAACCCCGCAGGACGTCGCGAGGTCGATCTCTTCGGCTTCCGCCTCGGTGCTGAAAGCGTTCTCGGGCCAGGCGGACGTTGTCACCGCCAGCGCAGGCCGCTGCGCTGGCGCCGGTTGATCAGCCCACCTCAGCCCAGCGCTTGACCAGGCGGTCATAGTCCTCGGTCCCGAACTCCTTCAGCACCAGCTCCGGTCCGCCCAGGAAGCGCAGCGTTACGCCGCCCTTCGGCCCGCACTGGATATTGGTCACCTTTGACAGGTCGAAGGCATGGCGGACGCCGAACGAGGTTTCGAGCGTTTCGATACGGGTCATTTCACTCTCCCGGTCTGGGTCTTCTCTCAATGCGTCACATGGACTTCGTCCGAGCGAACTGAATCATGTCAAGCGAGGGTGGCTCCTGGCCTGTCAGGATCGACAGCCCCGTATGCGCCTGTCCGCGATGATGCGTCTGGTGATTGAACAGGTGGATCAGGTCCGGCCACAGCTTTGACGTCACGAGGTCCGGCGTCGTCATTCGGCGGTAGGTGAATTCTCCCTGAAGCGCGTCGTCCGTCAAACCGGCGGCATAGGCGATGATGCGCTGGTCCTCCGCCTCCCTTTCCCTCTGCAAGGCTCCAGGATCGCGATGGAGGATCGCGTCCAGCCTGTCGGGGTGATCGCCCGTTCCGGTAAAGCGTTTCATCCAGACCCGGTCTGTCACCAGCAAATGGTTCAGCGTGCCGCCCAGGCTCCCAAAGAACAGTCCCACATCGCGCCAGAGGTAGTCTTCCGACAGCTTTGCGACGGCGTCGTAGAGCTGCCGGTTGGCCCAGGCATTGTACCCGGCAAGGTGCGAGAAACAGGCCTGCATCGGCGTCTCCTGCCGCGTCGCTCAGGCTGGCGTCGCCGAGCCCCAGACATTGTATCCAGCAATGCGCGGCGTCGATGGCAGGTACATCGCCTCGCGCGTGTCGATACGCCATCCCGCGCCCTCGATGATCGCTTCAATCCTGCGGGTCAGATGGCATCCGCCGGCCAGCGGCTTCCACAGCGGCTCGATCCGCCGCTGCCATTTGTTGACCCCTTCATCCGGCGCAAGGCCATGCTCGCAGAACAGCAGCCGCCCGCCGGGCTTCAGCACGCTGCGCAGGCTCATCAGCGCGCCCGCCGCATCTGGAATGGTGCAGAGCGTGTACGTGGTGACGATTGTGTCCACTGATTGCGGCGCAACGCCTGACGCCTCGGCCGCGCGCTCGATCCACTCGACGGGCAGGCCGTGGGGAACGCGCGCGCGCCCGCGCTTCACCATCTCTGCATTCGGCTCCAGCGCCAGCAGCCGCGTGACTTTCGCCCGGTCATAAAGCGCAAAATTCCGTCCGCCCCCCGCGCCGATCTCCAGCACCACGCCTGACGCCTGCGGAACGATCTTCCGGCGCTGATAGCCGATCGGCTTCGTCCCGCACGCGGCATCGACGAGGCAGGGCACGATGTGGCGGGAGTAGAAACCCATGTCTTGCCCTCGTGGCGGCCCTGAACGCAGGCGCAGGCAAAGCATAGGCTTTGCATCAGGGAACGGAAGGGGCTGCCGATACCAGGCGCAACTGAGTCCAGAGTCGCGACTTCGCGGGCCTGGATCGCGCGCGCTCTCGGCTAGTCGCCAATTCTGATCCAGAAGGCGACCGCTCGTTCACCCCTCGAAATAATGAGGCTGGTCGAGGTCCGCGATCAGACCCGTTTGCGTCGGGCGCCAGCCGAGCTGGTCTTGGGTCCAGGCGCTGGACGCCGGGCAGTCGAGTCCGAAGAATGCGCCGAGAAAGCCGAAGTGGCCCATCGCTTCTTCGCGCGGCACGGAGACAACCGGCAGGTTCAGGCGTTTGACGATCACTTCAGCGATCTCTCGCGTCGGCACGCCCTCATCAGCGACGCCATGCCAGTTGGCGCCCATAGCGCCGCTCTCGATCGCCAGCCGGTAAAGACGGGCGGCGTCGAGCCTGTGCAGGGCGGGCCAGCGGTTATGGCCGTCCTCGACATAGGCCGAGACACCCTTGGCGCGCGCGACGGTTATCAATCCCGGCACGAAGCCATGGTCCCCTTCGCCATGCACGGAAGGGGCAAGACGCACGGTCGAAGCGCGAATGCCGCGCGCCGCCAGCGCCGTCGCACTTGCTTCCGACGTGCGGGGATACTGGGCGGTTGTTGGCGGATGGGCAGTTTGCTCGGTTGCGGTTCGGCCCGGGGCCAGCAGCGCAACGCCAGAGGTGACCAGCAGCGGCCGATCCGAGCCTTCGAGCACCCCGCCGATCGTCTCGATAGCGCGCTTGTCCAAGGCGCAATTGTCCGCGAATTTCGAGAAGTCGTGGTTAAAGGCGGTGTGGATTACGCCATCCGATTGCGCTGCCCCGCCGCGCAGGCTGTCGAGGTCTTCCAGATCGCCGCGATGCACCTCCGCGCCGAGGGAGCTGAGCGCCTTGGCGCCGGCGTCCGAGCGGGTGAGACCGATTACCCGATGGCCCGCACTGATAAGTTCCTGAACGACGGCCGAGCCGACGAAGCCTGTGGCTCCGGTTACGAAGATGCGCATGGGTTAACTCCCTCAAAGGGTCTGCTAAGCACAATAGGCCACATTCCATCTGAGAATATTCCTGTCAGATTACTCTCACGAAAGCAATAGCACGATATGTCTTCGATCCGCCTATTCATTCTTTCCTCCTTTGCCGAGCATGGACCGATGCATGGCCATCGCCTTCGCCTTCAGGCCGAGCGCAGGAAGGTCCATCTTTGGACCGACATTTCCGTTGGCGCCGTCTATGGCGCGATGAAGCGCCTCGCCACGGAAGGTCTGCTGAGCGAATCCGGGCGCGAGCAGGAAGGCAATCGCCCTACGCGGCAGCTTTACGAGATCACGGAGGATGGACGTCTCGCCCTCGCAATGCTGCGCCGGGCGGGCCTCAGCGACGTCTGGTTCAAGTTCGATCCCTTCGATCTGGCCTTGGCGGAGATCGACGAGAAAGGGGTCCGCCATCTGTCGGCGACGCTGGCGGCGCGGCTGGAGGAAAGCCGCGCGATGCTGTCCGAAAGCCGGCGCGTCAACGAGGAGTCGCGTGCGCACGTTGGCCCGGCCAAGCAGTGGGCGCTGCGCCACACCGAATACCGGCTCGAAGCTGAGGTCGCTTACCTGACCGATCTGCTGAAGGCCGCCGGCGACATTGTCGCCGACGAGCGCAAACCGCCTTCGCGCAAGACCAAAAAGACCTAAAGCGCCTTCACGACGTCCTCGACCATCTTCTTGGCGTCGGCCAGCAGCATCATGGTGTTGTCGCGATAAAACAGCGGGTTCTCGACGCCCGCATATCCGCTCGCCAGCGACCGCTTGATGAAGAACACCGTCTTGGCGTTCCACACTTTCAGCACCGGCATGCCGTAGATCGGCGAGGCGGTGTTGGTCTCGGCGTCCGGATTGGTGACGTCATTGGCGCCGATCACGAAGGCCACATCGGCCTGCGCGAACGAGGAGTTGATATCCTCCAGCTCGTGGACCTCGTCATAGGGCACCTGCGCCTCGGCCAGCAGCACGTTCATGTGGCCAGGCATGCGGCCCGCCACCGGGTGGATGGCGTAGGAGACGTCGACGCCCTCGGCCTTCAGCTTCTCGCCCATCTCCTTCAGCGCGTGCTGGGCCTGCGCAACGGCCATGCCATAGCCCGGCACGATGATGATCTTCGAAGCGTTCTTCATGATGAAGGCGCAGTCGTCGGCCGAGCCGATCTTCACCGGCCGCGCCCCGCCGCCGGCTGCAGCAGTGACCGCCGCCTCGCCGCCGAACCCGCCGAGGATGACCGAGATGAAGCTGCGGTTCATCGCCTTGCACATGATGTAGGAGAGGATGGCGCCCGACGATCCCACCAGGGCGCCGGTGATGATCAGCGCATTGTTCTCGAGTGTGAATCCAAGCGCCGCCGCCGCCCATCCTGAATACGAGTTCAGCATCGAGACGACGACCGGCATGTCCGCCCCGCCGATCGGGATGATCAGCGTCACGCCGAGAACGAGGGCGAGGCCCGTCAGCGCCCAGAACATCCAGGGCTCCGCACCGCCCGATCGCACCATCAGCACGACCAGCGCCACGATGGCCGCAGCGAGCGCGATGTTCAGGAGATGGCGTCCTGGCAGCAGGATGGGCGCCCCCGACATGTTGCCGTTCAGCTTGGCGAAGGCGATCACCGAGCCGGTGAAGGTGAGCGCTCCGATCGCGGACCCCAGCGACAGCTCGATCAGCGAGGAGGCGAGAATCGCCCCGGGCTCGCCG
>JAWXBJ010000128.1:0-24421 GCA_034439955.1 Alphaproteobacteria bacterium
CGCGATACGACAAGACAGATTCAAGCTATGCAGCAACCTGGAACATCGCCGCCACCATCATCGCCTTGCGGTAATTGTCCACAGAGCCTAGAGCATCCTTCGGTCAAACTGAACCGCAAAAGCCCTGCGGCGTTCAGCTTGCCTCGTCCACCCGATGCGACAGCGCCTCGATACGGGCCGCAGCTTCCGCCAGCGCCGTGGCGGCGCGGGTCTCCAGCCCCCGGATTCGGTCGTCCAGGGCCTTCGTGCCGCTTGCGAGACTTTCCGCGTCAAGTTCATCGAGCAGGGAAAGCCCGGCGGCCAGAAACAGCCGCTCTGGCCCGATATCGCCAAGCGCGTCGATCAATCCCCGGACACGAGCATCGAGGCGGGCGCCGAGCTCTTCCAGGCGCGATTCCTGGCCGGGCGCGCAGCTCAGCGCGTAGCGTTTTCCGGCAATGGAGAGTTCCGCCTTGGCCAATTTGCTCGCCCTTCAGTATCCCCGACCTTGCTCTTTACGCTTGAAACTCAAGCAATTCTACACCTTCCCGAGCGCCTCGCGAACCTCGCTTATCGCCGCGCCGAGCGCTTCGGAAGCTTCGTCGGCAAGCTTCTGCAGTTCCCGCTCGCGCGAGCGCGCTGCGTCGAGATCGCTTGCCAGGCGCGCCCGGTCCATGCGCAGCGCTTCGGCCTCGCGGGCGTGTGGTCGATGCGATTCGAGCCGTTCGAACAGGCCCTCCAGCCTTCCCTCCAGGCGCCCGATGGCGTCCGCGAGCCGCTGCGCGGCGGCGTCCATTTGGTGCTGAGGAGGCGTGGCGTCCGTCATATTGACCACAATTTGAGGCGCCTCTAGATGGTGCGCAATGGTGCAGCAGCGCCATCGGCCGTTTCAGCGGGCGCCGACTCCGTTAACCGCAACCGCCAACGCCGCTGGAGCCCTGACAATGCCGACCCCCCTTCCGCTTGCCAACGCCATCCGCGTCCTTTCGATGGACGCGGTGGAGAAAGCGCAGAGCGGCCATGTCGGTTTGCCGCTGGGGATGGCGGACGCCGCGACGGTTCTTTTTATGGAATTCCTCCAGTTCGATCCGCTCGCGCCGTCCTGGCCCGACCGTGACCGCTTCGTGCTGTCCAACGGTCACGGCTCGATGCTGCTCTACTCACTGCTGCACCTTACCGGCTACCCCGAGATCACCCTCGATGAAATCCGGAATTTCCGCCAGCTTGGCTCCAAAACTCCAGGCCATCCCGAGCATGGCCATACCCAGGGTGTCGAGACCACCACGGGACCGCTGGGACAGGGTTTCGCCAACGCCGTCGGCATGGCGATCGCCGAACGCCATCTCAACACGCGTTTTGGCGACGACCTCGTCGATCACAAGACATATGTCATCGTCGGCGATGGCTGCCTGATGGAGGGTGTATCTCAGGAAGCCCTGACCCTGGCCGGCCATCTCAAGCTCAGCAAGCTGATCGTGCTGTTCGACGACAACGCCGTCACGATCGACGGGTCGACGCAGCTCAGCGACACCACTGACCAGGTCGCGCGCTTCAAGGCTTCCGGCTGGAACACAAGGGAGGTTGACGGCCACGACCCGGCCGCCGTCCGGTCAGCGCTGCAGGCGGCGCAGACCAGCGACAGGCCCACCCTGATCGCCTGCAGGACCATTATCGGGTACGGCGCGCCCAAGCTGGCGGGCACCGGGCCGGCGCATGGAGGTCCCTATGGCGCCGAGGAGATCGCCGGCATCCGCCTCGCCCTAAACTGGGCGCATGAGCCCTTCCATCTGCCGGAGGACATTGTCGCCGCATGGCGCATGGCGGGCGCACGCGGAGCAAAGCCTCATGCCGAGTGGCGGGACCGGCTAGCGCGATCGGATCTGAGATCGGCTTTCGAGGACGCGATTGCGGGAAGATTGCCGGCTGGCGCCGGCGCCGCCATCGGCGCGCACAAGAAAAAGGTCGTCGAAGCGGCCAGGTCTGACGCAACCCGCAAATGGTCGGGCGCCGTCCTTGAAGTCCTGACCGATCTCATTCCGGAGATGGTGGGCGGATCGGCGGACCTCACTGGCTCGAACAACACACGCACCGCGACGGCGAGCGCGCCCCTCACGGCCGAAAACCATGGCGGGCGGTACATCCACTACGGCATACGCGAACACGCCATGGCGGCGGCGATGAACGGCATGGCGCTCCACGGCGGCATGATCCCTTATTCCGGGACTTTCCTTGTCTTCTCGGATTATTCGCGACCCGCCATCAGGCTCGGCGCCCTGATGGGACAGCGGGTCATTCATGTGATGACCCATGATTCGATCGGCGTCGGGGAGGATGGACCCACCCACCAGCCGGTCGAGCACGTGGCCAGCCTGCGCGCCATGCCCAACCTGCTCGTGTTCCGACCCTGCGACGGGGTCGAGGCGGCGGAATGCTGGCAGGCGGCGCTCGATTCAACCGACGCGCCGTCGCTGATCGCGCTGACCCGGCAGAATCTGGCGCCGGCCCGCACGACCCATGTCGAAGAAAATCTGTGCGCCCGGGGCGGCTATGTGCTGTCACCCGCAAAGTCGCCCGAGAAGATCGTCCTGATCGCCACAGGATCCGAGGTCGAGATCGCCCTCGCCGCACAGGCGAGCCTCGAAGCCGAGGGGATCGGCGCGCGCGTCGTGTCGCTGCCGTGTTTCGCGCTGTTCGAAGCACAAACGGACGCCTACCGGTCGGAGGTGCTGGGAGGCGGCCTGCCGAAAGTGGCGGTCGAGGCGGGGGTCCGCACCGGCTGGGACCGCTGGATCGGCCCTGAAGGCGGGTTTGTCGGCATGAAGGGTTTTGGCGCATCTGCACCCGCCAAGACGCTCTATTCCCATTTCGGGATCACGGCCGAGGCTGTGGTCAAGGCGGCCAGGGAACGGACCTGATACTGTATTGCCGCCCTGGGTTCTGTCGTCGTTCATCTCTTTCGCGGAGATAGCTTCGCGCGGGACACTTTGGAGCTTTTTTGCCTTCGCGCCCTCCCTTTTTGTGCAGAAACCTCTATGACGCCCGGAAAGCTGCGGGTCGGGCGGCCCTAATCCTGCACGCCAGGCCCTCAATTGACATTGAGGTTTGAACCATGGCTGTGCGCGTCGCGATCAACGGTTTCGGCAGGATCGGCCGGCTTGTCCTGCGGTCCATCCTCGAACACGACCGCAAGGACATCGAGGTCGTCGCGATCAACGATCTCGGGCCGATCGAGACAAATGTTCACCTCCTGAAATACGACAGCGTGCATGGCCGGCTCGGCATGGACGTCGCGGTGAAGGGCGACATGGTTACGGTCGGCAGGCAGACTTTCCGGGTAACTGCCGTCCGCGATCCGAAGGAGCTGCCGCACCGCGACCTAAAGGTCGATATCGCCATGGAATGCACCGGCATTTTCGCGGCCAGGGATAAGGCCTCCGCGCATCTGACGGCCGGAGCAAAGAGGGTGCTGGTGTCGGCGCCGGCGGACAATGCCGACAAGACCATCGTCTACGGCGTCAACGACAAGACCCTCACGCAAGACGATCTGGTCGTCTCCAACGGTTCGTGCACCACCAACTGTCTTGCGCCCGTGGCGCAGGTGCTGAACGCGCTGTGCGGGATCGAGCGCGGCTACATGACCACGATCCACTCCTATACCGGCGACCAGCCGACGCTGGACACGATGCACAAGGACCTCTACCGCGGCCGCGCGGCGGCGCTGTCGATGATCCCCACCTCCACCGGCGCCGCCAAGGCGATCGGCCTGGTGCTGCCGGAGCTCAAGGGCAAGCTTGACGGCTCGTCCATCCGGGTGCCGACGCCCAACGTCTCGGTCATCGATCTCAAGATCGTGCCGGGCCGCAAGGTGACGCGGGACGAGGTGAACGCGGCGCTGGAAGCCGCCGCCGGGCAAGGCCCGCTGAAGGGAATTCTGGCCGTCACCAACGACCCGGTCGTGTCGAGCGACATGAATCATGATCCGGCGTCCTCCACCGTCGCCCTGCCCCAGACGCAGGTGATTGACGGCCAACTGGTGCGGGTCCTGGCCTGGTACGACAATGAATGGGGCTTCGCGACGCGGATGGCGGATACCGCGCTCGCGATGGCGAAGCTGATCTAGCCTCTGGTCTGGATCAACCGACGATGAGCTTTCGCAGCCTCCAGACCGCCGACCTCACCACGAAAATCAAGGGCAAGACCGCGCTCGTTCGCGTCGATTTCAACGTGCCGATGGACGACGGACGCATCACCGACGACACGCGCCTGCGCGCTGCGCTCCCCACGATCGAGCTGTTGTCGAAGGCGGGCGCAAAGACGGTCCTTCTCGCTCATTTCGACCGGCCCAAGGGAAAGCGCGTCCCGGAGATGAGCCTCAAGCCCATCCTTGACGATCTGGCCGCGCTCCTCGGCAAGCCGGTCGCCTGGGCGGATGACTGTGTCGGCGAGGCGGCGAGGTCCGCCGTGGCCGGCCTCAAGCCTGGCGGAGTGGCCCTGCTGGAGAACCTGCGCTTCCATGCGGGCGAGGAGAAAGACGATCCCGCCTTCGCCGCCGAGCTGGCCAGGCTGGGCGACATCTATGTCAATGACGCGTTCTCGGCGGCGCACCGCGCGCATGCCTCCACTCATGGTCTCGCCCGGCTGCTGCCGGCCTATCCAGGCCTCACCATGGAGCGCGAACTGAGCGCGCTTGACGCCGCGCTCGGAAATCCGCAGCGCCCGGTTATGGGCATTGTCGGCGGATCGAAAGTCTCGACCAAGCTGAACCTCCTGAAGAACCTGGTCCAGAAGCTCGACAAGCTCGCCATCGGCGGCGGCATGGCCAACACGTTCCTTTACGCGCAGGGCCATGACGTCGGCGCATCCTATTGCGAGAAGGATCTCGCCGACACGGCGCGTGATATCGTCCGCCTTGCGGGCCAGAACAACTGCAAACTCTTCCTGCCGCTGGACATTGTGGTGGCCGAGCAGATGGCGGCCGGCGTGCCGACGCGCATACGCAATCTCGGCAATGTTGACGACCATGAGCGCATCCTGGATGCGGGGCCGGAGACGGTCGCCCGCCTGAAGCGCGCCATGACCAACTCGAAGACGCTGATCTGGAATGGCCCTCTCGGCGTCTTCGAAATCCCGCCTTTCGACCGGGGAACGGTCGAGGCCGCGAAAGAGGCTGCGAGGCTGGTGAAGGAAGGAAGGCTGGTTGCGGTCGCCGGCGGCGGCGATACGGTTTCGGCCATGAACCACGCTGGCGTCGCGGGCGACCTCACCTTTGTGTCCACCGCGGGCGGGGCTTTCCTCGAATGGATGGAGGGGCGGGAATTGCCTGGCGTCGAGGCGCTGAGGATTTAGGCGGCAGCGGGGGAGCGAAATGTCAGACGTCCCAAACCCTACCCCTCTGGCTCCGTCCAAGGCCGCACGGAACGAGGCGATCAATCTGCTCGCGTCGTCAATCAGTACGATCAGCTTTGGTATTTCGGACGGATGGCGTGTCTTCTGCAAGGCTGCAAGCCTCAGGGGCGTGACTTGATCGCGTCCCGGGGATAGACACGCGCATACGATGTGAGGGGAACCGATGGCCCGTATTACGCTACGACAACTGCTGGATCACGCCGCTGAGCGCGGCTATGGCGTGCCGGCCTTCAACATCAACAACATGGAGCAGGGCCTCGCCATCATGGAGGCGGCCGAGAAGGTTGACGCTCCTGTTATCATCCAGGCCAGCCGCGGCGCGCGGACTTACGCCAATGATGTGGTGCTGGCCAAGCTGATCGACGCGCTGGTCGATCTCTACCCGTCCATCCCTGTCTGCATGCACCAGGATCACGGCAACAACGAAGCGACCTGCGCCACCGCCATACAGTACGGGTTCACCTCGGTGATGATGGACGGCTCGCTCAAGGCGGACGCCAAGACCCCGGCCGATTATGACTACAATGTCCGCGTCACACGCGCGGTCTGCGAGATGGCCCACTGGGTCGGCGCCTCCGTGGAGGGCGAACTCGGCGTGCTCGGCTCGCTGGAAACGGGGATGGGCGAGAAGGAAGACGGTCATGGTTTCGACGGCAAACTCGACCATTCGCAGCTTCTGACCGATCCCGACCAGGCGGTCGATTTCGTGCGGGCGACCGAGGTGGATGCGCTCGCGATCGCGATGGGCACCAGCCACGGGGCGTACAAGTTCTCGCGCCAGCCGGACGGCGACGTGCTGGCCATGGGCGTGATCGAGGAAATCCACCGCCGCCTGCCCAACACCCATCTTGTCATGCACGGCTCGTCGTCGGTGCCGCAGGATCTTCAGGACGTCATCAACGCCCATGGCGGCAGTATGAAACCGACCTGGGGCGTGCCGGTGGCGGAAATTCAGCGCGGCATCAAGCATGGCGTGCGCAAGATCAATATCGACACCGATTGCCGGATGGCGATGACCGGAGCGGTTCGCAAGGCCCTGATGGACGATCCTTCGGAGTTTGATCCGCGCAAGTATCTGAAACCCGCCAAGGATGCGATGCGCAAGATTTGCGAGCAGCGCTTCGAGGAATTCGGCACGGCGGGAAACGCCTCGAAAATCCGTCCCCTGCCTCTGTCGGTCATGGCCAAGCGCTACGCCGCCGGCGAACTCGCCCCGCAGATCAGTGCGACGGCGCAGGCGGCGGAATGAAGCGTGCTGGGGGGCGCGACTGAGCACCTGGGCTTGACGCTTGCCGTCGCGACCGCGAGAGGTCGGCGATGCTGCGCCGCTGCCGCCTCTATCTCATCACGCCGCCCGAGATCGACGATGTCGATGCATTCGGGCGAGCGCTTGATACGGCGCTGGGCGCAGGCGATGTCGCCTCTTTGCAAATCCGGCTGAAATCGCGGAGCGGTGTGGCGGCGCCGGACGACCACATCCGGGCGGTCACGCGAACTATTCTGGCGCCCGCTCAATCGCGGGGCGTGGCGGTCCTGATCAACGACCGTCCCGATCTTGCCGCCGAGCTCGGCGCCGACGGCGTCCATATCGGCCAGCAGGATGCCACCTATGCCGAAGCACGCGCGAAGTTGGGCCCGGACAGGATTGTGGGCGTCACCTGCCATGCGAGCCGGCATCTGGCGCTGGAGGCCGGGGAAGCCGGCGCTGATTATGTCGCCTTCGGCGCATTCTTTCCGACCGCCACGAAGGACGCCGCGACGCGGGCCGAGCCCGACCTGCTGACATGGTGGCAGGAGATGATCGAGATTCCCTGCGTCGCTATTGGCGGGATCACGGTCGCAAACGCCCGACCGCTGGTCGAGGCGGGGGCGGACTTTCTCGCGGCCTCGGCAGGCGTCTGGACGCATCCCCAAGGCGCGGCCGCCGCCGTGGTCGAGTTCAATGCGCTGTTCGACGCGCTCGCCGAATGACCGGAACGGCGGCGCTTCCCGGTTGCATTGTCAAGCGAAACAGCCGACGGCACTTGCCTCATGCCGCTTGAGGCCCTTAGGGATGCCCTCCCGGCCTCTCCCCTGGAGCCTCGATGTCGCGCCCGTCCGCCACCGTCACGGTCATGATCGATGCCGCGCGCGCCGCCGGGCGCCGCCTGATGCGCGACTTTGGCGAAATCGAGAATCTGCAGGTCTCCCGCAAGGGTCCGGCGGACTTTGCCTCCACCGCCGATCTCAAAGCGGAGGAGATCATCCACGAGCGTCTCGCCAAGGCGCGCCCGGGCTATGGATTCCTGATGGAGGAGCGCGGGCTGGTCGAAGGCTCCGACAAATCGCATCGCTTCATCGTCGATCCGCTCGACGGCACGCTCAACTTCCTGCACGGCATACCGCAATTCGCCGTGTCGATCGCTCTGGAGCGCGATGGCGAACTGCGCGCCGGCGTCGTCTACGATGTGATGCGCAACGAGCTGTTCTGGTCGGAGGTTGACCAGGGCGCCTGGCTGGACAATCGGCGCCTGCGCGTCGCGGCGCGGCGCAAGCTGACGGAGGCCGTGGTCTGCACTGGCATTCCGCAGCTTGGCGTCCCTGGCCGCGAAGTCTTCCTGGCGGAGCTGGATGTCGTAACGCAGGAGGTGGGCGGCGTACGCCGTTTCGGATCGGCGGCGCTCGATCTTTCGTGGGTTGCGGCGGGACGGTTTGACTGCTTCTGGGAGCGCGGCCTCAAGGCATGGGACATTGCCGCCGGCATCGTCCTGGTGCGCGAAGCGGGCGGGACGGTGCTGGGCCTCAATGGGAAGGATGCGATCAGCGGCGACCTGGTCGTCGGCAATCCGAGCCTCGCGCCCAAGCTGGCGGAAAAACTCGAAGGCAGGGTTCCGGTGACGAAGAAATAGCCGCGCCGCCGGACCTTCAACCGCCCTTCCACCAGACAGCTTGAGTGAATCACCATCGCATCTAAGTCGCGGCGATAGACTTCGCGCGGAAGCGCCGTTTCATACTAGACCCAAACATCGCCGTCCGGCCGCAGATAGCTAAACCCCAAATCATTTTTCCTCAAAGGACCAGAATGCCCGGACCTCAAGACGGCCGGCGCGCGCCATCGGGTGCTTCGCCGCGATCTCGACGGCTGCTTCGATGCTGTCGCAGTCCAGGATGTCGAAGCCGATGATCGCTTCCTTCGATTCGGCGAAAGGACCATCGGTCACGATCCGGCGTGCGCTGCGGACCCGCACCGTCTTCGCAGCGGCGGCTGGACGCAGGCGGTCGCCGTCGATGCGCTTGTCGCGCTTTTCAAGGTCTTCCACCCAGGCTTCAACCTCGCCCGGCGCCTCCGGCTCGCCATCCGGATCGCTGTCGGTCGCCACAAACATCATGAAACGCATGGTTCGGTCCTTTCACTGGCCAGCCCAAAGGACGACCGTGCCGATCACGATCCGACATTCGGCGCTGCAGAAAAGCCGGGGCAAAACCAAGCGAACGAACCAGCGTCGCCTAGGCTTGTTGGCGTCGAACATGGGGACTCTCCCGACTGAGCGCGGAGCTTATACTTTATCCGTGACGGGCGCGGGGCAAGACGCAGTTGTTTACCCGCTCGTAAACTGCAGCTCCGCAAGCCTGGCATAGAGCCCGCCAGCTTTGACCAGCCCGTCATGGTCGCCTTCCTCCACGATGCGGCCTTCGTCCATCACCACAATCCGATCCGCCCGGCGGACAGTGGCGAGGCGGTGAGCGATCACCAGCGTCGTGCGGCCCTGGCTTGCCTGTTCGAGAGCCTTTTGCACCAGCCGCTCATTGTTTGCATCCAGCGCGCTGGTGGCTTCGTCCAGCAGCATCACCGGCGCGCCCCGGACCAGGGCGCGGGCGATGGCAATGCGCTGGCGCTCGCCGCCCGAAAGCGAGCGGCCCTTGGCGCCGACCTCGGCGGCGAGTCCGCCCCGGCTCTCCAGAAAGTGGAAGGCTTCGGATTTTCTGAGCGCCTCGCGCACGTCTTCCTCGGAGGCGTCCAGCCGGCCGAAGCGGACATTGCTGGCGGCGTCGCCGGTGAAGATCGGAGCCTCCTGCGGCACATAGGAGAAGCGCGCGCGCCATTCGGAAGGATCGACTTCGCGCGCATCGACTCCATCCAGGGTTATCGCGCCCGACTGCGGATCGAAGAAGCGAAGCAGAAGCCGGAAAATGGTCGATTTTCCTGCGCCCGAGGGCCCGACCAGCGCAACCAGTTCGCCGGGCCTGGCCTCGAACGAGACGTCCTTCAGCGAAACCCCTTCCGCTTCCGGATAGGAGAATGTCACCGATTGCAGGCGGGTGTGTCCCGCGATCAGCGCCGGCATGGCTCGCGGCTTGGGCGGAGCTGCGATGTCCGGCCTCTGGGAGAGAATCTCGATCGCGCGCTGGGCGGCGCCGGACGCGCGCATGGCATCGCCGAAGACTTCGGCGACGGTCGCAAAACCACCCACGCCAAAGATCGCCAGCAGCACGAACTGGATGAATGCGCCGGTGGTCATTTCGCCGGACATGACGCTGAGCGCGCCGAGCCAGATGACGCCGGCCACGCCCGCGAACATCAGGGCGATGATGATCGCGGTGAGAACGGCGCGCGCCCGGATGCGCGCCAGCGCCGCCTTGAACGAGGCCTCGATCGCGGTGCGAAACCGCCCTTCCCGCTCGCGCTCCATGCCATAGGCCTGGACAAGATCGACGGCGTCGAGCGTTTCGGTCGCTTCGGCCGCCGCGTCGGCGATGCGGTCCTGGGCGGTGACCGAGAGTTTCCGGACGCGCCGGCCAATCGACATGATCGGCAGGATCAGCAGCGGCGCGAGGACGAACAGCACCAGCGTCAGTTTCCAGCTCGTGATGAACATCAGGATCAGGGCGCCGACCGATGTGACGGTCGAGCGCACCGCCATCGAGAAAGCCGATCCGAAAAACGTCTCGATCAGGGTTATGTCGGCCGTGAGGCGCGAGACCGCCTCGCCCGTCCGCAGCTTGGCGAAATAGGCCGGGGAGAGCGAAAGAAGGTGCGCATAGACGTCCGAACGAAGGTCCGCCGCCAGCCGCTCCCCGAAACGCGAGAAAAAATAGAAGCGAATCGCTGAAAAGACGCCGAGCGCGAGCGCGACGCCGATGATGGCGAGAAAAGCCGAATTGACCGCGTCACGATCATTGGCCGTGAACCCGTTGTCGCCCAGCCAGCGCGCCGGATAGGTGATGGCGAGGTTGAGGGCTGCCGCGATCAGGAGGAAGACGATGGCGGCTGCAACCACCGGCTTCTGGCGTCCGACATAGGGCATGAGGCCAAGCAGGGGGCGGAGCGACTTGGATTTCGCCCGCTCGGGCGCGCCCTCCCCCCAGCGCTGCGTTCCCACCGTGCGGTCGAACTTGGCCCCGTCGCCGCTTGCTCCGTCGCTCATTCTGTCTCCTCGGCGAAGCTAGGGTCTCCGCGCCTTGTCAGCGCATGTGACATCGGGTATTAGCGGCGCTCCCGAATTCAGCAAGGTCCGTCTGGCGTCGGCCGGATAGTGCCGAAATTCCAGTTTCAAACCCAGAGATTGACGATGAAGAAAGAAGGCCATCCCGACTATCACTTCATCAAGGTGGTGATGACCGACGGAACCTCATACCAGACCCGCTCCACCATGGGCGAAGCCGGCGCGACGCTGCAGCTCGACATCGATCCCAAGACGCATCCGGCCTGGACCGGCGGAACCGGCGCCATGCTGGATCGCGGCGGTCGCCTGTCGCGCTTCAAGGACAAGTTCAAGGGTTTCGTGAAATAGAGCCGAACGGGAGCGGTTCGTGTCGGGGTTCGAGGTGAGTTGCCCCTGCGGTTCGGTGCTTGTACGGATCGGCGGCGAGCCAGTCGCCCAGTTTTACTGCCATTGCGCCGACTGTCAGCGCGCCCACGGCGCCGCCTATGTCGCCGAGTCGATATATGAATCGAAGGCCGTATCGATCACGAGCGGCGAGACAGTGTCGCTTGTCCTGCGAACCACGCCGCGCCTGTCCTGCGGCCAGTGCGGAACCCGACTTTATGCCGATCTCGTGGACGATGGTCTTCGCGGGCTGAACGCATATCTGCTGCCGCCGGATGTGTTTCAGCCAACGCTTCACATCAATTGCGGGGACGCCGTGGCGCCGGTGGCAGACGCGCTGCCGCACTATCGCAACAAGCCGGTCGAATTCGGCGGCGATGGCGAACGGATGGATTGGTGAACTGCCTGTAGCCGGAGCACTCTTCGATCAAACTGAGTCCGTTTGACCGAAAAGAGATGCTCTATTTGAACCGTGTAGGGTAACGTGTCTGCGTCCGCGCGGATGCAGGTTCCTCTAGCTGTCCCGCCAGGCCGCCAGAGGGTCGAAGGCGCCGGATTCGGCGGCCGACTTCAGACGGTCGAGCTGCCTCATAACCGGGTTGTCGTTCGGACGTATCTCCGTGGAATAAAGCGCCTCGTCGAGCCGCCAGACACGCTCATAGAGATTTCGCGAGCGGTTCATCAGCGAGCACAGCTCACGCGGCAGGACGGCTTCGTCAACCGGATGCGGCGGGCCTGGCCTGGACAGGCGGTATTTCTCGTCGCCCGCCTCCTCGACCTTCATGTCCTTGTCGCGGACGGCGCGCTGGACCACGAGCCAGCTGGCGGCCTGCATGAGCCGGGTGGTGACCTCCATGCTCTCGGCCGCGTAAACCAGCGCGAGTTCGCGGTTCAGCTTTCGGGAATCGACGCGGCCGGCGCCGTCAAGATAGGCAGCGGCCTCCTCGACCAGCGTCATCCCGCCCTTGAACAGACGGTCGAACACCTCGGAGGAAGCAAACTCGACAACCCGCCGCTTCCAGTCATTCTTGGCCGGATCGACCGATTGGATGGCGTCGCGCATCAGCCCCTCATTGCCTGCCCGGCGCGTTCTCCCGAACGCCTGGTCTCGAATTATCGTCTGCATAGCTTAGGAGAGCATTAGCACCGGCAGAGCGTAATCTTATTCCGCTAGAGCAAGCAACGCGCCGCACACCCCGCCATCCTCACGACTTGAAGAAGGCGGCCTCGGCGGCCTTGCGGGTCGCCTCTTTTCGGGCGATCGACGCCTCACAGGCGGCGATCTCCAGCTGGAGCGTGCTGATCCGCTCCCTGAGATCCGTGATCGACATGTCTTCCAGAAGGCGCGCGGTCTTCTTTACTGGTTCCTCGTCAAACAGCATGGCGTCTCCTTCCAGCCAATCTCTTGCTCCGGCCGCCAGTCCCGCCAGCCGCCAGTCCCGCGAACGCGCCGCCGGCTTGACCTCGCCGCCTCCGAGCGACCAAGTCAGTCCTCCAGTCTTCACCATGATATGGCTGAGACGCCTGCAATGTCCAAAAAGATGATGGAGCCGCACGGATGAAGGCGATCAAGTCGGTCGTGGGCGAGCCCTTGCGGATCGTCGAGATGGACCAGCCCGTCGCGGGCCCCGGGCAGGTGCTCATCAGGGTGGCGGCGGCTGGCGTCAACCGGCCTGATCTCATCCAGCGCGCCGGACGCTATCCCCCGCCCCCCGGCGCGCCCGAAACGCTGGGCCTTGAAGTCGCCGGATGGATCGAGGCTACAGGCGACGGCGTCAGCCAATGGAAGCCGGGCGACCGCGTATGCGCGCTGCTTCCAGGCGGCGGGTATGCGCAGTATGCGCTCGCCCATGAGGGCTCCGTTCTGCCCCTGCCGGGGGACCTGAACTTTACTGAAGCTGCCGGACTGCCTGAAACGGTGCTGACGGTCTGGAACAACGTGTTCGAGATGGGCCGCCTGCAACCGGGCGAGACTTTCCTCGTGCATGGCGGCGCGAGCGGCATCGGCACGACCGCGATCCAGATCACCGCCGCCTGGGGCGCCAATGTCTTTGCTACCGCCGGGTCCGACGAAAAATGCAGGCTCTGCGAAAGGCTGGGCGCGGTGCGCGGCGTCAACTACCGGACCGAGGATTTCGAGTCCATCGTCCGCGCGGCGGGCGGCGCCGATCTCATCCTGGACATGGTCGGGGCGCCCTATTTCGACAAGAATCTCAACACACTCAATGATCTCGGCCGCCTTGCCTACATTGCCTTCCTGCATGGGTCGAAGGTCGAAGGCGACTTCACCCGCGTCATGATGAAACGGCTGACCATCACGGGTTCGACCTTGCGGATCCGGACCGACGCATACAAGGCCAGGCTGGCCGAAGGTGTGCGCACGCATGTCTGGCCGATGATTGCATCGGGACGTTTCAAACCCCTCATCGATGGCGTCTTCCCGCTCGAAGAGGCGAATGCCGCTCACCTCCGCATGGAATCCGGCGATCACGCGGGTAAAATAATCCTGTCCGTCGCGCCAGAATAGGCGATTCCCGGCCGTTCCGGCGATATGACGAATTCACAAAGACGAAAAAGCGAACTATATCAGCGCCAGCTCAGGACTATCCAATCCGCATGTATTGAGGACAGCCCGGCCCTAAGCGCCGGGCTTTTCCCTTTTGGGAGACCGCTGATGGCCAGAATACTCATGCCGAAGGCGACAGCCGTCTGGCTGATCGACAACACGACGCTCACCTTCGATCAGATCGCCGAGTTCTGCGAACTCCATCCGCTCGAGGTCAAGGGCATCGCCGACGGCGAGGTCGCGGAGAATATGCGCGGCGCCGATCCCGTCGCCTCGGGGGAATTGACCCGCGAAGAAATCCAGACGGGAGAGAATGACAAGGCACACCGGCTGAATACGCCGGCGCCAAAGCACTCCACCGTGCCTGAGCCCAAGCGCAAGGGCGCGAGGTTCACGCCGGTGTCGCGGCGAAAGGACCGCCCGGATGCGATCGCGTGGTTCCTGAGAAACCATCCGGAAATCACCGACGCCCAGATTTCGCGGCTGATCGGCACGACCAAATCGACCATCGAATCCGTTCGCTCACGCAATCACTGGAACGCGCCCAACCTGAAGCCCGTCGACCCGGTGACGCTTGGCCTGTGCACCCAGCTCGAACTTGACGATCTGGTGTCCCGGGCTGCCTCCAAGCGGGCCGAGGCCAGCAACGACCGGGAAATCCGTCACGCTGGACCAACGCTGCGGAAGATCGTTCCGGCGGAGCCGGCGGCGCCGTCAGAGGACGCGCCCCAGCGGGCCGCCACTGCCGACGAGGTGTTCGCCAATTTCAGCAAGAAACGACAGCAGACCGACGGGGACTAGGCGCCGCTCAGCCCGTTCGCAGCTGTGCGATCTCATCCTTCAGCTTGAGTTTCTTGCGCTTCATTTCATGCAGCCGGACCTCGTCGCTGGCCGGGTATCGCAATTCCGCCGCTATGGCCGCCTCCAGGCGTTTGTGACGCTCACTCAACTCCCGAATGCGTGCATCCAAGCTCATGGATTTTGTCTCCTTGTGCTGAGGCCGGGCGCATACCGCGATGTCTGGATGAATAGTCCATGCGCGGGCGCAAGCCTCTACCATGACGCGGCTCCTGGGCTGCGTCCGGCCCAGATCCCGAAGGAACCCGGAACGGCTCGCCGACTAGCCGCAAGAGAAATTCAAACATGAAGAAAACACGACGTCACCTCTTGAAATCTGAAGATGCGGCGAATTTGTCTCAATCGCAGGAAAAATGTTCGCGCGATGCGTGAACAGCGCCCTGAATGCTGAAATGCTGGCCTCTGCCTGGGAGCCGCTGCATAACTCCAAAGACAGCCGGTTCTGCTTTCGCGATGAGCAGCCGAAGTGTATGCAGCAGGCCGTAGAATGCGGCGCTGCAGGGGTGGCGTTCGATTTACCGCCTTGTAGGAAAACGGATTTCTACGAAGACCGACACAATCGGGCGCCATCGCGCCAGCGCGCGCGATTCCGATTGGTCAATGATGAGAGCTGGGAGAGGCGATTGGGCGAGGACGGGTTCGACCCCAATGACATGGACGCGATGGCCGGCCGTCTCGAGACGCTTCGGACGCGGCATCGCGATCTCGACGCACAGATCGCGGAATTGGCGAGCGAGGGCGCCGAAAGCTTCCGGGTCATGGCGCTGAAGCGCGAGAAGCTGCGGGTAAAGGACCAGATCGCCTGGCTGGCCTCGCGGCTGACCCCCGACATCATCGCCTGACTGCGCATCGATCCGCCCGCTGAACGGGCGAATTCGCCGGACGGGCGCGCAATTTGTGGGCGATATCGCCGCGCGGGAGTGGACTATCGACTGAATCAGCCATCCATGCTGACGGTTCGTGCACGGACAGAAAATGCGTATGGTTGTTCTGGGCGGATGGCGGGAGGCGGATTTTGACCACGTTGAACAGGTTGCTCGGCGCGACGGCGGTCGCCATCTGGCTAGGGGCGGCTTCGGCCGCCGCACAGGAGGCAACGCCCGATCCGGGAAGGATCGATGTCATCATCGTCAACGCCCAGCAACGCGACGAGAACCTGCAAGATGTGCCGATTTCGGTCGCGGCGCTGACCGAAGACAAGCTGGACGCCCTGTTCACGGGCGGCGAGGACGTCCTCGCGCTGGCGACACGGGTGCCGGGGCTTTATGCCGAAAGTTCCAACGGCCGTGCGGCGCCGCGTTTCTACATTCGCGGCCTGGGCAATACCGATTTCGACCTGGCCGCGTCCCAGCCGGTCTCCGTCATCATGGACGACGTGGTGATGGAGAATGTGACGCTGAAGTCCACACCCATCTTCGACCTCGACCAGGTCGAGGTCTATCGCGGTCCGCAGGGCACGCTGTTTGGCCGCAACACCACCGCCGGCATTGTCCGTTTCCGGTCGGCGCGGCCGACCGATGATTTCGAGGCGCGGGCGTCGGCGTCCTATGGCTCGTATGGCAGCGCGTCATTCGACGGAGGCGTTGGAGGCGCGCTGATCGACGGGCTGTTGTCGGGCCGCGCATCGCTTCTTGTTCAGCACCGCGACGACTGGATCGACGACGCCAACCGCCCCGGCGACGACAATCTAGGGGGCCATGACGAACTGGCGGGCCGCGTGCAGCTTCTCTTCACGCCGAGCGACCAGCTCGACGTGCTCCTTAATGTCCATGGACGCGACCTCGACGGCACGTCGGCCGTCTTCCGCGCCAATGTTCTTACCCCCGGGTCGAACGGACTGAACGGGAATTACGATCGCGAGCGGGTCTATTACGACCAGGGCGGCGGCAACAACCAGGAATACAAGGGCTGGGGAACGTCGGCAAACGTCAGCTACGACTTCGGCGGGATGACGCTGACATCCATATCGGCATACGAAACGAATGAAGGGTTCAGCCGCGGCGACATCGACGGCGGCGCGTGCGCCCCACTCGGCTCAGCCGTTCCGGCGGGCCTGACGTCCGGCGCCACGGATTGCTTCTTTCCGTTCAGCGGCGTCAACGACGCGGTGACCTATCCGGGCTTCCTGCCCTTTGCGTCGGACACGCAGGACTCGATCGACGACCTCAAGCAGGCGACACAGGAATTCCGGCTGGCCAGCGACACGTCTGGTCCGCTTTCCTGGCAGGGCGGGCTCTATTATTTCGACAGCTCCTTCCAGGTCACGACCGTCGGACCCTCGGGCTTCCCGCCAGCCGCGACGCTCGAGCATGAGAACACCAGCTGGGCCGTCTACGGTCAGGCGAGCTACGCCTTTACCGACAGGTTCACGGCGACCGGCGGGCTTCGCTATACCGACGACGAGAAGAGGCTGAGCGTGCTGGCGAACGCCGCACAGAACCGCGAGATCTCCGACGATCATGTCAGCTGGGAGTTGAGCGGAATCTACGATCTGGCCCCGCAGTTCAGCGTCTATGGGCGCATCGCCGACGGGTTCCGCGGTCCCTCGATCCAGGGCCGCGACGTAGCCTTCTTCGCAGATCCCTCGCTGGCGAGATCCGAGACCATCCTGTCCCTCGAGGCCGGCTGGAAATCCACCCTCGCCAGCGACCGGCTTCGCCTCAATGGCGCGGTTTACACCTACACCGTCGAGGACCTTCAGCTGACCGCAGGCGGCGGCGCCGCCAATACCGTCCAGCTGGTCAACGCCGACGAGGGCGAGGCGTATGGCTTCGAGTTGGATGCGGAGTTCGTTCCCGTCGAGAACCTCATCCTCACCGGAGGCTTCAGCTACACGCACTCCGAGCTCAAGGATGCGGGCCTCGCCGTCGGCATCTGCGCGCAGTGCACCGTCACCGATTCGACCGTCGTTCTGGGCGGCGTCCGCCGGGCGCTGATCGACGGCAACCCCTTCCCCAACGCGCCGGAGATCATCGCCGACGTCACCGCGCGTTACAGTGTCCCGGTCGGCGCGGATGGCGAATTCTTCGCCTTCACCGACTGGGCATATCAGGGCGAAACCAACCTGTTCCTCTACCAGTCGATGGAGTTCATGACCGACGACCAGTTCGAAGGCGGCCTGAAGCTCGGCTACGCGCGCACCGACGGCTCGTGGGAAGCGGCGATCTTCGCCCGCAACATCACGGACGAAGACAACATCAAGGGCGGCATCGATTTCAACAACAACACCGCTTTCGTGAACGAACCGCGGATCATCGGCGTATCGCTGAAGGCAAGTCTTTAGACCTGCCGACGACAAAGCGCCCGCTTCTGTGGGAAGCGGGCGCAAGACGTAGGCGACACGAAACCCTTCGTCAGGAGGCGGGGTTGGGGCGCGTCGGGGCGGCCGGCTCTGACAACGGAGCACTTATCTCCGTCTGGCCGACAGGTGCGCCCGCCGTGCAGCAGCGGATCTGCATTTCGAGCACCTGGTCGTTGAAGCGGCACTGCGTGTCGTCAATCTCGCGCATGATCGACATGCCGCCAGAGCGCGTCGTGAAGCGCGTCTGCGTGCAACTCACGAGCTTGTAGGCGGGAGCGCACGAGCCGACTTTCGAGCGCTGGACGGTGTTGGTCATGCAGTTCATGCCGGGCGATATCGCTGCATTGGCCTGCTGCTGGGCGGCGTTCGCCGTCTGCTGCGCGGCGTTGGCGCGCGAAAGCGCATCATTGGCGACGGCGCGCGCCTCCGACAGCGTCATGTTGGTTTGCGCGAGAGCTTGTCTTTGGCCGTCGATCTCGACGTTCACCTTGCAGACGTCCCTGTTGATGTTGCTTGCGTTGGAACAGTACTGCCCCACCGTCTGTTCACGCGGAATGCTCTGGCAGGACGCCGTTGCGGCCGCCAGAACCACAAGCGACGCGATCGTTTTGAATGTCATGAAATCCTCCATTTCAGGAGTCACATGGAGCATGCATCTGCGCCGGCAAGGGCGTCGGAGCGCTCGCGTCGTTCGCGCAAGGTCGGCCTAGTGCTAAGAAATATATACAGATATCTGCATTCCCAGACGGATCTCCGCATTACTTCGCATCCATCCTCTGACGACTCTCCGCCAGGCTCATTCACCCCCCGGCGTCACAACCGTCACACCGGCTATAGCGTGGAGCTCGATGGTTGGCGCGTTCAGGGCGATGGCGCGCACCTGGCGGACAAATTCGCCGCTGTAGGTTTTCGCGAAATGGGTCTGGATCGCCGCCTGATCGCGCCATTTCTCGACAAAAATGAACGTGCCCGGCTGAAGCACATCTTCATGGAAGCCATAAGAGACATTACCCTCTTCCGAGCGCGAGTTCATGACTTGCGTCCGCCCGAGCGTGAGCATCGCCTCGCGATTCTCTGGAGCGACCGTCACTGTTCCGGTAATCAGGATCATTCCCGCAGACTCTCCCGGCGTTTCCGCTACGTCGCTGGCCAGCACAGGACCGCCCTGGCAGGAGGCGAAGCACAAGGCAGCGAGGGAGACGGTCGCCAGCCGGTTCAGCCTCATCGTCTTGTCCTCTCCCAATGACCTGCGCATGCCGCGTCGGCCGGTCCTACTTCGCGTCAATCAGTTTCCTGGCGAGATAGGTGAACTCCAGCGCTGCGCGCCTCGCCGCCTCGCGCTGGTTGGCGGCTGCCGAGTGTCCGCCGTCGATGTTTTCGTAATAGAGGAAGGGCTGACCGAGTTCTTCGAGACGCTTGGCCATTTTGCGTGCATGGCCCGGATGCACCCGGTCATCCTTGGTCGATGTCTCGAAATAGATTTCCGGGTAGGAGACCCCGGACTTCACATTGTGATAAGGTGAAAGGCCTTCGAGGAAGGCGCGTTCCTCAGCGACATCGGGATCGCCGTACTCGTCCATCCAGGAAGCCCCCGCCAGCAGCAGGTGATAACGCAGCATGTCCAGCAGCGGCACCTGACACACAATGGCGCCGAACAGGTCGGGACGCTGCGTGAACATGACGCCCATCAGCAGGCCGCCATTCGACCCTCCCATGATGCCCAGCTTCGCGGGCGACGTGATTTTCCGGGCGACAAGAGCCTCGGCGACGGCGATGAAATCATCATAAACGATCTGGCGCTTGGTCTTGAGGCCAGCCTGATGCCAGGCCGGGCCGAACTCGCCGCCGCCGCGAATGTTGGCGACGACATAGACGCCGCCCTGCTCAAGCCACAGCTTGCCGACCGTGCCGGAATAGCCGGGCGTCTGCGATATCTGAAAGCCGCCATAGGCGTAGAGCAGCGTGGGATTCGCGCTGGTCAACTGCGTCGTTTTCGAGCGCACGACGAAGTAGGGAATGTTGACGCCGTCGCTGGACGGCGCCTCGAACTGCTCGACGACATAGGGCGCCGCGTCGAACTTGGGCGGCAGCGACTTGATCCCCAGCAGCGCGCCCGAGGCCGTGTCGTACTGGTAAAGCGCGTCCGGACTGAGATAGCCCTCGAAGCCCAGGAACGCGGTGCTCTCCTGCTCGTCGGCGAACATCACCGCTGCCGATCCGCTTTGCGGCAGGGCGATCTCCTGCGACGCCCACCCGCCGCCGGAGCGCCTATAGGCCAGCACTTTTAGCGCCACATTGTCGGACAGGTTCAGCAGCACGGCGTTCTTCGCGATGCTGACGCCCTGGATCGCCTGTTTCGCGGTCGGCCGAAAGACGACCTCGACCTTTGGCAATGTGCCGCCGGCGAGGAAGCCGCTCCAGGAGAAGCCGATGAGGTCGCCAGATTTCAGGGCTTCCTGCCCGTCCGGCGTCCAGTCCTGTTCCAGCGTGACCAGGAGCGTATCGGCATAGACGCCTTGCGGCGTCGCCTTCGGCGGCAACGGAATCCTGACGGGCGAGGCGCCGTCAGGCAGCAGATAATGGCTCGTCGTGAAAAATGTCTCCGCCTGCGTGGCGCCAAACCAGCGCCTGCCCGCATCGTCCTCGATCACAAGCGGAAAGGCGCCGACGTCGGTTTTCTTGCCGCGGAAAACCTCGACCGCATCTTCTGTCTTCTGGCCTCGATAAAGGCGCTTCACGACAAAGGGATAGCCGGACTCCGTCAGCGTCGCCGCATCGCCCTCGCCACCCCAGTCCGTCGAGACCAGAAGGGTGTCGATATCCTGCCATTCGGCCGACGTCTTGGCCTCGGGAAGATCGAATCCGCCACCGACGAAAGCCTTTGCGGACGCATTGAATTCGCGCTGCCTCGCCGCATCCTTGCCGCCATCGGAGAGTTCCACCAGACAGCGCACATTCTGCGGCGGCAGGCAGGAAACTCCCTTGTACACCCAGTTTGCGCCCTCGGCGGTCGCCAGCGCATCGACATCGAGCAGCGTTTCCCACTGCGGAGCCGGTTTGGCATAGTCAGAGAGCGTCGTGCGGCGCCAGAGGCCGCGCTCATGGTCCTCATCCTGCCAGAAATTGTAGACGAAACCGTCCCGGATCGCGCCATACGGGATGCGTTCCTTGGACGTCGCAATCCTCAGCGCCTCATCATAATGCCCCTGATAACGGGCGTCGCCCTCCAGCACGCCCAGGGTGCGGTCATTCTGCGCGCGGACCCACGCCAGAGCCTGCTCACCCTCGACCTCTTCAAGATAAAGATGATCCTCGGGATTGAACGCCGGCTGATCCGCCACCTGATCCTCCTCTCGCGCGCATGCGCCTGTCAGGATCGCGCCTGCCGCCAGTATCGCCGCCGCCGAGCGTCGCATCATGGCCTCCCCTGGAAAGCCAGTATTGGAGACTGATTCAACGATCGACCTGATCCAGGTCGATCACATCCGTCCCTAGCCGCCGTCAGGCCGGTTCCTGCCGACGTTAGCGTTTCGCCTAATTCCCGCAAGGAGCCCGCTAAGGTTAGGACATTTGCGCGCCTCGCCCCGACCGGTTTCCAGGCCCCCAGAATTCAGGGCGCCAGAGCAACCTGCGTCCGCCATGACGCAGGCAGATTGCTCTATATTTATGGGATAGAGCATCTTCCTTCGATCATACGGATGCAGCCTGATCGAAGGATGCTCTAGCGCCGGCGCGCCGACACCCCTAAATCTCCGTCCCATGAAGTTCTACAAAATGAATGGCGCCGGCAACGCGTTCGTCATCTTCGACGCGCGCAGCGAACAACTCGACCTCACGCCCGAGCGCATTCGCCGGATCGCCGATCCGGCGACCGGGGCCGGCGCCGACCAGGTCATCGCCATGGAGCGCAGCCTGCGCGGCGACGTATTCATGCGCATCTGGAACCGCGACGGATCGGAGGCCGAAGCCTGCGGCAACGCCACGCGCTGCGTCGGCTGGCTGATGATGGAAGAGACGGGGCGGGACCAGCTCACCATAGAGACCGTCGCCGGACGCCTCGGCGCGAGGCGGGCGGGACCCCTGGTCATCTCCGTGGATATGGGATCTCCCCTTCTCAAATGGGAGGAAATCCCGCTGGCCGAGCGTATGGACACACGGGGCATCGATCTCAAGATCGGTCCGATCGACGCGCCCTACCTGCAAAGTCCAGGCTGTGTGAACATGGGCAATCCCCACTGCATTTTCTTCGTACCTGATCTTGATGCGGTGGATGTAGCCGCCGTGGGCTCGCTGGTCGAATGGCACCCGCTGTTTCCCAAGGGCGTCAATGTCGGCTTCGCGCAGATTACTTCGCGCGCGACAATGCGCCTGCGCACCTGGGAGCGGAATACCGGACGCACGCTGGCCTGCGGATCGAACATCTGCGCCGCCGTCGTCGCCGCCTGCCGCCGGGGTCTCACCGAACGCGGCGTCGCGGTAACGAACGATGGCGGCGTCGTTCACATTGACTGGAGCCAGGACCTCGACCGCGTGATCATGACAGGCCCGGTCGAGATGGAGTATGAGAGCGCGCTATAGGGCGACGCTTTCCGCCGTCAGCGCCTGCGCGGCTGAATACGCGCGACGGGTGTTCGACTATCAAGTCTTTCGGAGCCGAGCATGCGCATCGTCACATGGAACGTCTCGCGCAGGACACCCGATTCGACTGAAGCGCAAGCTGTCCTGAAGCGGGTCCGGGCCGAGCAGCCGGACGTCGTGTGCCTAACCGAAGCGCGCGAGGGATTCCTGTCGGACTGGGCGGACGGAGACGCGCTGTCGGACGCCGGCGCCCGCTCGAAGGGCGACGCCGAGACCGAACGCATGGTGATCCTCTGGAGCCGCAGGCCGTGGAGCAACCGCACGCCGATCCCCGAGCTATCCGCTCTCGGCGGCGCCGTATCGGCTGTCACCGAGACGCCGATCGGCCCGGTGCGCGTCATCGGAATCTGCGCGCCTTATCACCTGGTCTGGCCCGAACGCTCGCTCGAGCGTCCGCCGGCATGGTCCCAGAACATCGCTTACCTCCAGACGCTGGGCTTGGCGCTGAAAGCGTCCGGCAAGGACCTGCCGACCGTGGTCGCCGGCAAGTTCAACCAGTTCGTTCCGCTGTCATCCGGCAGCTGGGCCGCGCATCACGCCCTTAACTCTGCGATGTCCGGCTTCTCGATCGTGACACGAGGCGATCTCGCACCGATCGGCGAGCAGAGCCTCGATCATGTCGCCGTGTCCAGCCGGCCCCGTCTCCGCGCGCTGTCGGTGCGGGCGCTCGATCGTCTTGACGCGGCCGGACGGCCGTTGACCGACCACTTTGGCGTCGTCATCGAACTGGAAGGCGGAGCCGTCCAGATGTTCGACTAGGGTGCAATCCCCGCGACGCCGCAGAAACATGGCGGCTGTTTTGTGAGTGAGCGCTCACGGATCGCGACTTGCCGGCGTCGCCGCAAACTGATTAACGGTTGCGGGGACATTTAGCGGAGGGTCGGCGATGCAGCTCACCATCAACGGCAAGCAAGTGGACTATCAGGGCGCAGAAGATCGTCCCCTGCTCTGGTATCTCCGCGAGGACCTCAAGCTCACTGGCACGAAGTACGGATGCGGCGTCGCCGCCTGCGGGGCCTGTACGGTTCTGGTCGATGGCCAGCCGACGCGCGCCTGCGTGACTCCGGCCTCCAGCCTGGAGGGCAAGCAGATCACCACGATCGAGGGCCTCGACAGCCTGGCCGGAAAAGCCGTGCAGCAGGCCTGGACGGAGATGGACGTGGTCCAGTGCGGCTGGTGCCAGTCCGGCCAGATACTGACGGCGACCGCGCTGCTTACCGCGACGCCCCAGCCGACCGAGAAAGAGATCACCGACGGCATGACCGGAAACATCTGCCGCTGCGCCACCTATCATCGCATCCGAGGCGCGGTCGCCCGCGCCTCTGAAATCCTGGGGGCTTAGATGGCCGACACAACCCGTTTCATCCCATCCCGCCGCCTTGTCCTGCAAGTCATCGGCCTCGGCGCGGCCGGCTTTGCCGTTGGGTGCGGTCCCGATTTCCGCTCCGCATCCGCCACCGGGGGGCCGGTGGGGAAGCTCGCGCTCGGACCCTTTGTCAAAATCGGGACCGACAACACCGTCACTGTCCTGCTCAAGCATATCGAATTCGGCCAGGGTGTCTCGACGGGCCTCACCACGATCGTCGCCGAGGAGATGGACGCCGACTGGGCGCAGATGCGCTTCGAACACGCGCCAGCTGAAGTGCCGACCTATGGAAACGCCGCCTTTGGCGGCGCCGTCCAGGGAACCGGCGGCTCGACCGCCATCGCCAACTCCTGGGACCAGCTGCGCCGTGCCGGAGCCGGCGCCCGCGAAATGCTCCGCCAGGCGGCGGCTGCGCAGTTCAAGGCCGATCCGGCCGACATGCTGGTCGTCAACGGTCGCGTGGAGTTCGGAAACAAGTCCGCGACCTTCGGCGAACTCGC
>JAWXBJ010000129.1:0-6573 GCA_034439955.1 Alphaproteobacteria bacterium
GGCACTTACCAGCTCTATGTCGGCAAGGATCCCTATTCGATCGGCCAGCCGATCGGGCGGGCGGGCGTCCAGCCCGGCGCGCGGGCGGCGTTCGCGGAGTTCGTGGTCGAATAGAATGATTGCCGCCGCGATCAGCCCAGAACCAGTCACGGCGCGACCCGTTTGACGGGACGGCATTTTGCGCGCTCCCTCCCCGGGGGCGGGAGGTTAGCCGGAGAAAAAGCGATGCGCGGATGGATGGGCGCGGCATTGGGATGCCTGGCGCTGGGCGCCGCTCCGCCGGCCTTCGCACAGGACTTCGGCAGGATCGCGAGTGAAGCGCTTCACCAGAGACTGCCCGGCGACAGTCAGAACCTGTCGAAGCGGGACCTTGTCGCGGGGCTGAAGGAGGCCCTGACGACTGGAACCAAGGCGGCATCGCGGCGCATCGGCGTCAGGGACGGCTATTATGGGGATGCAGGGATACGCGTTCCCCTGCCTGGCGTGCTGGCCGACGCCCAGAAGCGGCTTAAACCGTTCGGGATGTCGGGGCCGCTCGATGATCTGCATCTGCGCATGAACCGCGCAGCTGAGGCGACGGCGCCCACGGCGCAAAAGCTGGTGCTCGAAGCGATCCGGACAATGACGGTCGAGGATGCGCTTGGCCTGCTGCGCGGCGCCGACATGTCGGCCACGGAATTTCTCCGGCGCAAGACCGAGGTGAATCTGGCAGCGGCATTCCGGCCCTATGTCGAAGCGGCCCTCGCTGACGCCGGCGCCCTGGTCGCCCTCGACACCGCTGTAGCCAAATACGGAGCGGGTCTTGTACAGAAGGACGCCAAGGGGTGGCTGACCGATCATGCGGTGGCTGGCGCCCTGAATGGATTGTTCTATTACGTCGCCCTGGAGGAGCAGGCGATTCGGCGTGATCCGGCGAGTCGGACGAGCGACCTGCTAAAGCGTGTGTTTGGAGGGTAGCCGGGCACATGCGCCGGTTCAGGGTGACGATCAGGGACGGAGAGATCGCCGGCATCGCGTTCGGCGATCCCGTCAAGCCCATTGAGGTCCTGTTCCTGCACGCGACAGGTTTCAACGCCATCACCTACCAGTCGCTCCTCGAGCCGCTGGGCGGTCAGGCGCACTGCGCGGCGCTGGATTTTCGCGGCCATGGACGGACAAAACTTCCCGCGCGGTCCTCCGGAATGAAATCCTGGAACCGCTTTCGCGACGACGTGATCCAGTTCCTGGAACAGACCTCGCCGGGCGGCGCCGTGATCGGCGGTCACTCGATGGGGGCGACAGTTGCGCTGCTTGTCGCGGCTCGGCGTCCAGACCTCGTCAAGGGACTCGTGCTCACAGACCCGGTGCTCCTGAAACCGCAATTCTACCGCTTCCTGCACATACCGCTTTTCAGTGCTCTTGCCTCGCGCAACGCCCTTTCGAGGCAGGCGCTCAAGCGTCGCCGCGCCTTCAGCTCGCCCGGCGAGGCGGCCGACAACCTGCGCGGGCGGGGCGCCTTCAAGACCTGGCGGGCGCCGTTTCTCGACGATTTTGTCATTGACGGCGTGCTGCGCCAGGACAATGGCGGATTTGCGCTGGCGTGCCAGCCGGAATGGGAGGCGGCGGTGTTCGCCGCGCACCGCATTCGACCGTGGACGGCGATCCGCAAGCTGCGGAAAAAACGCATGCCGATCATCGTGTTGCAGGCCGACCGGGATTCGACCGCCCAGGGCGATACCGACGCCCGCATCCATGCGGTGCGTCCCGACGCCGCCGTGACCAGGGTGCCGGGCACGACCCACTTCATTCCGATGGAGCGGCCCTATGTGGTGCGCGACGCGCTGCGCCTCCTTTACGAGGCGACGATCGAGGGCGCCGAAACGCTGGATTATGTCGGGGCGGTGCGGCGGACGATCAACGACTCCATCGGCGTGATGAATTAGGGAAACCTCCAGTCGATCTGGATCGCGCCGATCCAGGCCGAACGCATCTGGCTCCAGCTGAGCCGAAATGCGCGATCAGACCGTCAGTCCCGACGGGATCCGTTTTTTCAGCATCTCCATCTGCTCTGGCGCGGCCTGCACGATCTTGCGCGTGTCGAGGTTGAGCGTCACGGCAAGCGCCTCGCTGGTGCACCAGGCGTCACCGCTGTCGGGATCGATCGTCCAGTGGACGATGGAGTGGATCTTGTCCGATACCGACCCCAGCGACGAGCGCACGATGAAACGGTCGCCGGCCCGCGGCCAGCGGCGGTAGACGATGCGGTATTCGAGAACGGCCCCGCCTGTTCGAAAGGGTTCGCCGCGCGCCGCCGCCCGCGCTGCGAGTTCCTCGCGCCAGGGACCCAGGAGATTGCTGACGCTGTCGGACACCCGGCCGATGAAGAATTCGGGCATCATGCGGTCAAGCAGGTCGCAATGCTGGGGCTGAACGATTCCCCGGCCGATGAGCGGCGCGCCGACGGCGTCCGCATCCGCCATCTTCGCGGATTTGCGTGGCGCGACGGCGAAATCGAGCGAGCGCGGGGCAAGCAAGGCGGGCGCTTCGCAGCGCAGATCCTCCAGCCGGGCGCGGGTCGTGCGCGACCACGGGAAAGTCGCACCGCTTTCGACATCGACATGATCGACCCAGGTGCGGAAGGCGGCGCAGGGCACGCCTGAAGCATGATCGATCTGCTGGTAGACGAGACAGGACGTGTCGGCGATATCGAGGACGCCGGCGCGCATGTGGAAGGGCTTGCCCGCCAGGGCCTCGCGCAGGAAGCGGATGTGCTGGTCGCGCGGTCGCAGCGTGGAGCCGCTGTCCGCCCGGAAGGCGTGAGGCATGCCGGCCTGACAGGCGAATTCGGCGAGCCCCTCCATCATCCTGGCGACGTAGAAGCGCACATTCATGTGCCCCATCTCGTCGGTTTCCCAGCTGTTGCAGCTGCCGCGATAGACCTCGATCATGTCCCGTCCCCGGATGGTCAGGCGCAGTCGGCGCAGAGACCGCGCACTTCGATGACCGCGCTGCGCATCTTGAAGTTGACGCCCTCAATCTCGGACGCAAGCTTGCGGACGCTGTCGCCGGCGTGCATCTCTCCAGCCGATCCGCACCCATCGCAAATCAGGAAGACCGCTGCGTGGCCATGGTCCCAGTGGCCGCAGGCGACGAAGGCGTTGAGGCTTTCTATGCGGTGCGCGAGACCCATTTCCAGCAGGAAGTCGAGCGAGCGATAGACCGATGGCGGCTTTGCGGCGCCGTCGGTTCCAAGGTGCTCCAGAAGATCATAGGCCTTGGCCGGCCCTCCCGATTCCAGCAGCAGCGTCAACACCCTGCGGCGCAGCGGGGTCAGGCGGCCGCCGCGCTGCTCGCAGAGCGCTTCGGCCTCGCGCAGGGAATCGGACACGGAGACGGGCGCGCAGGCGAGGTGAGGCGAGGACATGCATGTAATGTCGGCTGGTTGCCTGTCCCGCACAAGGGAGCAGGGCCGCGACAAGCCGTGTCGCTCGCCCGCGCGAGGCCCAGTCCCAAAGAATTTTCGTCGGCCTCTTGCGTAGGAACAAAAAGAGAATATACCAGTCAGACGGGAACGGAGCAGGAACATGATCGAGGCGGCAAACTTTTCGGGCGTAAGCGGAATGTCCTATCGCTTCGAGCGGGTCAGGGCGGACCAGGACTGGGCGAGAATCGCCGGGACGGTCCTCTTTGCCGCCGACGAGGGCCGGGGTTGGCGGGTCATCCAGGTCGGAGATCAGGGCGGGGTCGATGGCGACATCGGCGCGTTCTGGCGCTGGCGCGAGGCGCGCCGCTACGGGGCGACCGCTGTCTTTGTCCGGCGCGAAGCAGACATCGTTCGTCGCCGGCGGGAAACGGCGGACCTGGCGCGCGGTCTGGATCCGGTGTGCGCGCCTTCGAGCGAACTCGACCTGATGGCAGCGTAGAGCGTTTTCAGGCGAACTCGAACCGGTTTGCCATCAGAAAACGCGACAAAACAACAATCCAGCGCACGCTCGGCGACTTCAGGTTCGCCGCAAATGTGTTAGTTTTCAAAGGACCTCGTCAGCCCTGAGCGTGGCCGGCCGGCCCCTGGTCGAAGCCAGACTCAAGACGGGAAGCGGGCCTGCGGCCAACCAGCTGCAGGCCCGATTTTTTGCGCCTTACTGCCCCCCTGCTGCTCCCGACGGTTTCAGCGCAGCCTGCGACGCTGCGGTTCTGGCGAGCCTCGCAAGCTGGACGAACTCGGCGCGGTAGCCAAATTCGTCCTTGCCCCTGGCGTCGTTGGCGAGATCAATGACGCTGTCCCAGGTGAAGGACTTGTCGAGATAGGGATCGCCCCGGAGCAAGGATCCATATCCCGCGACGGCGGTCGCGAAACGGGTCGCCTCTTTGGCCCTCGAAAGATCGCTCACGAAATCGGCGCCGGTTATGGGACGATCGACAAGTCTGGACTTGTCCTCACCCGGGATCTTGTAGCGCAGTTTCAGGAAGGCGAACTCGTCGCTTTGCCCGCCGGGAGCGATTTTGGCAGCCGCCGCGTACCGGCTGGCGTCGACCAACCGGGCGGCGGAGCCTACCGGCGTCAACTCGTAGATGGCGGTGACGGCGGCGCCCGCGCCAATGTCGCCCGCGTCCACCTTGTCGTTGTTGAAATCCTCGCGATTGAGCATCCGGGTTTCGTAGCCGATCAGGCGGTATTCGGAGACCCTGGCCGGATTGAATTCGACCTGGATCTTGACGTCGTTGGCGATGGTGAACATCGATCCCGACAGATCGTCGTTCAGCACTTTCCTCGCCTCGTTGAGCGTGTCGATATAGGCCGCCACACCGTTTCCGGACTGCGCCAGCTTCTGCATCAGCGCGTCGTTGTAATTACCTTCGCCAAAGCCGAGCACGGAGAGATAGACGCCGCTTTCGCGTTCGCGCGCCACGAAATCCTCAAGCCGCTCGGGGTCGCTGATGCCGACATTGAAATCCCCGTCGGACAGGATCATCACCCGGTTGACCTTGTCTTTGTCGAAGCCCTGCCTCGCGAGCGAATAGGCGAGGCGAAGGCCTTCCCCGCCCGCGGTCGAGCCGCCGGCCTGGAGATTGTCCAGGGCGTTCAGTAGTTTGGCCTTGTCCGCGCCGCTGGTCGGTTCGAGCACGGCGCCGGCCGCCCCAGCATAGACCGCGATCGATACGCGGTCGTCAGCATCCAACTCGTTGACAAGGAGTTTCAGCGACCTGACGGCGAGCGGCAGTCTGTTGTCCGGGGCCATCGAACCGGACACGTCAATCAGCAGCGTCAGGTTGAGCGGCGGCCGATCAGCCCGGACGATGTCATAGCCCTGGATGCCGATATGCATGAGCTGGCGGCCCGGCCCCCAGGGTGAGGGAGCGAGCTGAACCGTGGTTGAAAAGGGCGCTGTCTTCGAACCCGGCGGAGCATAGTCATAGTCGAAATAGTTGATGAGTTCCTCGATCCGCACTGCGTCCCTGGGCGGAGCGACGCCCTGGTTGAGGAAACGGCGAACATTGGCGTAGGCGGCGGTATCAACGTCGATCGAGAATGTCGACACGGGCTCGTCGGCTACGAGCTTGACCCGGTTGATCTCGACGTCCTCGTATTTTTCGCGATCGACATCGCCGGGTGAGGGTTGCGGAAAGGACTGCGCCACGGCGCCGCCAGCGAGGCCCTGCGGGCTTTGCGCCATGCGCGCCTGGGGCATGGGTGGAGGCGGCGCGGACATCAACGGCGGCGGCGGCGGTGGAGGGGGCGGCTGTGGGACAGACGTTTTGTCGCTGCGGCCCGAACCGGTGACGATGATCGATTCCTCAACCGACGCGTCCGCGACGCCACGCTCTCGTCGATCTTCTGCCGGGCTGGCGCACGCGGCGATGGTGGCGGAGGAGGCCGCAGCAAAGAGCAGCAGGCGTGTGTTGTACATGAAGGTCCCCTTGGTCTGATGACCCATCCGGCACAAGCATTGGGGCGGGTTTGCGACGAGCCTGCGGCATAATGGCAGTCGTCGGGGACTTCTATGATTGCGGCAAGGCCGGGGGCGCCGGCCTTCGGGATGCGATCCAGTCCCGGATGTCCGATTCCAGAGCGCCAAGGGGCCGGGCGCCGCCGGCGAGCACCGCGTCATGGAAGGATTTCAGGTCGAAGTCGGGGCCCAGTTCGATGTCGGCGTCCTCGCGCAGATTGCGGATCTTCTCGCGCCCGATCATGGCGGCGCAAGCGAAGCCCGGCCAGACGATCGACCGGTCTATCTCCGATTGCATCGCTGCCAGGGGCAGACCGGTGACCGTCACGAGGTAGGCCACCGCCCTGTCGCGCGTCCAGCGGTCGTGGTGGATGCCGGTGTCCGCCACCATGTGAGCGGCGCGAAAGAGCAGCGACTGGAGATAGCCCAGACGTCCGGCCGGATCCTTCTCATACGCCCCCAATTCCTTCGCCAGATCCTCGGCGTAAGTCGCCCAGCCTTCGCTGAACGCCGGGTTGGCGGTGAGGTGATCCAGCAAGGGCGCGGCCGCGCGCGCGCGCGCGATCCCGAGCTGGAGATGACGTCCGGGCGCCGCCTCGCGATAGGCAAGGGTTGGCAAGGTCCAGTTCGGCCAGTCCAGGGTCGA
>JAWXBJ010000130.1:0-13859 GCA_034439955.1 Alphaproteobacteria bacterium
ACCGGAACGCGAGATGCTGCAGGCGCTGATCGACAAGAGTCAGGAGAATGTGACCGGCACGGTCACGATGAAACTCTACAAGGGCAATGTCATCGTGACGGGCAGGGCCTCGCCGCAGTCGCTGTATTCGGCCGCCCATGTGACGTTCGAGGATGACGCCGGCGCCTATGACCAGAAGGACGCCGAAGGCTTCATCAGGCTCAATGCGCTGCGGCTGAGGCTGCTTGGCCAGCGGCGGAAATAGGTCAGGAGCTTTTTCATGGATCTTTCGAAGATCGCGGTCGGACCCAATCCGCCCGAGGACGTGCATGTCGTGATCGAGGTGCCGCTGGGCGGGGAGCCGATCAAGTACGAGATCGACAAGGCGTCAGGCGCGATGTTCGTGGACCGCTTCCTCTACACCTCGATGCGCTACCCCTGCAATTATGGCTTCGTGCCCCACACGCTCAGCCTCGATGGCGACCCGATCGACGTGATGGTGGTGGGCAACCGGGCGCTGGTGCCCGGCTGCGTGCTGCGGGTGAGGCCCGTGGGCGTCCTCATGATGACCGACGACAAAGGCCAGGACGAGAAGATCCTCGCCGTTCCGCACCCCAGGACGACGCGGTATTACGAGAAGATCCATCACTATCAGGACTTGCCGGACATCCTGGTTGAGCGCGTGGTGCATTTCTTCCAGCACTACAAGGACCTTGAACCCGGCAAATGGGTCAAGGTCGAGGGCATGCACGGACCAGAGCGCGCGAAGGAACTCATTCTCGAAGCGATCGAGCGGGCGTCGGCGATCTCTGTCGGCCCGGACACGCTCAAATCGCCTTAGCCCTCGGCCGGCCTGTCCGCCAAAGTGTTCTTGCGGCGCCACGTCTGCAAGAATCTTGAGGCCGATGTCGGTTGGGTCCAGGCTCGTTCGTCCTTGGACAGGATGAGAGGAGAAGTCGATGCTGTACGCCGTGCTCTGCTACAATTCCGAGGACAGGGTGTTCGCCTGGACCAAGGAGGAAGACGACGCGGTGATGGGTCGCCTTGGCGTCGTTCACGACAGGTGGCAGGCGGCAGGCAAGCTCAAGCCATCCCTGCGGCTTTTGCCGACCACGTCCGCGACTACGCTGCACAAGAAGGACGGCCTCGTGATCGACGGACCCTATGCCGAAACAAAGGAGCAGTTGCTGGGGCTGTACATCATCGATGTCGACGATCTCGATGAGGGCCTCGCGTTTGCGCGCGAACTCACGGCCGTGAATCCGGGCGGCGCATACGAACTGCGTCCGATCATGCTCTACCTTCCCGGGGGGCCGGTGACGGCGGCTTAGATGAGCGATCTGGGATGGATCGAGGCGGCCGTGACGTCCGCGCGGCCCCAGGCGGTCGCCGCGCTGCTGCGTTACTTCAGGGATCTCGACACGGCGGAGGAGGCCTTCCAGGAGGCCTGTCTGCGCGCGTTGAAGGCTTGGCCGGTCAACGGCCCGCCCCGTGACCCGGCCGCCTGGCTGATCATGGTGGGGCGAAACGCGGCGCTGGACGGCAAGCGCAAGCTGTCGCGGCAGACGGCGCTGCCGGACGAGGCCGAGATCTCCGACACTGAAGATCAGCAGGCCAGCCTGGTCGAGCGGCTGGACGACAGCCATTACCGGGACGACGTCCTCCGGCTTATGTTCATCTGCTGTCATCCCGACCTGCCGGCGACGCAGCAGGTGGCGCTGGCGCTGAGAATTGTCTCGGGGCTGAGCGTCAGGCAGATCGCGCGGGCCTTCCTTGTCAGCGAGACGGCGATGGAACAACGCATCACCCGCGCCAAGGCGCAGGTCGCGAGGGCCCGTGTCGCGTTCGAAACGCCCGGCGCCGTTGAACGGGCCGAACGGCTCGGGACCGTGGCGGCGATGCTCTATCTGGTCTTCAACGATGGATATTCTGCAGGCGGAGAGCCGGATCGGGCTCTCCTGTGCGACGAGGCGATAAGGCTGACGCGGTTGTTGCTGCGTATGTTTCCGACCGAACCCGAAATCATGGGGCTGGCCGCCTTGATGCTGCTCAATCACGCACGGACGCGCGCACGCTTCGATCCTGACGGCAACGTCGTTCTGCTTGAGGATCAGGACCGCACGCTCTGGGACGGAAGGCTGATCGCAGAAGGATTGTCGCTCGTTGACAAGGCGGTTCGGCGGCGCGAGCCGGGCGCCTATCAGGTGCAGGCGGCGATCTCGGCGCTGCACGCGCGGGCGGCCAGCGCCAGGGACACCGACTGGCCGCAGATCGAGCGGCTCTACGCGACGCTCGAACTCATCCAGCCCTCGCCGATCGTGACGCTCAACCGCGCGGTGGCGGTCTCCAAAGTGGAGGGACCGGAAGCTGCGCTGGCGCTGATCGAACCGCTGGGAGAGGCGCTGGCGCGCTATTTTTATTTTCACGGACTGAAAGGCGGTCTGCTGATGCGGATCGGCCGGGTGAAGGAAGCGCGTGAATCCTTCGACCGCGCCATGGCGCTGGCCGGGACAGCGGCAGAAGCTGCCCATATCCGCAGTCACATCGACAGGCTGACGCGCGAAGCCGCTCATGGCAATTGAATGGGGCAATTGAATTGGGCGAATGAGCGGGACAAGCCGTTTTCGACGAGGTTGGCGCGCAGATTCTTTTCCGGCCAGTGTCGGTTCGCGGCCTCGTCGAACGTCCTTGGATCACACGCCGAGTGAAGCTGGTGAAACCGGCGCAGCAAAGGAGAGCCTTCATGGGACACAAGATTTTCGTCAATCTTCCGGTCAGCGATCTCGAACGCTCGATGAAGTTCTGGAAGAAGGTCGGCTTCACCTTCAATCCGCAGTTCACGGACGCGACGGCGGCGTGCCTTGTTTTTTCGGATGACATCTACGCGATGCTGCTGACGCAGGCGAAGTTCAGCGAATTCACCACCAAGACAATCGCCGATACGGCGACGACGGCGGAGGCGCTCATCGCCCTGTCGACCGACAGCCGCGAGGAAGTCGATCGCATCACGGAGGCCGCTATTGCGGCAGGCGGGCTTGAGCCCTACCCGGCGAAGGATCACGGCTTCATGCTGCAGCGCGCCTTCACCGATCCTGACGGGCACAACTGGGAAGTGTTTCACATGGACCCGTCCTTCGTTCAGCCGCAGACCTGAGGCCTCCGATCCAAGCGCGCCTGAACGTACTCGGCCGACACATCGAAGGTGAAACCAGTTGGAACAAGCTGAATCGACGTCCGCCAATGAACACGAGCTGGTCATTGATCTCGTGCTCGACGCTCCGCGTCACGCGATCTACCGCTGCTGGACCGAGCCGAAATTGCTCATCCAGTGGTTCACGCCCAAGCCCTGGTCGACGGTGCGCGCCGAACTCGACGTCCGGCCAGGCGGCGCCAGCAATGTGACGATGCGCTCGCCTGAGGGTGAGGAGACACTCCATCCCGGTGTCTATCTGGAAGTCGTCCCCAATGAGAGGCTTGTCTTCACTGACGCCTTTGGACCGGGCTGGACGCCAAAAGAAGGCCCGCCCTTCATGGTCGGGAGCATCCTCCTGAGCGACGAGGCCGACGGCAAGACGCGTTATGTCGCCAAGGCGAGCCACTGGACCAAGGAGGCCCGCGAGCAACACGAGAAGATGGGTTTTCACGAAGGCTGGACCGCCGCCTCCCGACAGCTGGAGGCGCTCGCAAGAACGATCTGAGTATTCGCGTACAATCGATCTGGATGGGATCAGCCAGATCGTTAATCGTGCTTTGCACTTTGGAGGGACTGGACGATGTCGAGGACTGGATTTGCGATCATGGCGGCGGTCACGGTCGCACTGCTGGCGGGAAGCTGCGGGGAGGCGAGTCCACTGCTGACGGACGCTCCGGTGCGGGCGGAGAGCGAGGCGGCCGAGGACCAGAGCCAGGCAACCGGGGCGAGGGAGGGCCGCTGAGTCAGGTCCGGGTCTTCTTGTGTCCGGCACGGATCTCGCTCGACGAGTGGCTGTCGAAAGGCGCCGTCAGATAGATCCAGGCCGGGGTCGGCGCGTCCGGCAGGGCGGCCCCGGCGCCGGTAGGGAGACGGTGAGCCGAAAAGCGCCGCGCGAAGGGGGAAAGGCCGGCTTTTGGACTGGCGCCTGGCCGGGCGACGACCGCCATGGGGATGAGGCGGGCGATCTCGGCCCATCGCCGCCAACGGTGAAACTGGTCGAGATTGTCGGCGCCGATCAGCCAGACAAAGCGGGCGCGCGGCGCCAGCCGTTTCAGATGGCGGAGCGTGTCGATCGTGTAGATTGATCCGAGATCGGACTCGATCGACGAGACAAGCGTCCGGCGCTCGGAGAGCTTGCGCCGGGCGGCGTCGAGGCGATCGCCAAAGGACGTCGCCGTGCGCTTGAGCGGATTTCCGGCAGCGGGGACGATCCAGATATAGTCGAGGCCAAGCCGCCGCCGGGCGGTGTCGATGAGATGGGCATGACCTGCATGCGGCGGGTCGAATGAGCCGCCCAGAAGACCGATGGCCAGACCCTCGGTGGGACCGGGCAGGCGATGCGGAACTCGCGGGCGAGGGTGGCGTCGGGATGTCATCGGTCGATGTGTATCGGGAGATGCCGCGCGTGGGAAACAAGAGGTTCAGCCCGTAGCGGCCCAGGGATCCATAACGTCTATGCCGAACCCCGCGAAGTCGCCCGTGTTGCGGGTGGCGAGGCTCAGGCCGTTGGCGAGGGCGATGCCCGCCGTCTGGAGATCCGCGAGTTTTGCCGGAAGCTGATGGGTCCCCCGTCCGGCGGCGCGGGCTTTGGCGTATAGCCCGGCAGCCGCCTCGGCGGCGGCAGTGTCAAATGGGTAGACGCGACCCGCAAAGCGTCGAATGGCTCGCTCGATGGCGGCCTCCAACGCAGCGCGCCGCTTGCCTTTCGGAAGCGCGACGAGTCCGGCTCGAAGTTCAAAGACGACGATGCTGGAAATTGCGCAGTTGGAAAAATGTGCGTCCAGCCAGTCGATAACAACCGGGTCAGGCCTTGGCCGAAGCGGCTCGGAAAGGACGTTGGTATCGAGCAAATCAAGACAGATTCGCCGGACGGACTGGCGCCGTGCGAATGGCCTCAAGCGCTCCCTCGAGATCGGCGCCGGGACGTGAAATGCTTTCGAGCCATGATCCGAACGGCGCGATTTCATCAGGTGATGCGTGCTCGCGCGCCAGCGTTTCCAGAGCGTTTCGAAGATCGGATTCGAGACTGACGCCTCGTCGTTCTGCGCGGCGGCGCAAAAGCTCCTTGGTCTCTTCGCTGACTTTGCGGATGAGGATATCTGCCACGAGTCTTTTCCACCAGAATGATAGCACGATATCAAGAATTACGCGGGATGTCGAGACCGCGTTATTGCGCCGTGACGATCGCGGGCAGCTGGTCGGGCGAGGAGGTCAGGCGCCATTGTCCGCCGGCCTCCGTGACGACGCGCTCCCAGTCCTTCAGCATCGCGAAATAGGCGCCCGGGTCGGCGGGGTCCGACTTGATGACATTGGAGGCGACGACGGTGATGCCGGCAAGGTCGAGTTCGATCGCCGAGGTGTCGCATCTGGGCGCCAGATCCTCGATCATGTCGGAAAAGATCACGATGTAATGAGCGGGTTCGGGGCGCTGTTGCAGCTCGAAGGCGGCCTGCGCCAGGGCGCCGTGGATGTCGGTGAACTTGGTCGGTTTGACCTGGCCGGCGTAAGCGGCGAGTTTATCGAAGACTTGGCGCTGGGTCTGGTTGGCGAGGGTCGGCGTCTCGGGCAATTGCTGCTGCAGGATGATCTCCTTCTCCGAGAACGAGCACGAGGAAATCTGACCGACGCCAATCCAGTCGCCGGGCTGCAGCCTCGACACCAGGAGATTCGCCGAGCGCGCGGCGGCGGGCACGCTCTTTGCGTAGGTGCCGGAGGCGTCGAAAAGGACGAACACCGCACGGTTGGTGGAGGTGACGAGGCCGCAGGCGCACAGCAGGACGCTGGCGAACACAAGCATCAGGAGTTGGGGGACGGGCGAATGGGAGACCATCATGAGGCCTGCTGGAGCTTTCGTTCGAGCTCCGGTCCAGCCCCGGTCTCGGCCACTGGAGGTGAAGGTTTTCGCTTGCGGAAGGGACCCGAATCCTCCTCCCGCGCGCCGTTGAAGAAACGCTTCTCGATGAAGAGCGGAACGAAGATGATCAGATCATAGACCGACAGGGCGAAGTAGCCGACGCTTCTGAGCGCGGCCGCAATGGTCTTGCAGACGAAGCCCGCCGCCAGCAGCAGGAACCCGCCGGCGATCTGGAGCATGAAGACCGAATTGCGCACGATGGTCTCCAGCGGCAACGCCGCCGTCGCCAGCATCCACGGGATCAGGACGGCGAGGATGATTTGCGCCGTCGTGGTGAGGCTGAGGCCGAACACGCTGGCTCGTTCGCGCGCCGCCGGCGCGATGGGCTCCGCTGGCGCGACGGGTTCGCCGTCCGCCTGTGCGCCCGAGGTCGCCTCCGGCGCGGCGGCAGGGGCCGTGAAATAGCTGCCGGCGAGGATTTCGGTGGCCTGCTGGGATTCGATGATCTCCTCGCGGACAATGGCGAGCGAAGCCTCGAGGAACGAGAACGCCGCGAGGAAAGCGAACGCGACCCAGAACATCACGCGGCGTCCGGCGTCCGACATCGCGTGAAAGGCGGGGATCAGCCTGGTGAAGCCTGCCGCGTCCATCAGGATGACGCCCGCGACGAATTCGAGGAAAATGACGATCATCGCCGCGAAGGCGGGCAGGCCGACGCCGCCAATCCGGGCGCTTTCGCCGACGATCTCCGCCATCGGCCGCTCGATGAGAAAAAAGTTCAGGAAGACCCCGGACAGGGCGATCGACATGATCAGCAGCGCGATCAGCCAGGGAATGACGATCGAGTGCTTTCCCGCGACCGCAATGCGGTCCGGCGAGCGCAGACATTCCTCGTAGGCGGTGAAGGATCTGTTGACCAGATCGACACCTTGCGTGAAGCGCTGCTCGACGCCGGCCAGCTTTTCGGCGGTGACGCGCAGGCGCGGGGCCTCGGTCGCGACGACGCCGAGTTCGGGCCGGATCAGCTTGATCTGGTCGGCCATGGCCTGACGGGTCGCGCCGATCGCGCGATTGACCTTGGTGACGCCCCGGCCTTCCTCGACGCGCGGGAGGGCGGAACGAACGGCCCGCTCGGCCGCCTCATTGAGATTGATCGAGGAAAGCGCGGCTGCGGAGGTTTCCAGCGCATGCGTCGTCGCGCTGATGCGCGAGGCGAGCGTGCCGACCTCGGCCGGCAGCTTGTCGGCGCGTTTGCCGATCCGGTCCTCAAGCACGATCATCCGGTCGGCGAGTTCGTCGGCGCGGTGCGAGGCGATCTTTTCGCTGCACGAGAGGCGCGCGGCGCGGCCGTGCCCGGTGAGCCAGACGCCCCAGCGCCCGAACATCAGGCCGGTGAGGAAAAAGGTCTGACGGATGACGCGGCGCAGAGGGTCGCGCGCCATCCACATGAGGGCGATCGCAACAATCGCTGCGGCTGCCAGCGGCCAGCCATAAGGTATGCCGAAGAATGAATCCGAGCCGCCGGTTTCGGGAATGTTGGACGAGGGCGGGGCCTCAAGCGTGGGGTCCAGCTTATCCTCCAGAGCCTGCGGTCAAACGCCCGGCCCACATCTATCCTCAAGACGCACGCCAACGACCCCGGATAGCCTTTCGAACGGGGCGGTTATGTGGCGTGGCGAGTTACAAAACATACAGACGCGCTCACAGCCTCCGGCAGGCATAGGCGTCGACGCCTTGTATCGTCGCGATTTCAGGGCCGTATCTGGCCTGTGCCGCGGACGACGTATTTGAAGATGGTCAGCTGCTCGGCGCCCACCGGTCCTCGCGCATGGATGCGCCCGGTGGCGATGCCGATCTCGGCGCCCATGCCGAACTCCCCGCCGTCCGCGAACTGCGTCGAGGCGTTGTGCATGACGATGGCGCTGTCGACCCCGGAAAGAAATTGCTCGGCCGCGGCGGGATCCTCGGTGACAATGCTGTCGGTGTGTTGCGATCCGTACTTCGCGATATGCGCCATGGCGTCCTCGACGCCATCGACGACCGCGATGGACAGGATCGGGGCGAGATATTCGGTTGTCCAATCCTCCTCGGTGGCGGCCTTCATCGCGACGCCGGGAGAAAGCGAGCGGGCGCGGCCATCGGCCCGGAGTTCGCATCCCGCGTCCAGAAGCGCCCGGGTCAGCGAGGGCAGCAGCGTGCGGGCGATAACGGCGTCGATCAGCAGCGTCTCCGTCGATCCGCATACCCCGACGCGGCGCAGCTTGGCGTTTAGCACGATCTCGCGAGCCTTCCCCGGATCGGCCGCTGCATGGACGTAGGTGTGACACAGGCCCTCGAGATGGCCGATCACCGGCACGCGCGCCTCCTCCTGAACCCGCGCGACCAGGCTTTTGCCGCCGCGCGGGACGAGAACGTCGAGATGTCCGCCAAGGCCCGCCATCATCATGCCGACGGCGGCGCGGTCAGGGGTCTGGACCAGCTGGATGGCGTCCTCCGGCAGGCCGGCGTCCACCAGGCCGGCGCGCAGGGCTTCAGCGATGGCGCGGGACGAGTGGAGGCTTTCGGATCCTCCGCGCAGGATGACGGCGTTGGCGGACCGGACGCAGAGCGCGCCGGCGTCGGCCGTCACATTGGGACGGCTTTCATAGATGATGCCGATGACGCCGATGGGGCCGCGCACGCGGCTGATTTCAAGACCATTGGGACGGGTCCAAGCGGCGAGCACATCGCCGACCGGATCGGGCAGGGCGGCGACGGCCTCAAGGCCCTTCGCCATGTCTTCGAGGCGGGCGGGCGTGAGTTCCAGCCGGTCGAGCAGCGCGGCGGTGAGACCCTTGGCGCGGCCCGCCTCCATGTCGAGCGCGTTGGCGGCGAGGATGGCCGGCGCGGCGGCGCGCACCCGGATCGCCATCGCCTGGAGCGCATTCGTGCGCGCCAGCGGTCCGGCGCCGGCGAGGAGGCCGGAAGACCGGCGCGCCCGCACGCCAATGGCGAGCATCTGTCCAGCCAGGACGGCGTCGTGGGCGGCGAGGGGAGCGTGAAGGGTCATCGAGCGCTTCCTAAAGCACCATCGCCTTGCAGGGAACCAGCAAAAGGACGTCCCGCACTGAGGCTCGCGGGTGGAACCCTCGACCGGGCCGGTCGTTGGCGTCGGACGAAAACCGGAGCTAGAGCAACCTGCGTCCTCTTTGACGCAGACAGGTTGCTCTACAGTTTTGAGATGGAGCATCTTTCTTTGGTCAAACTGATTCAGTTTGACCAAAGGATACTCCAGCCATGACCGACCTGCGCGATAACCTGTCCGAAAGCCGGTATGAGATGGAGGAAGATGGACAGATCGTGTTCGCCGACTACCGCAAGGCCGGCAAGGAGCTGGTCATCGACTGGGTCGAGGCGCCGCTCTCCCTGCGCGGGACGGGCGCGTCTGGCCGCCTGATGAAGCTGGTGGCCGAGGAAGCGCGGGCCAAGGGCTGGAAGATCGTGCCGATCTGCGGCTACGCCGCCGGATGGCTGCGCCGGAGCCGTGAGCATCGCGATCTGTTGGCCTGAAGCTTCAGACAGACGGCGCGCTCGGCGGCCGGCTGGAGAGCGCCATGTCATCGACATGGATGATGGCGGGCCGACCACGAAAGCCGAGGATGGCTTCGATGTCAGCGGAATTTCGCCCGATCAGCTTGACTGCATCCTCCGAGGAATAGGCCGAGACTCCGCGTGCAACCGAGCGGCCCTCGCTGTCGAGAACGTCCACGGCGTCGCCCCGCTCGAACCGGCCCGTGACGTGCGTGACGCCCGCCGGAAGGAGGCTTTTGCCAGCCCGAAGGGCGCGCACGGCGCCTGCGTCGATTGTCAGCGCGCCGGCCGGCTTGAGCGCGCCGGACAGCCATTGCCGGCGCGCCGTCTCAGGCGTGATGTCAGGTAGGAACCACGTCGCGCGGGCGCCAGCTGCAAGCGCGGAAACAGGTCCCGGCGCCGTCTGGTCGCCAAGCGTGATCACGGTGGCGCACCCTGCCGTCATGGCGATGCGGGCGGCCTCCAGCTTGGTGGCCATGCCGCCGGATCCGACGCCGGCCGAAGGGTTCGCGCCGCCCGCCATGGCGAGGATCTCCGGCGTGAGGCGCCGGACTTCCGGAATGTGGCGGGCGTTCGGGTTCGACCGGGGATCCGCGTCGTAAAGCCCGTCAATGTCAGAGAGCAGCACCAGAACGTCGGCGCCCATCATCTGGGCGACGCGGGCGGCGAGGCGGTCATTGTCGCCATAACGGATTTCCTCGGTGGCGACCGTGTCGTTCTCGTTGACGATGGGAACGGCGCCGCGCTCCAGCAATGTCTCCAGCGTCGCGCGCGCGTTGAGCCACCGCCTGCGGCGTTCCGTGTCGTCGAAGGTCAGCAGGGCCTGGGCGACCGGCGCGTTGTGGCGGGCGAGGGCGTCTTCCCAGGCGCGCATCAGCCTGGGCTGGCCGGCGGCGGCGGCGGCCTGCTTTTCCTCAAGCTTCAGGTGTCCGGTCTTCAGGCCGAGCGCCCGGCGTCCCAGCGCAACGGCGCCGGAGGAGACAATGATGACGGATTTTCCGTCCGCACGCAGAGACGCGACGTCCGCAGAAAGGGCCTCGAAACGTGCGGCGTGGGGCGTGCCGCTGGCCGGATCGACCAGCAGGGAGGAGCCAACCTTGAGGACGATTCGGCGGGCGGTGGAGAGGGGGGTGGGGGGTGAGGTCATGAGCGGGTTACGGTTTCCACCCCTCGGCTTTTTCTTCCGGCGTCATCTCCGCGTCGATCTGGGCGGCGCGCCGGGCCTTCTTGTCCTCGTCGATGACCCTGAACAGTTTTTGCAGCGCTTCCGGCACACCCTTCTGGGAAGCGCCGGACAGGCGCAGCGGCGTCGATTTGCAGGCCTTCTTCAGGGCGGCCGCCTTTTCCGAGATTTCTTCCCTTGTCATGGCGTCGATCTTGTTGAGCGCAACGACTTCCAGCTTGTGCTCAAGACCTTCGCCATAGGCGTCGAGTTCGCCGCGCACGATGCGGTAGGCTTCGGCGACATCGTCCTGCGTGCCGTCCACCAGATGCAGAAGAACAGCGCAGCGCTCGACATGGCCAAGGAAGCGCACGCCCACTCCGGCGCCGTCTGCAGCGCCTTCGATCAGGCCGGGAATGTCGGCCATGACGAAGCTGGCCCCGATGCCGAGGGAGACGACGCCGAGATTGGGGACGAGGGTGGTGAACGGGTAGTCGGCGATCTTGGGCCTCGCGGCGCTGGAGGCGGCAAGAAAAGTCGATTTGCCCGCGTTGGGCAGGCCCACCAGACCGGCGTCGGCGATGAGCTTGAGGCGCAGCCAGATCCAGCGCTCCTCGCCGTCGAGACCCGGGTTGTAGCGGCGCGGCGCCTGGTTGGTCGAGGACTTGAACTTGGTGTTGCCCCAGCCGCCCGATCCGCCCTTGCCGAGCAGCACGCGGTCGCCGAGCTTGTCGAGATCGGCGATCAGGGTCTCCTGATCTTCCTCGAACACCTGCGTGCCGACCGGGACCTTGAGCACCAGGTCGGGCGAATCCGCGCCAGTCCGGTTCTTGCCCATGCCATGGCCGCCGCGCTCGGCCTTGTAATGCTGCTGGTAGCGATAGTCGATCAGCGTGTTGAGACCCTCGACCGCCTCGATCAGGACATCCCCGCCACGCCCCCCATCGCCACCGTCAGGTCCGCCGAAGGGGATGAATTTCTCGCGGCGGAACGAGACGCAGCCATCCCCGCCATGGCCGGATTTCGTGTAGACCTTGCACTGGTCGAGGAACTTCATCGGATCGGACGTCTTTCGGCGTTGTCTGCCACCTGAAGCGATCTCTTGTCCAACGGGATGCAGACAGGGTGCTTCAAACCCTGAAATGGATCAGATGAGGATGGACAAAAGAGGGGAGGCGATCCGCCTCCCCTGAACATCGTCAGCTTCGGACCACTCCTGAGCATGGAGGCGGTCCGGCAAGACGTCGGTCCGCCTATTCGGCTGCAACCGGCCTGGTTGCGGGCGTCACTTCCACGTATTTGCGGCCCCCGGCGCGCTCGCGGAAGGAAACCTGGCCGGTTTCAAGGGCGAAGAGCGTGTGGTCGCGGCCGATGCCGACATTCCTGCCCGGGTAGAACTGGGTGCCGCGCTGGCGCACCAGGATATTGCCGGCCAGCACATTTTCGCCGCCGAAGCGCTTCACGCCAAGGCGCTGGGCGTTGCTGTCGCGGCCATTTCGGGTCGAACCGCCAGCTTTCTTGTGGGCCATGAAAGGGATCCTCTGGTCTTGGGCGGCGGGGCGCCCCGGTCATTCGATTCCGCCCGTCTCAACGGGCGAGTTCATTCAGGCTTCAGCCGCCTCGGGCGACTTGGCCGTCCTGGCGGATTTGTTGCGGTCCTTGCCGAGGATTCCGGTGATCCTGATCACCGTCTCGTGCTGGCGGTGGCCCTTCTTGCGGCGATAGGTGTTGCGCCTCTTTTTCTTGTAGATGACGATCTTGGCCGCGCGGCGCTGTTCCACGACCTCGCCGACAACCGAGGCGCCGCCGATCATCGGCGCGCCCATCTCCACGGCGTCGCCGTCGCCGATCATCAGCACGTCGCCGAAAACAAGGGAATCGCCGGTTTCGCCCACCAGTTTCTCGACGACGATAACGTCGTCCTCGGCGACCCGGTATTGCTTCCCGCCCGTCTTGATGACCGCGAACATGGTGAGTCTCTTGCCTGTCTGACGGAGGTCTGGACGCGCGGTTTCTTAAAGCGCCGGCGCCATGAATTCGAGCCGCGCGCAGAGGGCTGCGGGCGGGGAGGGGGCATATAGACGCCAAGCCGGGCGCCTGTCAAAGGGGGTGAAGGCGCGCAAGCCGGTTTTTTTGGCGGCGCGGTCTCGGGTGGAATGCCGCAGCAGCGCCGGGACCGCAGGCCGGCCTGTCCCGGACAGGGGCCCGCGCCTTGCTTGCCAAAACGGTGCGCCCAGAACGGCAAGCACAGGGAGGCCTCGCAGCTTGCGCTTTTTAGGACCCGTGTTTATACCCCCGCTTCCCGGAGAGGTGCCAGAGTGGTCGATCGGGGCGGTCTCGAAAACCGTTGTACGTGCAAGCGTACCGTGGGTTCGAATCCCACCTTCTCCGCCACTCGCTCCAGAACCGCCCCGACGGTCCGGCTTCGAAGCGGCTTGAGAACGGGATCTGCGTAGTCCTCCAGAAAGTTGCCGCTCACATACTGAACAGCTGGCCGATGATTGCGATCCGTCGGTTCGCCCCACCGTTTGGTTTCCGATACCTTCATTGTGCGCTTGAAGACCGTGCACGGTCCGATGGGGGGGATGTCCTGGACGTTTTCGGCTTCGGCAGTCTGAGGCGCGATGATGATCCACTTCTCCGTTTGTTTGGCTACCAGTATGATGGTGTCGCGTGAGCCGCGCGAGGGGAGATCACAGCGATGACCAGGGTGGGCAAGATGAAAAACAGGTCGCACGGTCATCTGGCATGTAGCCCTGACGCATCTTCGCAAACAGATGCTGACCTTTCTTCCTGATGCGGATCGCCCGATTCCGGCGGCCTGTAGGTTGCGCGCACATCAGCGAGCAGCGGCCCGCACTCTTGCCCTTGGCTGAGGCAGCGCGGCGACCAGCGGCTAGAGAAAGTATACCGGCGCGAATCCGCCGCCCTCGGTGCGGAAGTTGGTAGTCTGGCCCTGATACAGCCGGGCGGCGGCCAGCAACAGGTCGCCGCCATAGGTGTAGGCCCTGTGGACATTAGGGATTCACAGGCTGCCCGAACGCTGATTCAAACTTCCTTTTGGGAGGTTTGCAATGCGACGGGAACGCTTTGTCATCACG
>JAWXBJ010000131.1:0-34183 GCA_034439955.1 Alphaproteobacteria bacterium
AGCCTTGCAACGCAAGGCGGCCCTAGCCCTCATGGTGAGCAGCCTTGCAACGCAAGGCGGCCCTAGCCCTCATGGTGAGCAGCCTTGCAACGCAAGGCGTCCGTCGAACCACGAGGGCGTACCCGCATCAATCCGGCCGTCGGCCCCCCAGCCCACGAACAACAGCATGGTCCTCTCGCGCAACACATCCAGACCGCGCGCGAACGGCTCGCCGGAAACGACCGACTTTGTCAAATGGTTTGTCTTATGTTGTTGGAGGGAATAGCGTTCGGCATAAGGGAAGGTCTCGGGCGCCCCTTGATTGAGAGAGACGCGAGCTCCCGCCTTCACGGTCGGAGCTTGTCATGCCAGCGATCCCCTCGCCGCACGAGCGGCTGATCATTCAGATCGAATCCATAGCGGTCCTCAACGATTCGGACCGGGCAGGCCTCAAGACACTGCCGCTTCGGCTCAAGTCCATCGGCGAGAACCGCGACATTGTCCGTGAAGGCGCCAGCGTTACGGACAGCTGCCTCATCATCTCGGGCGTGGTCTGCTGCTACAAGGTGGTCGCGGGCGGCCGCCGGCAGATTCTTTCCTTCCATTTCGCGGGCGACATGCCCGACCTCCAGAGCCTGCACCTGAACACCGCAGACCATTCCCTTGCGGCCCTCACGCCCGTCCAGGTGGCGTTCATTTCGCATGAGGCGATTCGTGTGCTGACGCGCGCCAATCCCGGCGTCAACGACGCCCTGATAAGGCATTTGCTGATCGACAGCTCGATCTTCAGGGAATGGGTCGCCAATGTCGGCCGCCGAAACGCAATCGAACGCATCGCCCACGTCATCTGCGAATGCTTTGTGCGGATGCGGGCGCTGGGGCTGGCGACCGCGACCGATCTCGAACTTCCGCTCACCCAGTCGGAAATCGGCGACGCCACCGGCCTGTCAAATGTTCATGTCAACCGGACGCTGAAAGAACTGCGTCGCAAGCGGCTGATCAGTACAAACGGAAAAATCCACTCTATATTGGATTGGGAAGCTTTGCAGGAGACGGCGGATTTCGATCCGGCCTACCTGCATTTGAGACGGTTGACCCCGGCGTGACGTTCACGGTCCAGCATATTCGGCTCGCTCATGGCGACGATGTAGACGGCGCCCTGATCCTGGAGGGCGACACCCTGATCGCGGTCCTCTCCCAGCTTTCCTTCGACCATGGCGCCCGCGCCGGCCGCTGGTTCTTGGAGTGCGGATTCGGCCCGGCCTTCGACGGCGCCGAGGATTTCGCCGACCTCCAGGCCGCCTGCGACTGGATCGTGGATCGGCAAACGAGCGACGACCGGCGAAAGACGGACTTCAGCAAGCGTCGGAAGGGTTAGACCCGGAGATGTCGCTGTTTGCCCGCGAAGCCGGCGTCCTTGGCCCCAGCCGGCCGCTTGGCTGGACCCATTCGATCAGCCCGTAGGTCGCGATCGCGCCGATCGCCACCACGCCCACGGCCCAGTCTCCCACGGTCCAGGCCAAGGCGCCGATGATCGCGACCACGATGATCCAGATTGCAGAGTGGCCAGCCCGTTTCCACATGTCTCACTTACAGCACAACAGGCGCGTTCGCTCCTTAACCTTTTATAAGTGATTTATGAGTTGATTCGGCCCCCGCCGCGCGGTTCCCCGGCGGCGCGCTAACATTTGCGTGAAGTAATGGGATTGCGATCCGGCCATCCAGAAACGAACCGACCTCCGGCTCTCCTCCCCCTGCAAGGGGGAGGCGCTCCTTGCAAAGCGCCGGCAACATCAAGCGCTCAGGAGGGGGTCCGCTCCGAACGCAAAACCGAGACCGGCTCGACCCCCTCCCAGCCTCCCCCGTTCAGGGCGAGGAGTACATGCCGCCGGCTCCTCTGACTTTCAGGTAAGGCTATCGCCTATGCGCGCAAGGCATTCCGTCAAGTCATACCCGGGCAAGCGAAGCGCGACCCGGGAGCAGCTTTCGCAGCAGAAGCCCTCATGGTGAACAGCTTGCGCAGCAAGCGTCCGTCGAACCACGAGGGCGTAGCTCAACTCTCACTTACCGCCCCCAGATAGGGCAGCCCGCGCCTGCATGGATTGTTCGTTAGGGAAACCTCGTTACCATCCCTTCCCGACCAGGAAGGTTTTTCGAGCATGGCCGATGCGCCGCTCGCGCTTGCGCGTGTGACCAAGAGCTTCGCGGGCCGCCCCGCCGTGCGGGAGCTGTCGTTCGAGGTTCCGCGCGGCTCGATCCTCGGCTTCCTCGGACCCAATGGCGCCGGCAAGTCCACCAGCCTTCGCATCGCGCTCGGCGTCCTCGCGCCGGACTCGGGAATGGTGAGCCTGTTCGGACGTCCGCCCCGCATCGACGCCCTGCGCCGCGTGGGCTTTCTCCCCGAGGAGCGCGGTCTTTACCGCCGCATGAGCGCGCGCGCCACGATCGCCTATTTCGCCCGGCTCAAGGGCGTGCCGGCCCGCCAGGCCGACGCCCGCGCCCTGCTCCTCCTCGAAACCCACGGCCTGGGCGACAGCGCCGGCAAGCCGGTCTCCAAGCTGTCCAAGGGGATGGCGCAGAAGGTCCAGATCCTCTCGACGCTCGCCCATGATCCCGAACTGATCATCCTCGACGAGCCCTTCTCCGGCCTCGATCCGGTCAACCAGCAGGGCCTCGAAGCCCTGATCGTCGACGCCCATGCGCGCGGGGCGACCATCGTCTTCTCCACCCATGTGATGGAGCATGCCGAACGTCTCTGCGACCGGCTGGTCGTCATCGCGAAGGGCGAAAAGCGCTTCGAGGGAAGCGTGCCGGAGGCGCTCGCCCTCATCCCCCGCCGCGCCACCGTGACCGTCGCGAACGGCTTTGAGCTTGGGGCCGCCATGTCCGGACAGGGCTTCCTCGCGGCCGCCGAATCCGAGTGCGAGGGTGGCCGGCGCTGGCGCGTCGATCTTCCGCGCGGCCGCGACGCCCAGGATGCGCTGCGCGCCGCCATCGGCTCGGGCGCGCCGGTCACCGCCTTTACCCCCGAGACTGTCCGGCTGCGCGACGTCTTCGTCTCGCTCGCGGGCGAGGCGGCTCCGGGCGACACCGGCGTGCCGGGGCCGGCCGAAACCGGCGTGCCGGGGAAAGCCGCCTGATGCGCTCCATCTATGAAGTCGCCCGCCGCGAATATCTCGCCTACGTCACGGCCTGGGGGTTCTGGCTCGGCCTCATCCTGACGCCAGTCGGCCTGCTGGTCGGTGTGGTGCTCCCCGGCATGATCGAGGGCTCCCAGCCCGTGCGGTACTACACGGTGCTGGACCGGGGCGACGAATTCTCGCGCGCCCTCGCCCGCCAGATCGAGGGATGGCGCGCCGACGAGGCCCGCATCGCTCTCGCCGGCTCGCTCGCCGCCGCCTCGACCGCCGACCGCGACGCCGCCATGGACCGCTTCGCCGCCGCCCGGGTCGCCGGCCTTGACGCCGACCAGGCGGTCGCCCGGGCCGCCGCGCCGACCGCCGTCAAGGCCCCGCCCCGCCGCTATCTCGAAGTCGCGCCGCCCGCCGCCTCGCTGGACGGGCTGCGCCCCTGGCTCACCGGCGACAGCCTTCTTTCCGGTCCCGACGGCGACAAGCCGCTCTTCGCGGCGCTGGTCGTCTCGCGCGACGCCGCCGGCGCCGTCTCCGAAATCGCCTACTGGAGCGAGGACGTCGTCGCCGGCGAGATACCCTCCGCCGCCAGCTCCGCCCTGCGCACCCTCGCGCGCGCCGCCATCCTCGAAAGGGCCGGGCTCGACCCGGCGGTCATCGAGCGCGCCGATCTCGACCTTCCCAGCGTCGTCGAGCGCAAGCTGGGCGAGACCGGCGAGACGTCGGAGGTTTCCAACGCCGACCGCGCGCCCTTCTTCGTCGCCTCGGCCATGTCCTTCATGCTCTGGCTGCTGATCTTCTCCATCGTCAACTTCCTGATCATGGGGACGATCGAGGAGCGCTCGAACAAGATATTCGACACCCTCCTCACCAGCGTCCGCCTCACCCACCTGCTGGCCGGCAAGCTGATCGGCGTCTTCGCCCTCTGCGCCACGCTGATGGGAGCGTGGGCGATCATCGCCGGCGCCATGCTGCTGCGTTCGGCCGATCCAGCCCTGGTCTCCCTCGTCGCCGCCGCCGTTCGGCCCGAGCTTCTTCTCGCCGCCGGCGCGGGATTTCTGGCGGGTTATGTCATGTACGCCGCCCTGTTCCTCGCCCTTGGATCTCTCTGCGACACCATCCAGGAGGCCCAGACTCTGATGAGCCCGCTGATCATCTTCCTGATGGTCCCCCTCTTCGTGGTCGTGATCGCCATTCGCACGCCGGACAGCCCGATCGTCGAGGCGTTGGCGTGGTTCCCGCCCTTCACGCCCTTCCTGATGATCCTCCGCGCACCGCTGGAGCCGCCGCTCTGGCAGATGCTGGCGCAGGTCGCGCTGATGGGCGGCTTCGCGGCGCTGGCGCTCTTTGCCTCGGTGCGGGTCTACCGCGCCGGGGCCGTCAACGGCGCAAGCGTCTCGCAGGCCTGGGCCTGGATCGGCCGCAAGCGCGCGGAGCGATAAGCCGGATCCCGTCCACCACCGTCGCGAGACGGGGGAGGTGGATCGCGGCGCCTCATCCTGAGCCGGGCCGAAGGTCCGTGTCGAAGGACGCCGCGAGACGGAGGGGGCCACCCGCCTCCGATACGCCTCCCCGACCGTACACAAGATCGCTCTCTATCAGCCCTCGTCGCGGTCGCCGGCTTCCCTTATGTCTTTGCCGGCCCTGTTGGCCGCGCGGCCGCCGGCAAGAATCCCCTCGAGGCCGTAATTGCCCTCATGGCAAGCGTACTCATACATTTCGCCCGTCTTGTTGAGCGCCATCTCGCCTTTCCAGACCTGGCTGTAGAGCTTGGGATCGTTGACCTCGAATTCGTAGAGCACCTGGTCGTCGGAATAACGGGTGAAGCGCTCGATGATCTTGCCGCCCTCGGTCAGGTTGGCGCGTCCGCCGCCCTCGGGATGCATGTTGACTGTCTCGACCACCAGCGTGTCACCCTCCCACCAGCCGATCGAATCGCCCAGATAGGGCTTGATGACGCTGGGCTTGTGCTTGGCGTTCAGCGGAATGATCCGCGCGTCATGATTCATCTCGACCGTCAGGACGACATGGTCCGGCGACTGCGTGATGCGGTAATTGTTGTTGTAGAGCACGTTCATCAGCGGCGGGCCGCCCGAACCCCCAAAGCCGATGATGCAGCGCTCGCCCAGCGAACGCTCTTCCGGGTTGTCATAGCCCGAGCCCCGGCGGCTGTTCATTTTCGCCATCAGCTTCTTGCCGGCTTCCGACACCGGAACCTGCCCGCTCGGCGGATCGACGATCCACGACGTCCGCCACTCGCCCTTGACGTTGGCGTAGCTGGTGCCCGGATCGATCCAGAACGCATTGTAACCGCGCCCGGATGCGAGATCCTTGCCGTCAAGCAGGCCATCCTCGGTCTTCTGGTTGTCGTCGGTCGCCTGGCGGATGTTGGACGGGTTTTTGGCCTGCGCCTCGGCCGCCTCGGCGGTTGTCATCACCAGGGATTTGAACTGGCCGGGACGGGTGAGGCTGGTGTTCGACGAATTCGACCAGACCCCCTGAAGGTCCGGCTGACCGATCGCCAGACGCGGCGCGACATAGCCTGCCGCGACCCGGTCGCCCGCCTTGGCCGGCGCCTTGAAGCCCGGCCCGGCGGCCTGCGCGAACGCCCCGCCACCTGATGAAAACGCCAGCGCGGCGAAGGCGGCAGCCGACAGAAGGCGTGTCCGGGTATTCATGCGTGTCTCTCCCTGGCGCGTCCGGTTCTTGGCGGCCGGACCTGGCGCAAAACTGCCCATCATGAATGCCGGATACGCGTGGACCGCACAAGGCGCCCGCCTGCCCGCCAGCGCTGACCTCGCGGCGAATTGAAGCCCGGAGACGGTCCTCCCCTTACGCCACGACCTGGACGCCGACCCGGAAAACCGTCGACAGACATATCGGGCTGGCGCTGAAATGGATCAGTGTGAGAAGCCCGTGGCGTCGCGCAGGCGCACGCGGGAGCGCAGAGCGGTATCAGCCGCCGCGTCGCCCGTTAATCAACTATAAAATCGACGGTGTATGCCTTCCCTGGCCTCAAGGAGCGCAACAATGTCCAAGCCGCTGTGGAAGACGGGCGATGACTACGGAAGCCCGGTCAGACTCGTCGCTCAGGACTGTGCGGACGAGGCCCGGGAAAACGGGAGCTTCCTTTGCATCAGGGGCGAGTGCTTCGTGCGTGCCGAGGCGGGCGGATGGCAAGCTGTCGGCGGCGGAACCTGGCGCTTCGGGTATGGCGGCTCACCCGGGACCCGCCGGCCCTATCGGCCAGACCGCCATCCATTTCAGACGATCGGGGTCTATGAGAATGTGGGGTGGGGAGAGTTCTACGATGAGGACAATCCTGACCCCAGAACGCCCGAAGAGGTGCATTACTCCTGGGTGAAGATCGGCGCAGGTCTGCAGGAGGCTTGTCCCGACCTTGCGGAGGAGGAGGCGTTGCGCGCGCTGCGCATGCCGGGCCTGGCTCTGGAGGCCATTGTCGCGTGCCCCGCCCGTTTGGCGCCGCCCCTCGGCGTTATCGAGGGCGGCCGCATTCTGGCGCTTCGCCTTGTCGATCCTCGCGGATGGGCGCCGGATCGCGAGGCGTGAGCCCGTCCCCGTTCTGTGGATTTCCGTTCTGAAGCCAGCAAAGGCGCTGCAGGTGTTAAGCCCGCTCCAGACCGGACGAACGCCGGAGGGGATCCAAAAACTAGCCGGATCGACAGGCCTCAGACCACCCCGTCCGCGATCGCCTGCACCAGCTCCCTCGCCGTCTTGGACGACCAGTCGGCCGGCTTGACGAGGCGAGCCGCCTCCTTGCCGTCCTTGCCGTAGATGATGGTCGAGGGAAACGCCCCGGTCTTGGCGTCATAGGTCACATTGTAGGTGCTGTCATAGTAGAACGGCAGCCCGTCCCCGACCAGCTTGGTCAGCAATGTGCGCGCTGAATCGCGCTTGTCCTCATAGCCGAAGGCCACCGGCAGCACGACCACATCCCCGTCCGGGAACAGCTTCTGCAAGCCCGCCAGCGTCGGCATCTCCTCGACGCAGGGCGCGCACCATTCGGCCCAGATGTTCAGCACGACCACCTTGCCGGCGAACTCGCCGAACGTGTGCGGCTGGCCCGCAGCGTCCAGAAAGGGTGCGGCCGGGATCGGCAGGTCCTGGCTTAGATCCAGTTCGGCAAACTCTCCCGTGCGGAATTCCTCCAGGCTGGCGACCTTGCTGGCGACCGCCCCGGCGCCGGAAGCATCGGGGCCGCCCGGCTGGCAAGCCGCCGCGAAGAGTGCGAGAAGCGCTGCGGCTGCGGCTGTCCGGAAGCTTCGGGTCTGGCGTGTCATGTCGGCTACCATTGAGTCTGCGAGGCGGTGCTGAACTAGAATGGCCAAAAAGCCCCCCGGTCAACACGAGCCTCCACACGGCGGCCACACGATGTGGGGAGGCCGTTTTTCGGCTGAGCCCGACCAGGTCATGCAGGCGATCAACGCCTCGATCGACGTCGACCGGCGCCTCGCCGAGGAGGACATCGCCGGATCGAAGGCCCACGCCGACATGCTCCGCCATGCGGGGATCCTCACCCAGGCCGACGCCGAAGCCATCGCCGCCGGCCTCGACCAGGTGCTGGGCGAGATCCGGGCGGGAACCTTCACCTTCTCGGCCGCCCTCGAAGACATCCACATGAATGTCGAGTCGCGCCTGAAAGAGATCATCGGCGAGCCCGCCGGCCGCCTCCACACCGCCCGTTCGCGCAACGACCAGGTCGCGCTCGACTTTCGCCTCTGGGTCAAGACCGCATGTCTGTGCCGCACCACCCAGATCACCGCCCTGATGCAGGCCCTGCTGGCCCAGGCCGAAACCCACGCGGCGAGCGTCATGCCCGGTTTCACGCATCTCCAGACCGCCCAGCCGGTCACCTTCGGCCACCACCTGATGGCCTATGTCGAAATGCTGGACCGCGACCGCGGCCGCTTCGACGACGCGGTCGATCGCATGAATGAATCCCCGCTGGGAGCCGCAGCTCTTGCCGGGACCGGCTTCCCCATCGACCGCCAGATAACCGCCGCCGCGCTCGGCTTCTCCCGGCCCATGGCCAATTCGCTCGACGCCGTCTCGGCCCGCGACTTCGCCCTGGAGGCCCTTGCCGCCATCGCCATCTGCGCCGGGCATCTCTCGCGCCTCGCCGAGGAGATCGTGATCTGGTCCTCGGCCCAGTTCGGTTTCGTGCGCCTCTCCGACGCCTGGTCGACCGGCTCGTCCATCATGCCGCAGAAGCGCAATCCGGACGCCGCCGAGCTGGTGCGCGCCAAGTCGGGACGCGCCATCGGCTCACTGGTTCAGCTTTTCACCATCATGAAGGGCCTGCCGCTCGCCTATTCCAAGGACATGCAGGAGGACAAGGCGACCACCTTCGAGGCTTTCGACGCGCTCGATCTTTCCCTCCAGGCGATGACCGGCATGATCGCCACCCTGACGCCCAGTGTCGAACGCATGCGCGCCTCCGCCGCCTCCGGCTTCTCCACCGCCACCGACCTCGCCGACTGGCTGGTGCGCGAACTCGACATCCCCTTCCGCGAGGCCCATCACATCACCGGCGCAGCGGTGAAAGCCGCCGAGACGGCCGGCCTCGCCCTGCCCGACCTGCCCCTTGCCGCGCTCCGGTCCTTGGAGCCGCGCATCACCGACGCCGTCTTCGACGTCCTCACCGTCGACGCCTCCGTCGACAGCCGCACCAGCTTTGGCGGCACGGCGCCCGCGCGCGTCCGCGAACAGGTCGCGGCGTGGAAGGCGAAGTTGGGCTGAGCTATGATGCCCACCATTTTCAGGCCCACCGCACGGGACGCCACCGGCCCTATGCGCAGCCATTGCACATTGACAACCGGCCCCTGCACTCTGAGAGCCTAGGATGCTCTGCGTAACAGGAGACCGGCCCCGTGATCCGCACCACGCTCGTCATCGCGCTGTCTCTGACCCTGCTGTCCGCCTGCGGCCTCAAGGGCGATCTCGAACGCCCGGTCCCCCTTTGGGGCAATCCTCCCAATGAAGGTCCGCTCGACCCGCGCACGCTGAAAGCCGAGGAAGAGAAAAAGCTGGCGGAGGAACAGGCCGGGCGCGACCGCCGCGCCGCCGCCGAAGCCGCCCGCCAGGCCGCAACGCCAGCGCCAGCGCCAGCGCCCGCGCCAACGACTCCCCCACGCTGATCTGCAAGCGACAACCCCAGACCCTCCTCCCCCGGCAAGGGGGAGGCGCTCCAGGCGTGCTCGACAACCCGGCGAAATAAGGAGGGGGTCAGCCCAGGGCAAACCAGCATCCGTCTGGACGCATACTTCTAGAGCCTGATGCGATCGACCTCCTTCAGGTCGATCGTTGAATCAGTCTCTACACCAATGAATCTGGAGCAACTTTCTTTGATTGGATCGGGATCGCTCCGATCCGGATCGATCGAAGGTTGATCTAGCCTCAGGCGGCAGTAGGCGCCAGCCTGAGCCCAAGCGCCCGGAGAACCTTTAGAACAGTCGAAAACTCCGGATTGCCTTGCTCGCTGAGCGCCCGATAAAGCGCCTCGCGCGTCAGGCCGGTGTCCTTCGCGAGCTGCGTCATGCCATGCGCCTTCGCCGCGTCGCCAATCGCCGCCGAGATCAGCTGCGGATCGCCGTCCTCGAATACAGCTTCCAGATAAAGTGCGATGCGCTCCGGCGTATCAAGCGCCGAAGCTGCATTCCAAACACGTGTCTTGGCTGTCATCCTCATACCTCCTTCGCCAGCAGCAGCGCGTTCCGGATGTCGCGATCCTGCGAACTCTTGTCTCCGCCGCCTAGCAGGATCGCCAGATCTTCGCCCCGCCGGACGAAATAGACCCGATAGCCCGGACCGTGATGAATACGCATCTCGCTGACACCCCCGCCAACGGGCTGCACATCTCCCGGACTGCCAAGCGACAGCCGCCGGATGCGCGCCAGTATCTTCGCTCTGCCGCGCTCATCCCGGAGGTCCGCGAACCATTCGACAAACGCCTCGGTCTCCTGGATTTCTAACACGGCGCTGTAACCCATAAGTTACACATCGTCAAACCCCAGACATGCGCAGAGCAGAACTTCGCTGCGCCCGCATCACAGCGTCAAGCATTCGCCGCTCAAAAGGATGACATCCAACTCTGCATCCGCTACCTCGCCTCGAACACGAACCGGATCCCGTCCATGCACCATTTCGCCTACCGCTCCGGCGTCCTCCATTGCGAGGACGTGTCGCTCGAGGCGGTGGCGCGCGAGCTTGGCACGCCGGCCTATGTCTATTCCGACGCCACCCTGCGCCGGCACTACAAGGTGCTGGCCGACGCCTTCAAGGGTCAGCCGCATCTCATCGCCTATGCGGTGAAGGCCAATTCCAATCTCGGCGTCATCGCGACCCTGGCGGCGCTCGGCGCCGGCGCCGACGTCGTCTCCGGCGGCGAGCTGCTGAAGGCGATCGAGGCGGGCGTGCCAGCCAGCCGCATCGTCTTTTCGGGCGTCGGCAAGACGCATGACGAACTCGCGCTCGGGCTCAGGCGCGGCATCCACCAGTTCAACGTCGAGAGCCTGCCCGAACTCCATAGGCTGTCGCGCGTCGCGGTCGGCCTCGGCATCCGCGCGCCCATGGCGTTTCGCGTCAACCCGCATGTCGACGCGGGCGGACACGCCCACATCTCTACGGGCTCGGCCGAGCACAAGTTCGGCATCGCCTGGCACGAGGCCGACGCCTTCTACGACGAGGCGATCCGCCTGCCGGGCATTGATCCGGTCGGCGTCGCCGTCCACATCGGCAGCCAGATCATGAGCGTCACGCCCTTCCGGGAAGCCTGGACCAAGGTGGCGGCGCTGGCCCGCTCCCTGCGCGAACGCGGTTTTCCGATCTCCCGCGTCGATTTCGGCGGCGGCCTCGGCGTGCCCTACAAGCACGGCGACGATCCGGACAGCCCCTCCCTTTATGCCCGCCAGGCCCGGGAGGTTCTGGGCGATCTCGACGTCGAGCTGATCCTCGAACCTGGCCGCCTCATTGCAGGTAATGCCGGAGTCATGATCTCGCGTGTGGAGTACGTGAAGGAGCGCGACGGCCGCACATTCGTGATCCTCGACGCCGGCATGAACGACCTCCTGCGTCCCGCCCTCTATGGCGCCCATCACGACATCCTGCCGGTGCGAACCCCGGAAATGGGTGCGAACCCCGCCGCCGTCGATATTGTCGGGCCGGTCTGCGAGAGCGCCGACCGCTTCGCCAGGGACCGTCCCATGCCGCCGCTGAAGGAGGGCGATCTCGTGGCCTTCATGACCGCAGGGGCCTACGGCGCCACATTGTCGTCGCAGTATAATTCGAGACCGATGGTTGCCGAAGCTCTCGTTCGCGGCGATGCTTGCGTCGTGGTGCGGCGGCGGCCGACCTTCGAGGACATGATCGCCCTGGAGCGGGCGCCGGATTGGATCAAGCGTGGCTGACGGATTTGGCCTCAGGGAACAGCTCGACGCCCGCATCTCCACCGCGCGGCGAGGACTTTTCTATCCGGCGCTGATCCGGGCGATCGGCCCGCTCGCCCTCTGGCTCGCCGCCTTCGCCGCCTTCTGGTTGTCCGGCGTCCATGATCTCATGCCGCTGGAAGCTCGCGCCGTCTCCGGTCTGGTCTTCTATGCCGGCCTCGCCGTCTTCATCTGGTTTGGCCTGAAGCGCTGGCGCAATCCGAGCGACCAGAACGCGCGCGACCTCATCGACGACCATATCGAGGGCCGCCCCCTCAGCGTCTGGACCGACCGGCCCGCCCGGGCCGACGCCGCCACCTGGAAGCTCTGGGTCGCCCATCGCGACCGCATGGCCGCTCTCGCCGCCAAGGCGCGCAAGCTGGACTTTCGCGCCTACTGGCGGCGGGTCGATCCCTTCCATCTGCGCATGATCGTGCCGCTGCTGGTGATCGCGGTCGCGGTCTTCGCCAACACTTCGGCGCCGGCCCGTCTCGGCGCCGGCCTCGCCCCGGATTTCGGCGCGCTCTTCGGCGCCCACAAGCTGACGGTCGAGGCGTGGATCACGCCTCCGGCCTATACCGGCGACGCGCCCTTCGTTCTGACTTCGGGCGAAGCCGCCAAGGCGCCGCAGGGATCGGAAGTCACACTGCGCGTCATTTCGCCGGGCAAGCCCACCGTCCGGGTGATTCCGGACGAGGGCCGGAGGGCGACGCTCCGGCCCGGCGCCGGCGTCGATGGCGCCCATGAAACGAGGATCATCGTCGATCGGCCCATGCGCCTTGTGGTCGATTTCTGGGGCGCGCGCGCCGCCTTCCCGTTCACCGTCATTCCCGACGGCCTGCCCAAGGCCGAGTTCGTCACCCCGCCCAAGATGGGCGAAGGCGACAAGACCGAATTCGAGTGGAAGATCAGCGACGATTACGGCGTATCGAAACTGGAGCTTGTCGCCCGCCTGGCGTCGCCGCCGCCAGGCGCGCCGGAAGTCGCGTCCAGGGGGGGCGTTCCGGGCGACGGCTCCGGCGGCTGGGAGGCGCAGCAGGAGTTCGTCATCATCGAGACCATCGGGCTCGACCCCAAGGAAGAAGCCGGCGCCTATTCCCAGGATCTGGTGCGCCACCGCTGGGCCGGGCTCGACGTCATGGTCAAGCTGCGCGCGACCGACGCCTCGGGCGCACAGGGCGAAAGCAAGGAAGTCGCCTTCAAGATCCCCGAGAAGCTCTTTCTTCAGCCGATCGCCCGCTCGTCCCAGGAAATCCGCGCGACTCTGCTGCGCGACTGGCGCCCGTATCTGCCGCCGTCTCCCGAGGACAATTTCTCGCGCGTCGCCGGCGAGGGCTGGTCCGCCTATGGCGACACCGAAGCCTCGCGCATGCGTTACGCGCCCGAGGGCGTGAAGATGGCCGCGCTGATGATCGACGCGCTGACCTACCGTCCGGAGGATTATTTCGAGGATCCGGTCACCTTCATGGGTCTGCGCAACGCGCGCGGCCTGATGGACGTCGCCCGCGACAAGCCCGAGGCCGAATACGCCGAAGACATGCTCTGGAACGTCGCCCTGCGCGCCGAGTATGGCAGCGTCGCCGACGCCAAGTCCGCCCTGGAAGCTGCCCGCCGCGCGCTGGAAGAGGCGCTGCGCAACGGCGCCTCGGAAGAGGACATCAAGCGGCTGATGGACATGTTCGAGGCCGCCGTCGAAAACTATCTCGCCGCCCAGATGGCGGAGGCCCTACGCGAAGGCCGGGTCTCCGAGGGCGACGGCCAGCAGGGCGCCCAGGGCGGCGGGCGGCCGCTCGGGGACGACGAACTCCAGAAGATGCTCGACGCGCTGCGCGACCTTTCGGAGACGGGCGCTTCCGACCAGGCCCGCCAGCTCCTGTCCGACATGAGCCGGATGCTGGAGCAGATGGAGAACATGCAGCTCCAGATGGGTCAGGGCGGCGGCGGCCAGCCGCAGGACGGTCCGATGAGCCGCGCCCTCAACCGGGCGCTGCAGGACACCAACCGCACGCTCAACGATCAGCGCGACCTCAACGACCAGACCGAGCAGGCGATGCGCAATGGCGGCGACGCCCAGCGCCTCGCCGACCAGCAGCGCGCCCTGCGCGAACGCCTCGAACAGCAGATGCGCTCGGGCGGCGGCCAGCCGGGCGAACAGCCCGGCCAGCAGGGTCAACAGGGTCAGGGCCAGCAGGGCCAGCAGGGCGAGGGACAGCAAGGTGAGGGCCAGCAGGGTCAGGGCGAAGGCCAGCGCGGCGACGGCCAGCAGGGTCAGGCCCAGCGCCCCGGTCAGAACGGCCAGCAGCCCGGCGCCAATGGCGGCGGCGGCCGCCCCGGCGTCGATGCGGACGGCCGGTATGGCGAGGAGAACGCCCGCAGCCGCCAACTGCTCGGACAGGCGCTGCAGGCGCAAAGACGCGCCGAGGACGCGCTGCGCCGGGGAGATTTCGCGGGCGCCCAGCAGGCGCAGCGGGAAGCAATGTCCTCGCTCGCGGCCCGCTCTGGCGAACTCGCCCGCCTCGCCGACGCGGCCGATCCCGACGCCCAGAAGGACCGCGATGAACGCGACGTGCTCGGACGCCTGTCCAATGGCGACAGCGGCTATGGCGACAACGTCAAGGTTCCCGACGACATCGAGCGCCAGAAGGCCCGCGACATCCTCAACGAACTGCGCCGCCGCGCCGGCGACCGCGCCTTCCGGCCGGAGGAACTGGAGTATCTGCGCCGGCTGCTGGACCGCTTCTGATCCTGGCGTGTCGCCGGGCCTCCACCGCCAGAGGCGGGGTTGAGGAGGATCCTGCTTGCTGAGCTGTCTCCATAGCCCTCATGGTGTGAGCAGCGCCCGCAGGGCGCGTCCGTCGAACCAAGAGGGCGGAATTCAACTCTCCCGCACCGCCCCGAGATAGGGCAGACCGCGCCACCTGCCCGCATCGTCCATCCCGTACCCCACGAGATAGCGCGACGGCGCGTTATACGCCCAGTCGTCGAGCCCTTCCGACACCGCTTCGGGCTTGCGCGCGAAGACAGCCGTCACGACCTCTCCGGCCCCCTTCGCCATCAGGTGCGCCCGCGCGAAATGGATGGTCCGGCCTGAATCGAACACATCGTCCAGGATCAGCACGCCGATGTCGTGCACGGAACGCGACAGGTCGGCCCGCACGACGATCCGGCCCGAACTCTCCCGCTCGTCGCGATAACTCTCCAGCCACAGCGCGTCGAAGCCGATGTCGATCCCCCGCCGCGCCAGCGCCCTCAGCAGGTCGGCGGCGAAGGGCGTCGCTCCCAGCAGGATCACCACGGCGGTCCACGGCCGGCCGCGCAGCCGGGGCGCGAGGCGGCCTGCTAGGTCCTCGATCCGGGCGGCGATCCCCTCCGGGGTCAGCAGCGTGTCGAATGCGTCCTCAGTGATGGGGCGTCTCCCCCGGCGCGGGCACGGCGCCGTCCGCCTCGACCTTTGGCTCGCCATCCGCTTCGAGACTGTCCGGCATCGGGTCCTCCGGCGACGCCTCCATCTCCGCCTGCGAATGTGGCGTATCCGCTGCCTCCCCTGGCGCCATGTCCGCATGGCCGATCTCGTCATGCGCGACGCTGGCCTCGTCCCCCTCGTTTGTCGCGCCCGCCGTGGCGGCAAACGTGATCGCCAGCCCGAACGTCTCCAGCGGCGGGGCGACGATGCGCGAGCTGAACGGCGTCCTTTCCCCGGCTTCGATGAAGGGTGTCGCCAGCTTGTCGGTCCAGGCATGGACTTCCTTGCCCGCCTCGTCGCGCAGACTGACCCGGACCCCGGGCGCCGCACGCCGCGTCTTGCCGGTGTTCACCGCCATGCCAGTGACGGTCAGCACCGGCGTCGTCCCGTCAAAGGACCGCTTGGCCCCGACATTCTCGAAGGTCAGCCCGAAGCGGTTCACGTCGAGGCCCACCATCCGGTAGACCGAGGCGGTGCGCGGCCAGGCTTCGGTCACCTCGTTGCGGAACACCACCGCCCCGGCGGCCGTCCCCGCGAAAATCACGAACCCGCCCAGCCAGGCGAGGCCCGCCGCCAGCGTGCGGTGGCGTTCGCGTCTAGCATGCTCCCGGGCCCGGTACTCGGCGTGGGGCCCGGCCGGGGCGGCGGAATTCGCGACGGCCGTCAGGCGCAGCCGCTCGACCTGCTCGCGCGTCAGCCCGCCCGTGCTTTCGGCCTCGGCGGCCGCATTGTCCTCATGCGGCTTGGCGAACCAGGAATGCCCGCACGAGGCGCAACGCACGCGCCGGCCTTCCTTGCCGACGGCGGCGTCCTCGGCAAAGTAGCGCGTGTCACAGGATGGGCAGACCAGAATCATCGCACTATCGGAATCACATGCGCGGTTAATATACTCCATCCGGGCGAATTCGTATCCGCCAACCTCATTCAGGAGCCGCATGAAGGATCGCGACGCCCTCGCCGGAGAACCTGCCGTCCGGTTTGACCGCGTCAGCCTCTCGTATGGGCCGGAAAACGATGTGCTTACAGAGGCTTCCTTCCAGCTCGCCCCGGGGTCCTTCACCTTCCTCACCGGCCCGTCGGGCGCCGGCAAGTCGACCCTGCTGAAGCTCGCCTACCTCGCCCTTCGTCCGACTGCTGGCCGAATCTCCCTCTTCGGCGTCGATACCAGCCGCCAGGACAGAGAGAGCCGCGCCCTCACCCGCCGACGAATCGGCGTCATCTTCCAGGAGTTCCGGCTGCTCGACCACCTCACCGCCTACGAAAACGCGGCCCTGCCGCTGCGCGTCGCCGGCGGCGCCGAGAAGCGCTACCGGGGCGACGTGATCGAGCTCCTGCGCTGGGTCGGCCTTGGCGACCGCCTCGACGCGAGGCCCGCCACCCTCTCCGGGGGCGAGAAACAGCGTGTCGCCATCGCCCGGGCGGTCGTCGTCAAGCCGGACCTCATCATCGCCGACGAACCCACCGGCAGCGTCGATGTCGACATGGGCGAGCGCCTGATGCGCCTCTTTCGCGAGCTCAACAAACGTCTCTCGACCACACTCCTCATCGCCACGCACGACCTCGCCATGGTGCGCGCCTCGCGCGCCGACGTGCTGCGCATCGCCGACGGCCTTGTCTCGCGCGCCCCCGTAATCGCCGAGCCCGCCAGCCGCGACAGCCCGGGCCGCCCTCCGCCATGAGCGCCGCCTCTCCGCTGCTGCCGCGCGAGGACGCCAGCGACATCGCGCTTTTTTTCGTTATCTGCGCGCTCTGCTTTCTGGCGGCGCTTTCGGGTCTCGCCGCCCGTTCGGCCTACGCCGCCGCCGACAGCTGGACCGACCGCGTCACCGGCCAGATCACCATCCGCGTGCGCGGCGACGACGCCTCGGCCGCCCGCGCCGCCGCCATCGCGCTGGCCTCTCCGGGCGTCCGGACAGCCCGCGCGCTCGACCGGCGGGAGGCCGAGGACCTCCTCAGGCCCTGGCTCGGCGCCGCTGGCGTTCCGGCCGACCTGCCGCTGCCGCACCTCATCGCCGCCGAGGCCTCCGGCGCCGCGACCGGCGTCGGAGAGGAAATCGACCGGCGGCTGGCCGAGGAGAACATCGACGCCACGGTCGACGACCACGCGCTCTGGTCCCGGGATGTCGAGCGCGCCACCGGCTCGGCGGGCCTTGTGGCCCTGGCCGGCGTCGGGCTTCTTGCCGCGACCGCGATCGCCGTGATCGCCTTCGCCACCCATGCCGCCCTGCTGGCCCGGCGCGACATCGTCGAAGTCCTTCACCTGACGGGCGCGCGCGACGCCTTCATTTCCGGCCTGTTCGAGCGACGCTTCCTGATGCTGGGGGTCAATGCGGGGGCGTCCGGCGCCCTGTTGGCGTTCGCGGCGGCGGCGTTCATCCTGTTCATGGCGAAGCAATCCGGAGACCGCATATGGCTGCTGCCCCAATTGTCGCTTTCGCTGGCCGACGGCATGATCCTCGGATTAACCCCTTTGGTCGCAGGGTTGGCGGCGATGGCGGCCGCCCGGCTGACCGTGCTACGCTCCCTGTCGGAAATGGTTTGATCTCCTGGGACTGATGCTCCGTGTCCTCGCTCTTGTCGTCTTCGCTGCGGTCATCTTCGCCGGCTGGGACTTTGTGAGCTTCATCGGCCGCGCCGAGCGCGCCATCACCGCAGCGTCGGCCCCCGCAGACGCAGACGCCGTCGTCTCTCTCACCGGCGCCTCCGACGCGCGCATCGTCTCGGGAGTTCAGCTCGCCGAGGACATGCGCCTGCCGCTGCTCATATCCGGCGTCCACATCGACACCCAGCCGGCCGACATCGCTGGCATCGCCGGTGTGCGCGAGACCGAGATCCAGTGCTGCGTCACCCTTGGCCGCGCCGCCGCGACGACGGAGGGCAATGGCGCCGAGGTCGCCGAATGGGCCCGGCGCCACAAGCTGACCCGCATCATCGTCGTCACCTCCGAATACCACATGGACCGCGCCATGATCGAGTTGCGCCGCGCCATGCCGGAGGCCGATTTCATCCCCTACGCCGTCGCCTCGATGAAGGTCGCGCCGCGCGACTGGTATCGCGACCAGACGACCGCGCGCCGCTTCGCCGAGGAATGGATCAAGTACCGCGTCGCCAGCCTTCGCGCCGGCCAGGAAGCCGACGATCCGCCCGCCGCCGCCGCCGCCCCGACGACCGACAGCGCCGGATGATCTTCTTCCGCTCGCTGCTCTACGCCCTCTGGTTCTATGGTAGCCTCGGCGTCATCGGGGGCGGCTTCCTTCCTTATGCGGTGGGCTCGCGCAAGCGCACCATGATCACCATCCGGCAATGGTCGCGCGCCCAGGTCTTCGGACTGCGCTGGCTCTGCGGCGTCCGCACCGAGTATCGCGGCCTTGAAAACCTTCCGGCCTCCGGCGTGCTGGTCGCCATGAAGCACCAGAGCACCTACGACACCATCACGCCCTTCCTCTTCACCCGCGACCCCGCCTTCGTGCTGAAGCAGGAGCTGCTCGACGCGCCGGTCTTCGGCATCTACGCGCGCCGCGCCGACATGATTCCCATCGACCGCGACGGTGGCATGAAAACTATGAAGCAGATGCTGGCCTCCGCCCGGGCGCTGGCCGAGGCCGGCCGCGAGGTGATCATCTTCCCGGAAGGCACCCGCCAGCTTGTCGGCGCCGTCACCGACCTCAAGCCCGGCGTCGCCGGCATCTATCGCGCCATGAATGTCCCGTGCATCCCGGTCGCGATCAACACCGGCCTCTGCTGGCCGGCCGCCGGCTTCATCCGCAAGCCGGGGCTCGTCGTCTTCGAGGCCCTCCCGGCCATCGAGGCCGGCCTCTCGCGCGACGAGTTCATGCGCCGTCTCCACGAGGTCCTCGAACCGGCCACGCAGCGTCTCGTCGCCGAAGGCCGCGCGGTCCAGGCGAAAATGGGCGTGACAACGCCCTAGGCGCCTCTTCCCCTGCGAAGCGGGGGGTAAAGTACCCCGAAGCCGGGATGGGGGCGGGCCACGCCCGCCATCGTCACCCCAAGCCCAGACCCCTATGTCTTCGACTCATCCCGACCGAAATTCGGCGCGGAGATGTCCTGCCCCGCCTCGATGATCTCCCGCCTTATCCCCCTTGCATGCGTGAACAGGTTGAACAGCGTCGCCCCGTCGCCATTGCGGATCGCCTTGCGCAGCGCTGTGAGGTCGTCGTCGAACCGTCCGAGCACCTCCAGCACCGCCTCGCGATTGTTCAGGAACACATCGCGCCACATGGTCGGGTCCGACGCCGCGATGCGGGTGAAATCCCGGAAGCCGGCGGCCGAGAACTTCACCACCTCGCCCTCCGTCACGCTCTCCATGTCGTGCGCCGTCGCCACGATGTTGTAGGCGATCAGGTGCGGCACATGGCTGGTGATCGCCAGCACCAGATCGTGCCGCGTCGCGTCCATCCGCTCGACCCGCGAGCCCAGCGCCTCCCAGAACGACGCCAGCCTGTCGACCGCCGCGTCATAGCCCGCCCCATGGCCCGAAATCTCGCCCGCCTCCGGCGTCAGTATGCACCAGCGCCCCTCGAACAGGGACGCGAAGCCGGCGTCCGGTCCCGACCTTTCCGTCCCGGCGATCGGGTGCCCCGGAATGACATGCACGTCCCGCCGCCCCAGCGCCTTGAGGTCCCGCGCCACATTGCCTTTCACCGAGCCCACATCCGTCAGGATCGCGCCGGACTTCATCGCGCCGATGCACGCGGCCGCAGCCTGGCCGATCGCGCCCACCGGGATGCACAGGAACACCGCGTCGGCGTCGCGCACCGCCTCGGCGATCGTATCGCGGATCTCTCCCAGCCCCAGCTCTCCGGCCCGCCCGAGCGCGCCCGCATCCGCGTCGAACAGCGAGACCGCGCCAGCCGCACCCTTTTCGGTCGCCGCCCGCGCGATCGAGGATCCGATCAGCCCGACGCCGACGATGGCGACGCGCGCGAAGACCTGCCTGGATGCGTCGGTCGCGCTCATCGCGCCGCCAGGAAATCCGCGAGCCCCGCCAGCACCGCGTCATTGCCCTCAAGCGTTCCCACCGAAATGCGCAGATGGTCGGGCATGTGATAGCCGGCGAGGCCGCGCAGCGTGACGCCGCGAGCCTTCATGTGCGCCAGCGCCTCCGCCGCCGTTTTTCCCGGTTCCCGCGGAAACTCGGCCACGACGAAATTCCCGACGCTTTCGCCGACGCTGAGACCCATCGCCCGCAGCTCTGTCGTCAGGCGCGCGAGTTCGGCGTCGTTGTGCGCCAGCGATTCCCGCACGAACGCCTCGTCCTCCAGCGCCGCGATCCCAACCGCCTGCGCCACGAGGTTGACGTTGAACGGCATCCGCACCTTCTCCAGGGCGTCGATCACATGCGACGGAGCGTAGGCCCAGCCCAGGCGAAGGCCCGCCAGCCCGTAAAGCTTCGAGAAGGTCCGCGTCATCACCACATTCTCGAACTCGGAGACCAGTTCGATTCCTGCTGCGTAGTCGTTCTTCCGCACGAATTCCGCATAGGCCCCGTCCAGGACCATGAGCACGCCCGAAGGCAGGCCCGCATGCAGCCGCTTGACCTCGTCGAAGGGCAGGTAGGTACCGGTCGGATTGTTGGGATTCGCCAGCCAGACCATCCTGGTCCTGGGCGTCACCGCCGCCAGGATCGCATCGACGTCCGCCGTGAAATCCTTCTCCGGCACGCGCACCACGTCGCAACCCTGCTGTTCGCCGATCATCGCGAAGATCGCAAAGGCGTGGCGCGTCGAGATTGTCTGGTCACCCGGACCCAGGAAGGCGCGCCCGAGCATCAGGAAAATCTCGTCCGACCCCGCGCCGACGATGATCCGGTCGGGATCGAGCCCGTGCTTCCTCGCCAGCGCGGCTTTCAGGGCATGCGCTCCGCCATCGGGATAGACTTCGAGCCGGCCCGCGAGGTCGCTGAACACCGCGCGCGCCCTCGGCGAGGTTCCCAGCGGATTCTCGTTGGACGCCAGCTTGTAGGTTTTTCCGGGACCGCCCTTGGGGGCCTCGCCGGGCACGTAGGGCGTCACCTTCGACAGTTGGGGCAGGGGCGTGGGTTTCTCGGTCATGCGGGCGTCCAGTCTCAGGGACGTGGCCGTACCCCGACAATGCGCAGCCCGTCCAGCCCCGCCTGTCGCGCCCGATCGAGCCGGGGATCGTCAGGGGCGACGAACTCCCTGATCCGCATCAAGACCAGCGAGCGCGCCCGCGCCGCCACCTCGCCCGCAATCCCCGCCTCGGCGAGACACCGCTCGGCGCAGAACGTGTCGTCATGGGCCGTCGCCAGCATGTCGTCATCGCCCGACGTCTCGACTGCAATGCGGCCCACCACCGCCATGCGCGGCGCCTCCGCCGGCGACCCGGGCAGGCTTGGCCAGCCGACCCCGATCGAGAGTTCGCGGAACCTGTTCTCGTTCAGCATCGGCCACCACTGGCCCGGCCCCGCGTTTTCCGGCCACGGCAGGCACGCCAGCACGCCCGGCGTGTCGTCCGCGCGGTCCAGCGCCTCGCGTATGTCCGTCACCTGGACCATGTTGGCGCCGAAGCCGAAATAGCCCCGTGCGCCCTGCATCGACTGGGCGGGTTCGCCGCCCGCGATATAGACCGCCTTCAGCCCCCTCGCGACCAGCATGTCGCCGGCCATCGCGCGCCATACCCGCGCGATCATGTCGGCGGGGGCGCTGGTCGTCCGGCACAGCCGGCGAAGCTCGGCGGCTTCCAGCGCCGGGCGAAAACTGAATCCCGACTGCGCGGCCGCGTCCTCGACAAGGATGCGCCAGCGCTCGGCGATCGCCGCCACGATGCTGTCGTCCGCGCTGTCGCCGGCGGGCCGGAAGTGTTCGGCGCCCATCGCGCTCCATCCCCTCGCGTGCTCCCCAGCGGGGTGACACTAGAGCCGGATCGCTGTTGGAGGAAGCGCTTCTCGCTTCACCTCAAGCGTGATTCCGTCTCTCGGTTAAAATGTAGAGCACGCTTCACGATCTGGATGATCCATCCAGAGCGAGCGTGCTCTGTCCGCCATCACAACGCCCGGCAAAAGCTTATGTCACCTGATATCTTCCGGCGGGCGAGCCCGTCGCGAGACTCCGCCCGCGACCCGCTTCCAGTCCCGGGCCTTCCTGCCGAGAGCCTGATGCGATCGACCTTGATCAGGTCGATCGTTGAATCAGTCTCTCCACTCTTGAATCTAGAGCATCTTTCTCCGATCAAACTGATTCAGTTTGATCGAAGGATGCTCTAGGTTCCCGCCCATGAACGAGACCCCCCCCCGCAGCGCCGACGGCATCAGGCGCGTCTCGATCGCCGGCCCCGGCCGCCCTTTCCGGCTCGACAGCGGCCGCACGCTCGACCAGGTCGAGATCGCATTCGAGACCTGGGGCGAACTTTCCCCGGCACGGGACAATGTCGTCATCGTCTGCCACGCCCTCACCGGCGACCAGTTCGTGGCCGACCAGAACCCGATCACGGGCCGTCCCGCCTGGTGGCCCCGCATGGTTGGACCGGGCCTGCCCGTCGACACCGACCGCTTCTTCGTCATCGCCACCAACGTCCTCGGCGGCTGCATGGGCTCGACCGGCCCTGCGAGCCTGCGCGCCGACGGAACCTACTGGGGGGCGGAGTTTCCCCACATCACCATCGCCGACATGGTGCGCGCGCAGATCGCCCTGCTCGACGCGCTGGGAGTGGAGGACGTCTTCCTCGCACTCGGAGGATCGATCGGCGGCATGCAGGTGCTGCAATGGACGGTGCAGGCGCGCAACCGGGTCTTCGCCGCCATTCCCGTTGCCTCGGCCGGACGCCAGTCGGCGCAGAATATCGGCTTCTACGAGGTCGGCCGCCAGGCCATCATGGCGGACCCCAACTGGCGCGACGGCGCCTACCTCGCCGCCGGCTGCCGCCCCGATCGCGGCCTTGCCGTGGCGCGCATGGCGGCGCACATCACCTACGTCTCGGAGGCTGCGCTGAAGCGCAAGTTCGACCGCCGGCTGCAGGACCGCGCCTCGGTCGGCTTCGGCTTCGACGCCGACTTCCAGATCGAAAGCTATCTGCGCCATCAGGGCCAGAGTTTCGTCGACCGCTTCGACGCCAACGCCTATCTCTACATCACCCGCGCCATGGATTATTTCGATCTGGCGAGCGACCATGACGGCGTCTTCGCCAACGCCTTTCGCGGCCTCGACACGCGCTTCTGCGTCTTTTCCTTCTCCTCCGACTGGCACTACACGCCCGAGGAATCCCGCGACCTCGTCCGCGCCCTCAACGCCGCCGGCTGCGAGACCTCCTATGTCTCGATCGAGACCGACAAGGGCCATGACGCCTTTCTGCTGGAGGAGCCGGAATTCGAGGCCGCCATCACCGGCTTCATCGACGCCGCCGCCGACGCGCGCGGCCTGAAACGCAAGGCTCGCGCGGCATGATCCCATCGATACCCGAGCAGACTTTACAGACCGATTGACCTGCTGATTTCGGCAAACAACACCCTCATTTTTTTTCCCGCCTTGGTGTCGTCAACGACAAAACTTCTGCCGGCGGCTTCGGCGTAATCGACGGAAAACGGTAGAGTAGACGCAAACACCTGCGCACTGGGCGCCGACTGCTTGACCAGCTGATCCAACTCCTCAACGAGGACGACTTCATCTGGCCTGAGGACATTGTATCGCGTCTTGACTGCGGCCACTCCCACCAATTCGGGCGAAACACCTAGATTCTTGAACAAGCCCTTGTAGGAAGACAGCAGAAAACGGATCGGAGTTGTCGAAAGAGTGTCGAGGATTGTCGGCACCACATAATGGGTGCTGGCAGTGAGTGCGTTCACGCTGCCGACCGACAATTTTGGCGGCGAGTCTATGATTACAACATCGAACCTTCCCAAGACTGCTTTGGAATACAAAAGTTCGTGCAACCGAAATCGTACATCCGTCTTTGAACGACCTACAAGCCACAGGAATAGGTTTCGATCTTCTTCCGATGGCAGGTTATAGCTTGATTCCACAAGAAAGAATCTGTCGCCATCGCCAAGTCGCGTCAAGCTTCGTATGAAATCATCTGGATCACTCGGTTCATCGAGCCAGGAATAGGCGTTAGCAGGAATGTCTGCGCTTGCACCCTCCCGTGACTCCGTACTGGTGGCGGCCAGTGCGGTTGCCGTCATTGAGCCTTGATAATCGAGATCGACCATTAGGACTCTTCGTCCCGCCTTGTGCAGATACCGGGCATAGTTGGCGGATAAGGTCGTTTTCCCAACGCCACCTTTATTGTTTGCGAACGTGATGATCTTGAGATTGGATTGCTTCGGTTCGCTTCGTTCGGCCGTTTCTTTCGCAAGCCAAACGCTGTTCCCGAAAACAGATAAAAACTGCGCCACTGTTTCAACACGGCCTGCAAACATAGAATCTTCAGCGGCAAGCTTGCCGTCACCAGTTGATTTTTTCAAAGCGTCATTCAGATCTCCAATCTGTCGCTCTGCTTGCGCGAGTTGAACGGAAAGCCCGGTGTTCTCGTTTTTCAACCCGATCCGTTTTGTTTCCTCGACATTTCTCGCGATGACGTTGCCTACAAAATAGGCGGCGGTCGAACACGCGATTGCAAGCGTGAACGCAACACCCAATATCGCCGCAGCCGCTTGCAGCACTTCAATCGACAAAGCGTCCCCCTGCAGTTTTTATGTGGTCAAGCGGCGTTGTATGTCGCTCTCGCCACCTGGTCGTGGCGCTTGATGATCGCGCGTGATGCATACCACTGCGATAACATCTCTGCCGCCTTCGGACGCGTGATACGTTTGTCCTGCTTGTCTGTTACTTCGTTGAATATTGCTCTCATGGTTTCAGCGCTTGGCTTATCGTTCCGGAGTCGATCAATAAGGCGATTAAAGTCCTGCACGCTTCCATCGAAGGTTTGAATCCTCGCGACCCACGCATTGGCGATGGTGGTGTCGATCGGCTTTTTCTTCGAGGGGCCCGGGCGCGCCGGGTTGGCTGTGCGCAAGCGGATAAAGTCGGTCACGGTTTCGCATTGGGCGCCATGAATGTCGGCTAGCAGCCTGGCGAGCGATGGAGCTCGGCCGTAGGTCGCAAGAACCGCTTGCAAACTGTTCTCCAAATCGTCCTTCCGCATTTGCCTTCATCCTTTGAGGGTCGGCTAGCCGACGCGATCTGACATCGCATCATGACGGTGCTTGCAGCCTGCCGCAACTGGCCCGGCATGTGTTGCCCTCGGGGCGAAGAACGACTAACGCCCTCGCCAATGAAATCCGCACCCGGCTCCTCTTCCATCCGCCGTCCCGACCACGTGGCGATCGCGCAGTTCATCAAGCCCGGCGACCTCGTCCTCGACGTCGGCTGCGGCGACGGCCAGCTGATGGAGCTGCTGCAATCGGAGCGCAAGGCGCGCACGCGCGGCCTCGAAGTGGAGCAGTCCGGCGTCAACCGCTGCGTCGCCAAGGGCCTCGCCGTGGTGCAGGGCGACGCCGACCGCGACCTGCCCGTCTATCCCGACGACGCCTTCGACGCGGCGATCCTCTCGAAGACCATCCAGGAGATGGCGCGTCCCAAATTCGTGCTCGACGAGCTGGCCCGCATCGCCCGCCGCGTCATCGTCTCGTTCCGCAATTACGGCCACTGGCGCGTTCGCGCCTCGCTCCTGACCTCGGGCCGCATCCCCTCGCTGGGCGCCAACCGGGCCTGGTGGTCGGACGGCGCCCGACGCCCCTGCACCGCCCGCGACATGGCCGAACTCGCCGCCGAACTCGGACTTGAACTCGCCGCCATCGCGCCGGTGGGCGGCGTCCCGGCCGCCGCCTCGGCCCTCACCCGCTTCAACTGGACCGCCGAGGAACTGGTCTTCGTGCTGGAGCGCGGCGCGAAATAGCCGGCATGCCGATGGGAGGCCTGGGATGACCCTTGTTGAGATCACAGACGCCATCTCTCGCGGCCGTACCGATTTGGTGTTCGATCTGCTACGCACGCCAGAAGGCCGCAGGTCGGCGCCGGGCATGCTGACCTGGTTCGTGTACTTCAACGACGTGACTGCGTTGCGTACCGTGCTCGAAGCCGGGCTTGATCTCTCCGGACTTGATACGGGGCGGGAACTGGGCAACGCCGCTTTCTTCGGCCACTGGAAGGTCGCGGACTTTCTGCTCGCCCACGGCGCGGACCCCGGCTGGGCCGAGACCGACACAGGCGAGACTCCGCTGCACAGCGCGCTCTGCAAGGCGGGCCGTCCGCATTACGTCAATGTCGTGAGGCTGCTGCTGGATGCTGGCGCGGACCCGAATGCGCGCACGATTCCCGGCCGCGAGACCGGCGCCTTCATGCGCGATGTCCGCACGCGCGGCGAGACTCCCCTGCATCGCGCTGCGGCGTTTGGCGATGAAGCCATGATCGGGCTGCTGCTTGAAAAGGGCGCGGACAAGACGTTGCACGACGCCAATGGCGACACGCCGCTGAGCTGGGCCAGCTGGCACCTGCGTCCCGGTGCAATCCTGGCCCTTCTCGCGCATGGTCCATACGCCGTGAGCGCCAAGCACGTGGCCCAGTCCACCGGAGATCACGGGCGCGGCTGGGGCGGGATGGAATCGCGTACGCTGGGCGATTACCTGCCGCTGGGGCGGTAGAGCGGCCTGCGCAGCAGGCGGATCACAAAGTAGAAAGAAGTCCTCCCCCAGTCGAAGCAAGGGGAGGCGCCAGCGCACCCGACGGAGGGGGCCGCCTGCACGGCAGGCGGACGGCGCACCGGAATTCCGCCCCTAACTCGTCAGGGCGCCTTCATTCTTCTCTCCCGTGCGGATGCGCAGCACCGATTCGAGATCCATCACGAAAATCTTGCCGTCGCCGATCTTGTTGGTGTTGGCGGCCGCGACAATCGCATCGACGATCCGCTCGACCGTGTCGTCCGTGGTGGCGACCTCGATGCGGACCTTCGGCAACAGGCGAATCTCGTACTCCGCGCCGCGATAGACCTCGGTCTTGCCCTGCTGGCGGCCATAGCCGCGCACTTCGGTGACGGTGACGCCCGAGGCCCCGGCCGCAGTCACGGCGTCGAGGACGGCGTCGAGACGGCTCGGCTTGAAGATCGCGGTGACGTATTTCATTTCGAATGTCCTTTTCGGGCCGCCCTGCGCGGCTAGGTAGATATGTTACTACACTTACACACCTTCAACATTCAAACGGCGCTCTTGTCAAGTCGCTTGTATCAAACACGTTCCGGGCCATCGTCGCCCCTTGCGGCGCCGTCGCCTTGACCGCCCGCCGGACCCGCACCGCCTTGCCGCCCGGTTCGATGTAGAGCCGCTTTACCGCCTCGATCAACAGGACTCCGCCAAAGCCGCCCCAGGCGAACCGGCCGATCCGCTCCCAGGCGTCGCCGCCCGAAGTGATCAGCCCCCACCCGATCGGCGGCGCATAGAGCGCCCGCGCCGAGGCGGTCGGCTTGAACATTGCGTCCTCCAGCAGCCGGTAGAGCTGAACCCGCGTATACGGACGGCCATGGCCGAAAGGCGTCGACTCGGCCCGCGCCCACAGGCCTCGCCGGTGCGCCACGATCACCAGTATGCGCGCTTCCGGCGCCGCCACCCGCCAGAATTCCCGCAACAGCCGCCTCGGGCCTTCCGCCTCTTCGAGGCCATGGCGGATGATCAACCGGTCGAACAGGGCGTCCTTGAAGGGCAGCCTCTCCTCGTCCACCAGCACCGAACTCGTCTTGCCCTGCGCCGGCCATCGCACCGCGCCCTGCGTTTCCGGCGCCGCCGAAATCACCCGTCTGGCGCCGGCGCGGAACGGCTCCAGCAGCCCGTCGGCATGGCCATAGCCCAGCACATCAAGCCCGTTTGCGTCCGGCCACAGCGTCTCGACGCGCCGCGCCATCGCTTCCTCGGCCATCCGGCCCAGCGGCGAAGCGTAGAAAGCCCGCAATCTGTCGATATCGACTCGCATGCGGCCTATATAGACGGAAGCAGCCGGGAAGGGTGAATCCGTGACCTCCGCGATCGTCCATGTCTTCCCTTGCCTCAGCGACAATTACGGCTTCCTGCTGCACGATCCCGCGACCGGCGAAACCGCCTGCATCGACACGCCGGACGCCTCCCGCATCCTCGCTGAGGCCGACGCGAGGGGCTGGCGCATCACCCAGATCTGGAACACGCACTGGCATCCCGATCACGCCGGGGGCAATGACGCCGTCAAGGCGGCTGCCGGCTGCTCGATTGTCGGACCCAGGGGCGAGGCCCACCGCATCCCAACGCTGGAGCGCACGCTGGTCGAGGGCGACACGGTCCGTCTCGGCGCCCTCACCGCCCGTGTGCTCGACACGCCCGGGCACACCGCAGGCCACATCGTCTATCACCTGCCGGACGAGGCGATCGCCTTCGTCGGCGACACGCTGTTCGCGCTCGGCTGCGGGCGCCTGTTCGAGGGGACGCCCGCCCAGATGTGGGACAGCCTCGGCAAGCTGCGCGCTTTGCCGCCCGAAACCGTGGTTTACTGCGCTCACGAATACACTGCCGCCAACGCGGCCTTCGCCCTCAGCGTCGATCCCGGCAACGCCGCCCTGCGCGACTATGCGGACGGCGTCGCGAAAAAGCGCTCCCGGGGCGAGCCCACCATCCCAACCAGCATCGGCGCGGAAATCGCCGCCAACCCCTTCCTGCGGGCGGACGCACCGAACCTGCAAAAGGCGATGGGCCATCCCGGCGACGCCGTCGCGACTTTCGGAGAAATCAGGGAGCGCAAGAACCGGTTCTAACGCCGCCCCCTTTTCTTCGCGACCCGGCCCCCGCCGCAGGCAGGGCTATCGCCCATGGCCCATAGCATTGAGTGAAGTCATTCCCGGGCAAGCGAAGCGCGACCCGGGAATCTTCCTTGCTCCCCCAAAAGTGGCAGGGCTATCGCCTATCGGCACAGAGCATTCAGTGAAGTCATTCTCGGGCGAGCGAAGCGCGACCCGAGAATCCTGCTTTGCTTTCCACAACTGGCTTCCCCTTTGCCGCCGGAAGCGATACGGCGCGAGTCGCCTACGCCTGAGACGACAAAAACGCCTTTGGGCTGAACCCGTTTGCTCAGCCAGGACAGCCGGGGATAGACATAGCATCGGAAGCGACCGCGCATTGAACGCGCCTTCAATCCGCAAAAAAGGGCGTTGGCAGGCACATGAACCCCGACGAAAGACTTGGACTGCGGCAATGCACGAATTGCGGGCTCTGGCTGATGGACGGCGCGGATGGCTGCCCCTCCTGCAGGGTCGGATCGGCGCCGCTGGGAGATGGCTGGGCCTGCAGCAAGTGCGGGACGCCCAACCGGGTCGGCGCACACTTCTGCATCAATTGCGGCATGAGCGGCCAAGCCCCCGCCGAACCCCTTTCGGGCGCGGCGACGGTTGCATCGGCAGCGCCTCCGGGCGACGCGCGCAGCCTCTTCCAGGTGGAACTCGACCGACAGACGGCCGAGGCCCGCAACCGGCTTCGGACGCCGGATCTCCAGACGCCGGACAAGACCTGAACGGTTGGCGTTGGCAAGCCTGGCGCGCCGCCCTAATCTCACAGCGCCGCACGGTCGGCTTACGAGGCAGGCACATGAAACACCTGGGCGTCCTGGCGGTTCTTTTCGGGCTGGCCATCCTTCCGGCCGCGAGCGCCCAGACGCCGCCTACGCCCGCGTCCGCACCCGCCGCCTCAGCTTCCAGCCTCACCATCTACCATCTCGAGGGCCGGCGCTCGGAGCGCATCGTCTGGCTGGCCGAGGAGTTGGGCCTGCCCTACAATCTGGTCTTCACGCGCGGGGACCTCACCGCCTCGATGAACGCGATCCGCGCGGTCAATCCCGGCATGCCGGTCGCGCCCACCGTCACCTACGAAGGCAAGGTCCTCACCGAATCCGGCGCCATTATCCAGTACATCCTCGACCGCGAGGGCAAGGGACGCCTCGTCCCGGACCTCGCCTCGCCGGACTATCCGGCACACCTCACCTGGATGCACTTTTCCGAAGGCACGCTCGCCGCCGACGTCATCGCCGATTATCGCACCGCCCAGGCGAAAGGCGGGGTCCGCCCCACCGGGCCTGAAACGGACGGTCAGCGCGCCATGCGCTTCGCCGACGCCTTTCTCGCGACCCACCCCTATTTCGGCGGCGCGGAATTTTCGGCCGCCGACATCATGATGTGGTTTCCGAGCGATTACGCCGACCGGATCAAGGTGGCGGACATCGCCAAATATCCGAACCTCGCCGCCTGGCAGGACCGGATGGAAGCCCGGCCCGCATTCACGCGCACGCTGGCGGTCGCCCGCCCCGACGGCCGCGTCGGCAGCTCCCCGCCCCTGAAAGAGGAATAGCTGGCGCCGGATCGCTCTGGTCACAGCAATTGCGGACGCGACTACCTGTGATCCAATTGCGTTTGGACGCTGCGGAGGACGTGAAAATGCTGGATCGACGCACACTCATCACCGGCGGCGCGATGCTCGCTGCGACGGCAGCGCTCACATCATGCGCCCGCGCCCAGACACCGGGCGCCCAGACACCGGGCGTCCAGACACCGGGCGCAGCTGCATCCCGTTCAACACTCACGCCCAAGCCGTTGCCGTTCGATCCCAAGACTATTCCCGGCCTGTCCGAAAGGCTTTTGATCAGCCATCATGACAACAACTACGCAGGCGCCGCCAAGCGCTACGGAGATATTGAAGCGCAGTTGCGCGCAACGGATTTTGCGACCGCCCCAGGCTTCCTCATCAACGGCTTGAAGCGCGAAGAACTCATGGCGCTCAATTCCGTGATTTTGCATGAGACGTATTTCGCATCGCTCGGCAGAGGCGGATCGAAACCGGGCGTGGCGCTTTCCAGACAGATTGAAGCTGACTTCGGCTCCTTCGATAAGTGGCGCAACGAGTTTGTGGGCGTCGGCAAGGCGCTGGGTGGCGGCTCCGGCTGGGTCCTCCTTACCTGGTCGCCGCGCGCCGGCCGGCTGGTCAATCAATGGGGTTCCGACCACACGCTGTCGGTTGCAGACGGCACGGTGCTTGTCGCGCTCGATATGTATGAGCACGCCTATCACATGGACTACGGCGCCAGGGCTGGCGACTGTGTCAACGCCGTCATGGGCGCGCTGGATTGGGCCAACGCCGACAAGACGTTCAAAGCCCCTGCGTGACGAGACAGAACATGCAAACCGTTGTCTTCATGCGAACCACACTCTTCACGGTCATGCTCCTGCTTGCAGCGTCATGCACGCGGACGCCCGATGCTTATGTCTTCCGGAGCGACGACCGGCCAGTGTATGCGCGAACAGCGACAGTGGACGATATCGAGGCGGTCGGCCCTGACAACGCGACGATCATTGATGTCCGGTTGAGCGAAGACTTTGCTTCCAGCCCCGCCATGATTCCCGGAGCGATCCGTCGCGACCCCGAAGCAATTTCTGATTGGGCCAGCGAGCTGCCGAAGGACAGGCCGGTTGTCGTCTATTGCGTGAAAGGCAAATGGGTAAGCCAGAAGGCGGCGACCTATCTTGACCAGCACGGCTTCGATGTGCGGAGCCTTGAAGGCGGCATCGACGCCTGGGATGCCAGGACGTCAGAATTGTCGAAGTGACTCTCTCGCTGTCAGCCCGCAAACGGCGCCGGCATTCTGAGATGGAGGGCGGCTGTGTCCGACATCAGTGGGTCTTATGTGGGATCCGTTCCTACGTCGTCGCCGCTGCCCGATGGGTCCCGGGTCTGCGCTGCGCTGCGCCCGCGATGACAGCCGTGGGTCGATCCTTCAGGCCGTGGGTAAGGCGTCGCACGCAATCGTCGCTGGCATGAGAGTCACAATCGCCAGCAGTCGCCCCTGAACCCGGACCGCCCGCATCAGGTCCCCCGGCGCGCCGCCGTCAGCACGCTGGCGATCGCCTCGGAGGACGGCCGGCCCGCATATCCCTCGCTGGGGTTGACGCTCAGCACCAGCTCACCGTCGGCGAAGGTCGCCATCGGCGCCGGCGCCCGCACCAGCCGCACGGCCTTCAGCTTTGCCGCCGCCTTGCCCGCAAGACCGTTGGCCCGCTCGACGCCGAACACCGTGACCATCAGGGCGTCGGCCGCCCAGGCCTCGTCATCGGCGAAGGCGCCGGTCCCGAAGATCGTCACCTCGTGCCCGGCCAACCTGGCCAGCCGCGTCGCCGCCTCCCGGACCCGCTCGGTCAGCGAGGACGGCATGGCCGGAGCGTCGAGCGGCGCGGCGGCGCCCGCTATGTCGGCCGGCGCGCCGTCCTTGTCGCCGAGATAGGAAATCACATTGCCGAGTTCCGTCACCCGCAGCACCAGCTCGCCCGCATCCGACCGCAGGAAGGCGTCGCCGCGCTGGGCGGTCGTGGCCCGCAGCGCATAGACTTCCGGGCTGTCGTCGAACTTCATCAGCGCGTCCCCGGTCGAGCGGTCCAGCACGAAGCTGCGCTGCGAGGCGGTGTCCTCGTACTTGGCGGAGCCGGGAGGACCGGAGTTGGCGCGCGAGGTGGAATACGACAGGGCGGGCGCCTCGCTGCGCTGCGCTGGCTGCTGCGCCAGGGCGGGAATCGCGGCGGTCGCCAGAGCCCAGACAGAAGCCAGGCCAAGAAACGCTCTCGCTCCCCTTGAGGGGTCGTTGGAAATTCGCTTGTTCATCAGCACCACCCAGCGCCTGGACTGGGGCGGTTTTTTGTCGGAACGCCTCAGCCCGAAGGCACGATGAGGCGTTTCAGCGGCGACCGCTAGTGCGGGGCCGACACAACCAGCCGCCCGCTTCGCCCCCTACCCTGTGATGTACTGCCCGCCATTGGCCGTCAGCGTCGCGCCGGTGATGAAGCTTGAATCCTCCCGCGCCAGGAAGGCGACGCACGCGGCGATTTCCTGCGACCGGCCCAGCCGGCCGACCGGAATGGCCCCGACGATCGACTGCAACACCTTTTCGGGGATCGCCGACATCATCTCGGTGTCGATATAGCCCGGGGCGACGCAGTTGACGGTGATGCCCTTGGCGGCTGTCTCCTGCGCCAGCGCCTTGGTGAATCCGATCACCCCCGCCTTGGCTGCGGAATAATTGGTCTGGCCCATCTGGCCCTTCTGTCCGTTGATCGAGCTGATGTTGACGATGCGGCCATAGGCGCGCGCGCGCATGCCCTCGATCACCTGCCGGCTCATGTTGAAGATCGAGGCGAGGTTGACGAAGATCACCTCATTCCACTGTTGCGGCGTCATCTTGTGAAGCATGGCGTCGCGGGTGATGCCCGCATTGTTGACCAGCACGTCGATGGGCCCGAGCCTGTCCTCGACCTCCTTCACCGCCCGCACGCAATCGTCCCATTCGCCGACATTGCCCTTGACGATCATGACGCCAAGCTCGTCGGCGCAGGCCTTGGCGGCCGCCTCGTTTCCGGCGTAGCCGACCGCCACCTTGAAGCCGTCGGCGCTCAGCCGCTCGCTGATCGCGCGGCCGATCCCGCGCGTCCCTCCCGTCACCAGCGCCACTTTCGACATGCCCGACCCTCCTCACGTTTTGGTGATACTATACGCGACTCGCGGATAAATGGGAGTCCGGTTACGCTGCGCGACCCCAACCTATGTGCTACAAGACTCTCTCCGGCTGTACTAAATGTCATGATCATCAAGTCAGGCCCCCGTCCGTTGTGTACGGCGCCGGGCGCTTGGCGGCGGAGACGGGCTTGACCCACGTGAACGGCAAGGACGACATCATCGTCATCAAGAAATACGCGAACAGGCGTCTCTACGACACCTCGACCAGCGCCTATGTGACGCTTGAACACCTTTCGGCGCTCGTCCGGGACGGCAAGGAATTCACCGTCCAGGACGCCAAGACCGGCCTCGATCTCACCCGCGCCGTGCTGGCCCAGATCATCTTCGAGCAGGAAAACCGCAAGGACGGCGTCCTCCCCGTCAGCTTCCTGCGTCAGCTTATCCAGTTCTACGGCGACAGCTTCCAGTCGATGCTGCCGGCCTATCTCGAACTCTCGATGCAGAACTTCAACTCGCAGCAGGAGAAATGGCGCGAGTACATGAGCAGCGCGCTGGGCGACGAGACAAAGGCCAAGGCCTTCGACGAGCAGGTCCGCAAGAACATGGAGATGTTCGAGGAGACGATGCGGTTTTTCACGCCCTTCGCCCCCAAGCCCGCCCGCGCCGAGGATGCCGACGCCAGGCCGCCCCCCGACGC
>JAWXBJ010000132.1:0-3083 GCA_034439955.1 Alphaproteobacteria bacterium
CCGCGCGGCGGCAAGCGACGCCTATTGCGACGAAGTGAAAGGCGTTCTCGCCGACTCCGGTCTCGAACTAACGGAGCTCTCCACCCATCTTCAGGGCCAACTCGTTGCCGTGCATCCGGCCTATGACGCCATGTTCGACGCCTTCGCGCCGCCGACCTTGCGGGGCGATCCCGCCGCTCGCCAGGCCTGGGCAGTCGATCAGCTTCACCTCGCCGCCCGTGCTTCGCGGCGCTTTGGGCTCGCCGCCAGCGTCACATTCCCGGGATCACTTGCCTGGCCGTATCTCTATCCGTGGCCACAGCGCCCGGCCGGCCTGATTGACGAGGCGTTCGACGAGCTCGCCAGACGATGGCTGCCGATCCTCGATGCATACGAAGAAGCGGGCGTTGATCTTTGCTATGAAATTCATCCGGGCGAGGATTTGTTTGACGGCGCGACCTACGAGATGTTCCTCGCCCGCGTGAACGATCATCCACGCGCCTGTATTCTCTACGATCCCAGCCATTTCGTGCTGCAGCAGCTCGACTATCTCGACTACATCGACATCTACCATGACCGAATTCGGATGTTTCACGTCAAGGACGCGGAATTCAATCCGACAGGCCGGCAGGGCGTCTATTCCGGTTATCAGCCCTGGCTCAGCCGCGCCGGGCGTTTCCGCTCGGTGGGCGACGGACAGGTCGATTTCAAGGCGATCTTCTCCAAACTGGCGACGCATGACTACGCAGGCTGGGCCGTGCTCGAATGGGAGTGCTGCCTGAAGCATCCCGAAGATGGCGCGCGCGAAGGCGCCGCTTTCATCCGGGATCACATCATTCGCCTGACCGATCGCGCCTTCGATGATTTCGCCAGCGCGGGATCTGACCAGAAATTGAACCGCCGCATGCTCGGTCTGGACCGATGACCGGGCGACGTCTTCGGCTGGGTATGGTGGGTGGAGGCGACGGAGCTTTCATCGGCGGCGTCCATCGCATGGCCGCGCGCATCGATGACTGCTGGGAGTTGGCGGCAGGCGCGTTTCAATCCGATCCGGCTCGCTCCCGCGCGTTCGGGACAAGCCTTCGCCTAGCTCCCGACCGCTGTTATGATGACTTTCGCTCCATGGCTATAGCTGAAGCGCGCCGGGCCGACCGCATCGACGCGGTCGCCATCGTGACCCCCAACTATCTGCATGCGCCTGTGGCCTTCGCTTTCCTCGATGCCGGAATTGCCGTCATCTGCGACAAGCCGATGGCGACGTCTTCCGCCGAAGCCGAAGGCCTTCTTGCGGCCGTCCAAGAATCTGGTCTCCCTTTCGTCCTGACGCACAATTACAGCGCCTATCCCATGGTCCGGCAGGCCCGCGCGATGATAGAGGCGGGTGAGCTGGGAGTGCTCCGGGTCGTCCATGCCGAGTACGCGCAGGACTGGCTGGCCTCTCAACTCTCAGGCAACAAACAGGCAGATTGGCGAGGGGACCCCGCTCGCGCGGGTCCAGCCGGCGCGCTGGGTGACATTGCAACACACGCCTTTCACCTGGCGGAGTTCGTCACCGGTGTGCGGGCGACGAGCCTCGCGTGCGAGCTTTCCACCTTCGTCGCCGGCCGCAAGGTGGATGACAACGCTCACATCATGCTGCGCTTCCCGGGCGCCTCACGTGGCCTTCTCTGGGCCAGCCAGGTCGCCATTGGCGCGGCCAACGGATTGCGCCTGCGCGTCATGGGCGAGCGGGGCGGCCTCGACTGGTCACAGGAAACACCCGACGAGTTGCGCTTCACGCCTATCGGCGAAGCGACTCGCACACTCCGACGCGGTGGACCGGGCATGTCACATTCAGCAAAGCGTGCGACACGTCTTCCGGCCGGCCATCCCGAAGGTTATCTGGAGGGCTTCGCCCAGATCTACGCTGATGCAAGCGAACTTATTCGCGCCCATATCGAGAGCCGTCCGCCCGATCCTCAGGCAGCGCTGACGCCCGGCGTCGAGGATGGCGTCCGCAGCAGCCGCTTCATCGAGGCAGCGCTGCGATCGGCCGACGGAGATGGCTCATGGACCCCTATCCCATGAACGTATGGCAAACACATCAAGGGAGATCGTCATGTCCACCAGCGGAAACATCAACTCCAAGGCCTTTACCGCTTCAATCGCCGCAATCGCGGGGCTCGCGCTCGGTGCGTGCGCGCAACCGACTGAGAGTTCCATAGCCGCAGTCCCCGCGCCCGCCGAACGGTCAGCGCCAGGAGCCCCCGCCATGAACTTTCTGACAATGGAAGAAAAGGCGGCGGGCTGGCGTCTCCTCTTCAACGGCAATGATTTTGCTGGCTGGAGAATCTATGGCGCGGGTCCTGTGACCGCCGGCTGGTCAGCCGCCAACGGGGAGATAACGCTCCGTTCAGGGGGGGCGGGCGACATTGTCACAACGGAGGAATTCGGTCCTTTCGAACTGTCTCTCGACTGGAAGATATCGCCCAATGGGAACAGCGGCATAATCTACCTCGTGAACGAAAGCGACGAAGCGAAGAACACCTACAATACCGGTCCCGAATTCCAGGTGCTCGACGACGCCGGACATGCGGACGGCAAGACGCCTTCGCATCGTGCAGGCGCGCTTTATGATTTCGCACCGCCCCTCGCTGCGGCGGCCAAGCCGGTCGGAGATTGGAACCAGGCCACCATCCGCTATACCGGAGTCAGCATCGAGCACTGGCTAAACGGTCAGAAGGTAGCGGAATCTTCCTATGGCGACGATGCCTGGCGCGCACAGGTGGCGGCGTCCAAGTTCAAGACCATGCCGCTGTTCGGAACCTTTCCGTCTGGGCGAATTGCGCTGCAGGATCATGGCGATCAGGTCTGGTATCGCAACATCAAGATCAGGCCGCTGTGAGATTCCTTAAGCCTCGACGAAGTCCAGCCCCATGCCTTCAACGAGAGCCCGCATGTGTGCAATGGCCTCCCGCGTCGGTCCGGCATAGGGACCGGTTCCGGGCTTGGCGCCCGGATAGCCGATATCGTTCCAGCCTGCCGGGGTCGTATAATAGGCGCCCATCGTCAAGGCCCGCATACGGCTGAAGAATTCGGCCGGCTTTTCAAGCCCGGCCTTCAAG
>JAWXBJ010000133.1:0-20318 GCA_034439955.1 Alphaproteobacteria bacterium
TGCCGCGCGGCATTTTCGTGGCGCAAGACGACGCCAACACGCTTCCGGCTCAGGCTCAGAACTTCAAGTTCGTCGACTGGCGCGAGATCGAGACGGCGCTAGGACTGCCCCGAAGCTAACACCTACCGTCGCCCGAACAGTCGCTCGATATCGGAGAGCTTGAGTTCGACATAGGTTGGGCGTCCGTGGTTGCACTGGCCCGAGTGCGGCGTCGCCTCCATCTGCCGGAGCAGCGCGTTCATCTCGTCGCCTGACAGACGCCGCCCGGCCCGCACCGACCCCCGGCAGGCCATGGCGCCAACAATCTCCTCCATGCGCTCCTTGAGCAACGGACCAGCGTCATGGTCGCCGAAATCGTCCGCCAGATCCCGGATCAGACCCTTGGCGTCCATGGGACCAAAGAGGGCCGGTGTTGCACGAACGGCAAGGGCGCCGCGCCCGAACGGCTCTATTTCGAGGCCGAGGTCCAGCAGCTCTCCGGCCCGGGCAAGCACGCGCTCCGCTTCTTCTTCGCTGACCTCGACGATCTCCGGGATAAGCAGGGCCTGTCGTCGGACTCCGGAGGACGCCATCTCCGCTTTCATGCGTTCGTAGACCAGGCGTTCGTGCGCGGCGTGCTGATCGACGATCACGATACCGTCCGCCGTCTGGGCGACGATATAGGTCTCGTGCAGCTGGGCCCGGGCCGCGCCCAGGGGCGCCACGACCGGTCCATGCTCCGCTCCCCCATCGACGGGCTCCACGCGTCCGCTGTGGTCGCCAGCGAATGCCTGGAAGAACGCGCCCGGCTCGTCCCGCAAACCTTGACCGCCGCCCGCCACGGCCGGCGCCAGTGCGGGCGACCCGACTGTCCCGCCATTGCCCCAAGGCAAGGAAGAGACGCCGGGACGAAAAGCCCCCAGCGCGGCGCCGGCCACAGTCGTGCTGGACCGGTGACCCGCCCCCGCAAGCCCGTGGCGCAGTGCGCCGATCATCAGTCCGCGGACGTTGGAGGGGTCGCGGAAACGCACTTCGGTCTTGGCAGGATGGACATTGACATCGACGTCCTCGGGCCGCAGCTCGAGGAATAGCGCCGCCATCGGGTGCCGGTCCCGTGCAAGGAAATCCTGGTAGGCGGCGCGGATGACGCCGATCATCAGCCGGTCCTTCACGGGCCGTCCGTTGACGAACAGATACTGGTGCTGCGCGCTGCCCCGGTTGAAGGTGGGCAAGCCCGCAAACCCGACCACGCACACATTGTCGCGCACCGCGTCGATCTCGATGGCGTTGTCTCGAAACTCCCCGCCGAGAATAGCGGCCAGCCGCCTCAATCGCGCGGACACAGGATCTCCTGCTTCGCCCTGAAGTCTGACCAGCGTGCGCTCGTCGCTTTCGAGATGAAAGGCCACGTTGGGCCGCGAAAGCGCCAGCCGGCGAACCGTATCCGCGACCGCAAGAGATTCGGAGCGTTCGGATTTCATGAACTTCAACCGCGCCGGAGTCGCGAAATAAAGATCGCGCACATCGACGATCGTGCCCTGCGACGCCAGCCCCTGCCACGGGGCAGGACGCGGATCTTCGACACGCCCGCCTTCTACAGCAAGTTCGAACGCGCGGTCGCCGCCTTCGGCCCGGGATCGGATGGTCATGCGGGAGACAGATCCAATCGAGGGCAGCGCCTCGCCCCGGAACCCCAGCGTGCGGATGTCGAGTAGATCGACACGCCCGTCGTCGTCCACCGCCAGTTTCGAAGTCGCGTGACGTTCGATTGCAAGCGACAATTCGCCTGGCGCCATGCCATGACCATCGTCTTCCACGACCAGGCGCCGCAGCCCGCCTTGCTCGATGCGAACCCTGATGGAAAGGGCGCCCGCATCCAGCGCGTTCTCGATCAATTCCTTGATCGCTGCGGCGGGACGCTCGATGACTTCGCCGGCGGCGATCCGGTTCACGGCATCGGCCGGCAGCCGCTTGATGCCGCCACGGGGTCTAGCCTGCAGAAGAACCGATTCGGGCATGCATACAGCCTAACCCGGCGACGGCCGGAAATCAGCGCCCGATCCGCCAAAATCCGTGCACAGCCAGAGGTGGGCTATGGAGTCAAAGCGTCGGCTCTCCGACCAGAACGAAGGTAAAGGCTTCCGGTTTGAGATAGGTCTCGCCGACCCGCTTCAGATCCGCCAGCGTCACCGCGTTGATAAGATCGTTTCTCCGGGTCACGTAATCGAGCCCAAGGTTGTCCTGCCGCACCTGCATCAGATTGCGCGCGATCTTTGCGTTGGAGTCGAAATTGAGCGGATAGGCGCCGGTGAGATAGGCTTTGGCGTCCGCCACCTCTTTTTCGGTCGGACCCTCCGAACCCAGCCGGGCGATGTGTTCCTTTGTAAGGCGCACCACTTCGCCCGCTTTCTCGTTCATCGTGGATGCGCTGCCGGTCCAGCGCCACAGATGCGGCTGGGCGGACAGCCCCGTGCCGATGCCGTAGGTCAGTCCCTTTTGTTCGCGTATATCGTCCATCAGGCGCGAGGAAAATCCGCCGCCGCCCAGAATGTAGTTGAGCACGTAGGCCGCATAGAAATCGGGGTCGTCCCGTTTCACGCCGGGTCCGGAGAACTGGACGAGCGTTTGGGGTATGGGCAGAGGCTTGACGATCGGAGCAGAGGGGGCCTGCTGCGCGACCACGTCGGGCACGGTCGCCACCTTGGAGGTTGTCGGCAAACCGCCAAAGACTTCGTCGAGCTTCGGCGCAAGCTCCTCGGCGGTGATGTCGCCCACGACCGTGACAAGCAGCCGGTCCTTCGACATCAGCGTGCCCTTGAGGGACGTCACATCCTCGCGCGTGATCGCTGCGACGGTCGGCATCGTGGGATATCGGCCATAGGGATGACCCGCCATAATGTGCGCGTTCATCGCCCGCCCCGCGATCACCCCGGGGTTGGTTTCCGACTGAGCGACCGAGACGGCCAGTTCGCGACGGGCGCGCTCGATGGGTTCAGCGTCGAAACGCGGTTCCGACAACGCCAGCCGCGCCATTTCGAAGGCTTCAGCGCCGGTTTCTTTCAGAGTGCTCATCGAGCACGACGTCCAGTCTCCGTTGATGCTGCAGCCGAAGCTCATGTTGAGATCTTCCATGCGCGCGCCAAACGCCTGGCTGTCGAGATCTCCCGCGCCTTCATTCATCATGTAGCCAAGGATCCATGACGCCCCGTCCCGGCCCGCTGGCTCGACGGCCGAGCCGCCCTTCCAGGCCATCTCCATGGCGATGATCGGAACGAACGGTTCGGAGACCAGCCACGCCGTCACGCCTCCTGGCGACGTCACGACCTCTATGTCTGCCAGCGCCGATGTATCCGCAGGCGTTTCCGCCGTCCGGGCGCCCGAACAGGCCGTCAGCGCAACAAGACAGACCGCAAAACTCAGGGAACGCATCACTGGGGCTCCACCAGCAGCGTCGCATCGACGTGATGGACCCCCGTCATGTAAGCATTCATGGCCTGCTTCACCTGTTCGGCCGTCACCGCTCGAACGCGATCGTCCCACGCCTGAATCTGCTCGATCGTCTGCCCCGCGACGAGCTGGCCGCCATACCAGTTGGCCATCGAAACCTGACTGTCGCGCGCGAATGTTTCCGAAGCGGCGATCCGCGCCTTGGCGCGCACCAGTTCGGTCGCGGTCGGGCCTTCCCCGAGAAACTGGTCGACAACGGCGGCGGCGGCTTTCTCCACGGCGTCAAGCGTCTTGCCGGGACTGGGCGAGCCGCCAACTCCGATAATCCCGCGAGCGACGCTGTCGCTCGTGAAGGCGTAGGCCGACACCGCCACCCCCTGCGTCTCGACAAGTTCGCGATTGAGCCGACTGGTCCGGCCTCCACCGAGGATTTCCAGTCCAACCTGCAGGGCTTCGGCCTGCGGGTCGCCGGTTTCCACTCCAAGCCAGTACCGGCTCCACTCCGGCTGCCGAACCTTGGGATCGGAGTGCGAGACACGCACAGTTTCCGCTAATGGTCTGACCTCGGGCCATGAGCGTTTCTGCAGGTCTCCCTTGGCCGCGATCGATCCATAGATACGGTCCGCCAGCGGCTTCAGCTCGGCTGCCGTTATGTCGCCCGCCACGACGAGGATCGCATCTTCAGGCCCATACCATCGGCTGTACCAGCCGAGTGCATCGTCGCGAGTCAGGGCGCCGACCTCGCTCATGCGGCCGATCACCGGAATGCTGTAAGGGTGGCCGGAGTACAGCGCCGCATAGACCTTCTCGTTCAGCAGCGATGACGGCGCGCTGTCGACATTCTGGCGGCGCTCCTCCTTGACGACGTCGCGTTCCGAAACGACCTCGCTTTCAGCAAGCTGAAGACCCGTCATGCGGTCGGCTTCGAGCTCCATCATCTGCGGCAGTCGGTCTTTGGCGACCCGGAAGAAATAGTTGGTGTAATCATAGCTGGTGCTGGCGTTATCCTGACCGCCATTGCGCGCAACGATCTTCGAGTATTCGCCCGCCGCGATCTTGCCTGTCGCCTTGAACATCAGATGTTCGAAAAAATGGGCGATGCCGGATTTGCCTGGAACCTCGTCGGCCGAGCCGACGCGATACCAGATCATGTGCGTGACCACGGGTGCCCGGTGATCGGGAAGGACCACGGCCGTTATGCCATTGGCGAGCTTGAACGTCTCCGGCCGCCAGGCCTCTGAAGTCTGCGCCTGCGCCGAAGGGAAAAGCGCCGCCACGCCAGCGGCGAGAGCGGTCGCCACATCAATGCGGGTCTGTCGCCACCAGCCTGCTCTCATCGACCGTCTCCCGGAATGTGATTTCGCGCGAAGGCCCGAATGCAGCTTCGTCCGCGACGTTCTGGATGTCACAGCCCCGGGAGCTTGCTGGTCGCCCTGCGCCGGATCAGCACGTCACCGCCGCCGGTGAGATCCTGCACGGCGACCTGCTCCGCCCGAAGCCGCTCGGCCTCGGCGACGGGATCGAGCAAGGGTTCACTCGGGATCCCCCTGCCGAAATTGAGGATGCTGTCGGAGAAGCTGCGCGATTTGCGCACAGTCTGCGCCGCGTCGTAATCCACGGCGGCGCGCACGGCACGGTCCACGGCATCGCCGCCGGCCTGTTTGACCAGAAGTTTTTCGCCCTCGCTTGCGTCCTTGCCGATATCCGTGCCGAAAACGGCGACGCGGGCCTGGGCGTCGGCTTCGAGTTCCTGGGGTCGGCTTTCGCCGGGCGCCGGCGGACGCAGGTTATAGTCCGGCGGCACGGTCAACGGCGCCTTGCGAACCACGCGAAACTCGTCGGGCGTCTGAGGGCCGCTGGAACAGGCCGACAGGGCAAGGGCGGCCAAGACGGCGACAAGGCCGGTGGTTTCGAAACGCTTCACGAAAGTCTCTCCTTCAGACACAAAGTTCCGGTCACCGTGCGGACCCACCCTAGCCGGGCGCTTTGCGTCCCGCCAGCACTTGATCCAGCAGGAGGATCGCCGCGCCCACCGAGATCGAGGCATCGGCCACGTTGAAGATCCAGGGGAAGAACATCCCGGAAAAATCGAGGAAATCCACGACAGCGCCAAAACGCGCCCGATCGACAAGGTTTCCCACCGCCCCGCCAATGACCAACGCGAGCGACAGAGCCGTCAGCCAGCGTTCCGCCCTCAGTAGCCAGACCGTGAACCCGATGGCAATGGCCGAGGTCAGCGCGAAAAGCACCCACCGGGCGGCCCCCTCGGCCTGCAGGGCGCCAAAGCTGACGCCGCGATTCCAGGTCATGCTGAGATCGAAAACCGGAGACAGCTCGATTCGCCCACAGGCATTGTCAGCGAGGCACGCCAGGGCGTTGAATGCCGGCTCGCCGAGGATCAGGTGTTTCGACAACTGGTCCAGCCCGATGATCGTGACCGCTAGAGGTAGCGCCCACAGCCAGTGCCGGGTCATCTTGTCGGGCGACAGCCAGTCGATGGTCGCCATCAGCCTTCCCCCAACGGAGCCAGGGGCGTCATGCCCCGGAACTCGCGCACTGCAACTGCGTCGCGCAACGTAATGTCGGGAAACTGCGGGTCGGCGCTTCCCGGGTCAAAGTATTTCCATGAGCGCGCGCATTTGACGCCTGAGGCGCGGCTCGTTGCGACCAGAATTTGACCTGCGGCTAGGGACATTGACGTTCCATCTTCAGACTGGGCGCCGGAACCAAGACTGGCCTCCGATGTGATGAAGATATCGGCCGGGTCCTCGTCCTCAAAGGCGTCAAGGAATACAAGATCGGCTATGGCGACATCGACACGGGCTTCGAGCGACGAGCCGATCCGCTTCTCGCGCCGTTCGACCTCAAGCGCTCCGGTGACGGCCTTGCGCACGGTGAAGATGCGCTCCCACTTCGCGGCAACGTCCGGGTCGAGCCAGCCTTCCGGCGTCGCCGGGTATTGCCGCAGATGGACGGACGCCGTTCCCGGATGGCGGTGCTCCCAGGCCTCCTCGCAGGTGAAGACCATGACCGGGGCAAACCAGGCGATCAGCCGGGACAGAACCTCGTCCATGACCGTCCGCACCGCTCGGCGCCGCAGCGACGATGGAGCGTCGCAATAAAGCGCGTCCTTGCGGATATCGAAATAGACGGCCGAGAGATCGACCGCACAGAAATTCAGCAGCGCATGGAAGCCGCCCTTGAAATCATAGGCGGCCTGGGAGGTGCGCACCAGCAAATCGAGTTCGGCCAGTCGATGCAGCACCCACTGTTCGAGGCTCGGCATATCGTCACGCGCGACGGCTTCGGCCGGCGCAAAGCCATCCACCGCGCCCAGCAGATAGCGCATCGTGTTGCGCAGCTTCCGGTAGGTTTCGACATTCGCCGCGATGATGTCCGGACCGAAACTCGGATCGTCGGTATAGTCGGAAAACGCGACCCAGATGCGCAGAATGTCGGCGCCGAACTTGTCACAGACTTCCTGCGGCGAGATGGTGTTGCCCAGCGACTTTGACATTTTCCGGCCGTCTTCGGCCTGAACAAAACCATGCGTCATGATCGCATCGTAGGGCGCACGTCCGCGCGTCGCGCAGCTCTCCAGAAGGGACGACTGAAACCAGCCGCGATGCTGGTCGGACCCCTCCAGATAAACGTCCGCCGGCCATTTCTTGCCGCGATCCTCAAGCGTGAAGGCGTGCGTCGTTCCCGAGTCGAACCAGACGTCGAGGATATCGTTGATCTTGTCGTAGTCGTCGGGGTTGTGACCCTCACCGAGGAAGGTTTGCGCGTCCGCCGAAAACCACGCGTCCGCGCCGCCTTTTCTCACGGCCTCGACGATGCGCGCATTCACTGCATCGTCCTTCAGGATCTGAGCCGTCTGCCTGTGGACGAACAGCGTGAGCGGAACGCCCCAGGCGCGCTGGCGGGAAATCAACCAGTCGGGACGGTCCTCGACCATCGAACGCAGGCGTTCGCGGCCACGCTCGGGCGTGAACGCTGTGGCGTCTATGGCGGCTAGCGCCTTGTCGCGCAGGGTTTTGCCGCCAGCGTCTGTCTCGTCCATGGCGATGAACCATTGCGGCGTCGCCCGGCGAATGACCGGCGCCTTGGAACGCCATGAATGCGCGTCTCGAAGGGTTGTCGTTCCGCGAGCCAGCAGGTTCCCCGACTCGATCAGCTTGTCGACGACCGCCCTGTTGGCCGGTCCGTCCTCGCCGCGTTTCTTGCCGTCAAGGCGGATGATTTCAAGACCCTCGAAACCGGGACATTCCGAGGTGTAGCGGCCGAAGGCGTCGACGGTGTTGGGAATGTCGGTATTCTTGTGGCCGGTCGCGATCCAGACATTGTAGTCGTCCTCGCCATGTCCTGGCGCGGTGTGTACGAAGCCTGTGCCCGTCTCGCCGGAGACGTGGTCGCCAGGCAGAAGCGGAACGTCAAACTTATACCCGCCGAGGTTGGATTCGCGCAAAGGGTGCAAGCACCCCCACATTTCTTCGGGATGAATGTCCCGAAGAAATGTGTGCTTCGCCACTTTCGCTGCCTTCATCACACCGTCAGCTAGCTTTTTTGCCAGAACAAACTTATCGCCCGATGCAGCCCAAGGCGCGAACGCCAAATCGTTCTCAAGCTCATCAACTACAAATAAGCCGTATTCGATTGTCGGGTTGAACGAGACAGCTCGGTTTGCGGGTATGGTCCAAGGAGTGGTTGTCCAGATTACAAAACTGGCTCCATCAAGGTTCTTTCGATCAAGTATTTGCTGGCCAAGTTTCAAGCCATTCCACGGAAACTTCACCCAGATCGTCGTCGCCTTGCGGTCCTCGTACTCGATCTCGGCTTCGGCGAGTGCGGTCTGCTCGACCGGGCTCCACATCACCGGCTTGGCGCCGCGTTTCAGCTGGCCCGACATCGCAACCTTGAGAAACTCCTTCACCGTCGCGGCCTCGGAGGCGTAGGCCATTGTGAGATAGGGATTGTCCCAGTCGCCCATGACGCCGAGGCGTTTGAACTCCTCGCGCTGCACGTCGATCCAGCCTTCCGCGTAGGCGCGGCAGGCGGCGCGAAACTCTCCCGCGGGAACGTCGCGCTTCTGCCGGTTGTCGGCGCGATACGCCTCCTCGACCTTCCATTCGATCGGCAGGCCGTGACAGTCCCAGCCGGGAATGTAGTCGGCATCGTAACCGGTCATCTGGCGTGAGCGGACAACGATGTCCTTCAGGATCTTGTTCATCCCGGTGCCGATATGAATGTGGCCGTTCGCATAAGGCGGACCATCGTGCAGCATGAACGCCGGACGACCCTTGGCGTCGGCTCGCAACTGTTCGTAAAGCCTGCTCTCTTCCCACGATTTCAGCCTTGCCGGTTCCTGCTGCGGAAGGCCGCCGCGCATGGGGAATTCGGTCTTTGGCAGAAAAAGCGTGTCCTTGTAGGGATTGCTCGATTCAGCTGCGTCTTTGCTCATGACAGGTCGGGGCTCATGACGGGTCGGGGCTCGATCTGGGCGTCGCGATGGGGGCAAAAGCGGAGACGATTTCCCGGCGGTCGCGCTTCATTCAGCGCGCGCCGGGCCCATAATTCGAATGGCGGCAATCCGGGTCATCCGGCCTGATAGCAGCGCCTGAGGGTTCCCGCCAAGTGGAAACGCTTTCACTCCGGGTGGTCAGACAATGGAGGCGAAAGCACTCCCAGCGCAGCTCGCGCCTCGGCGGCGTCATCCCGCATCTGCTCGACCAATGCCTCGATCCCCTCAAACTTGATCTCGGGCCGCAGGTGCGCAGCGAAAGCGACATGCAATCGTCGCCCATAAAGATCGCCCGCGAAGTCGAAGATAACGACCTCCAGCAACGGATCTCGCAAGCCCGTCGTGGGCGTCCGGCCGAAACTGGCGACACCAGGGCGCCAAGCGCTCTCTTCGTCCAGCCTCGCCCAGACCGCATAGACCCCGTGGGCTGGCGACACGATGTCTCCGAGCGACAGGTTCGCCGTCGGGAACCCCAGACTCCGTCCGCGCTTTTCTCCGTGCTCGACGACGGCATCCACGATCCAGTAGCCGCCCAGAGCCGCGCCGGCCCCGCGCATGTCCCCGTTCTGGATCATCTGGCGTATGCCCGTGGAAGACACCTTGCGGCCGTCTTCGGCCACCTCCTCCACGATGCTCGTCTCGAAGCCCAGCTCCTCGCCTAGCCGCCTCAGCGTTTCCGCAGCTCCGGTTCGTCCCTTGCCGAAGCGGAAATCGAACCCGACCGCCACGGCCCTGAGCCCGAGCTGGTCTCGCAGGACGTGTTGTGCGAACTCCCGATCGGTCATCGACGCCATCTCCGCGTCAAACCGCAGCAGACAACAGGCGTCGACGCCCAACCCGGCCAGCTCGATCGCCCGCCGCCGCGCCGTCATCAGGCGGAATGGCACGGCGTTTGGCTGGAAGTGCAGGCGGGGAGAGGGTTCAAAAGTCGCCACGATCAGCGGGGCGTTGAGAAACGCCGCAGTCTTTCGCGCCTGCGCAATGACTTCCCTGTGGCCCGCATGCAGCCCGTCGAAATTGCCGAGCGCTGCGGATGCGCCGCGCAGGTCCGGCGGTATGGCGGAATGATACGGGATGACGCGCATGGTTGCGATCAGCTCGGTTCTCCGCCCTCAACCGGGCCGGGTTGCGGGTCGGTTGATCCAGGCACCATGACCTTTGCTTCGCCCTTCACGACAACCTTGCCATCGACTTCGCACTTTACGGCCAGTGTTACCCGATGACCGCGTTCGAACATCTCCGTCACCTCGGCCGTCGCGATGACGGTGTCGCCAATCCTGACGGGCCGCTTGAAGCGGATGGTCATCTCTGTGAAAATAGCGCCGGGTCCCGGCAGCTCATTGCCCAGGATGGCGGAAATGTAGGATGCCGTGAGCGCCCCGTGCGCGACCCGCGTGCCGAAGACGGATGTCCTGGCATACTCTTCATCCATATGCACCGGATTATAGTCTCCCGAGACACGGGCAAAATCGGCAACATCCTGTTCCGAAACGGTATTCTGGATGGATACGGTCATTCCCACGGCCAGATCCGCAAACGTCTTTCCCGCTTTCATGTCCCGTCCTTCCCGATTTCGCGGCATTCAGAAGCAAAGCGCGACGCTTGCCTGCGAAGTTCGCGCCCGTTCATTCTTTTTTTGGCCGCCCAGCTTAAGATACCCGCCTTGCTGCCCGTCTGGAGCCGCCAATGGCCGTCGATCTCTCCATGCCAGTGTTGATCGTCGATGACTACAGGACGATTGTCCGCATCATCCGCAACTTTCTCTCCCAGCTTGGATTCCACACGATCGAGGAAGCTTCGGACGGCAGGATGGCGCTGGAAAAGCTTCATCAGACACGCTTTGGACTGATCATTTCCGACTGGCACATGGAGCCCATGAGCGGCTACGACCTGCTTCGCGAAGTCAGGGCCGACGATGAGCTGAAGGCCACGCCCTTCGTCATGGTCACAGCCGAATCGAAAACCGAGAATGTGATCGCGGCCAGGAATGCCGGCGTGAACAGCTACATTGTGAAACCATTCAACGCCGCGACGCTGAAAGGCCAGCTCACGGCGATCCTCGGCGAGTTCTGAAGTCGCGCCGGCCTCGAAGACGACGCTCACCAGGCCAGCTCCGGCATGGCGTAACGCGCCGCCGCGCCGTCCGAGGCGAGTACGCTTTCAGCAGCTTCCAGGAAACCCTCCCCGGCGGTCAGGGCGTGGCCATGAATACCGCCTCCGATGAACAGCGCGTCCAGTCCAGCCGCCATCGCTCCGCGCACGTCGGTTGCCGGGCCGTCGCCAATGGCCAGCGCCCGGCGGGGCGCGATCTCCCGGCCCGTTATCGTGGCCAATCGGTCGAAGGCGAGACGGTAGATGGCCGCGTCAGGCTTGCCCGGTCGGATCACCTTGCCGCCGAGAGCCTCATAGAGCGCCGCCACCGCCCCGGCCGCCCAGATCAGCGTCTCGCCGTGACGGAATTGAATGTCCGGATTGGCGCAGACCATCGGCAGAGCCAATCGCGCCAGCTCCTGCAGTTCCGCGCGATAGCTGTCCGGATGACCGCCGGGATATTCCCTCAGACTGGTGCAGCAGACCACGCGCGCTTCGGCCGGGTCTTTCGTGAAATCGAGATCCAGCCCTTCATAGACGGAGCGGTCATCGCGCAACCCGATCGGATAGACGGGTCCCGGCGCGCGGCGTTGCAGTTCATGTCGCGTCGCGTCGCCGGACGTCACGACATCGTCGAAGCAACTTGCGGGCACGCCGAGCTTCGGAAACAACCCGGTGACCCGCGATTTCGGAACCGGCGCGTTGGTGATCAACACGACTGCCCCGCCGGTCTCCCTGAACCGCCTCAGCGCCTCGCAGGCCGGACCAAACGCCCGCTTGCCGTCGTGTATCACTCCCCAGACGTCGCAGAGAATTGCGTCGTAGTCGTTGCGGATATGGGACAGGCCCTCGAGCAGGCTTGCGGATGCCATGAACTGCCTTCGGCCTACATCGCCGCCTGGCTGACACGGCGGATGAAATCCGGCGGCGGCGCCGTCTCCTCCAGCAAAGAGCCCTTGATCGGCCGGGGCGAACCAAAGACATGACCCTGGCCATAGGGAATCTCGAACTCGAGTATCTCGATGACGGATTTCTCGCTCTCGACCTTTTCAACAATGAGGTCGATGCCATACCGCGTGAAGACCGCCGGCACATCCTCGGGGGCGATGTCGCGCGAGACCGCCGAGATCGGTCGTTCGCCGCCGACGGTCAACTCTTGCAGCAGGCGCTCGCCATTGACCTTGACGAAGCGGACGCCGGCGGCCTGCAATTCCGGCAGGTCGAACACCAGACCATCGCCCTTGTCGAGTGAAAACCGGAAACCAAGATCGCGCAGCCGTCCCATATTCCGGGATGCTGCGTCCGAGCGACCCTTGAAGGCGCGAACGCCAAGCTCGAAAATCATCGAGCCCGCCAGATCGCGATTCTCGCGCATGAACTCCAGAAAGGGAGGAAAGAACTGCTCATCCTCCAGCGAGGCCATCGCGATGTTGCAGAAAACGCCAATGCGGCGGTCGCGCTCCGACAGCCGCCGGACGATCTGGACGCAACGGAACAGGAGCATGTTGTCGATGACGCCGAGCAGGTTTGCGCGCTCGGCGGCGGCAAGGAATTCCCCGGGCATGATCAGCTTGCCGTCGGCACGACGAAGCCGTGTGAAACCCTCATAGAAGCAGACCCGCCTTTGCGGCAGGTTCACGATGGGCTGCAGATGCAGATCAACGCGATTCTCGCGCAATGCGTCGCGCACCGCATCAAGAGCGCCTGCGCCATCGACTGTGCTGTCGACAGCCCGCGCCCGGACCACCTGTAGACGGGATTCAAAATTCTTCCCCAGCTTCGAGATCATGTCCTCGAGGCCGCGCATCTCGCTGACCATCGTTTCACGTCGGGCCGCAACCTCCTTCTCGAAGGAGTTCTTCAGTTCTTCCGCGTGCGATTCGGCATGGGCGATTCTGGACGTCAGCTTGCGCAGCTCGGTTTTCAGTTCGAAGAAGCGCTTGTCCTCCGCTCCGCTTCCCAGACGCGAAAGCGCCAGGTGAAGCTGCCCAAATCCCAGCGCCGCTGCGGTTCCGATCAAACCAGCCGCGATGGGGGCGAGCGGGTTCAAACCGAGCGACAACACGTCGAAGCGGTGCAAGGCGACCGCGCCCACGGCGCAGGCGGTCGCATAGACGAGCGCAAGCATGAAGTGGGCGATAACCGGCATATCTAAGGAAAAGGCCCCTGCGGCGTGAGACTCACGCCCCTTCTACGACTCTTGTCATCCAGTTTGAGCGATAAGTCATCAGGTTAGCACGGCGCGCCACAGTCGCGTGAGGTCCTGCGCAGCCAGGCGGAATGCATCCTTGAGGGTTTTGTGTCTATCCCGCAACATCAGCGTTGCATTGGGGCCACAGACCCGAAGTCTCCGCTGTGCGCGTTCGGGCAGCGGATGGACACCCAATTCGGTTTGCCCTTATCTCGCCTTATTCGAGCTTTGCCGACCCGCTCAGACCACATAGATGGCTCAAGAGCTAGGTCAGGCACGGGGGCGACCGGGGAGCGGCGGGGTCCTGACACGGTTCGGGACCCCGCTGGCGTTTCGGGCCAGCCCGCTCTCCCAACTCCCAGAATGGTGTTCTGTCCCTTGCACGCGATGCGCTGGCGCGCGCACAGGCTCGCGACGCAAGGTCGAGGAATGTCGATGGCTTGCGCGACCTTCAGCCGATCCGCGTCTCGCCGCGTTCGGCGCCGATGACGCACTCGATCGCGCCAAGACGGTCGATCTCGACCCGCACCCGATCATCGACCGCCAGAAATTTCGGCGGCGTGTAGGCAGCCCCCACCCCGGCAGGCGTGCCCGTGAAAATCAGGTCGCCCGGTTCGAGCGTGAAGGCCTTGGTCAGGTGCTCGATCTGCGCCGCGATGTCGAAGATCATGTCGCCGGCCAGCCCGTCCTGCCGCTTCTCGCCATTGACGAAGCATCGCAGGCGAAGCTGCGCTACGTCTCCGACCTCATCCGGCGTCGTTATCCAGGGGCCAGCGGGGGCGTGCGTGTCGAAGCCCTTCCCCATGATCATGGTTGGCGTCGCGCGCTGCCAGTCACGGACAGAATAGTCGCATCCCACCATGTATCCGCCGATGATCTCGGAGGCTCGCGCACGGGGGACATGGCGCCCATGCCGGCCGATCACGACCACCAGTTCAACCTCGTAGTCGAGCGCGCTGGAGACCTTTGGCATGAGCACTGGCGCAAACGGGTCGTTGACAGAAGTTGCCTGCTTGTTGAACCAAATTTGTGTCGTCGGCGGCTCGCGGCCGGTTTCGGCCGCATGATCCCGGTAATTGAGCCCGATCCCGAGGATCTTGCCGGGCCGCTTGACGGGCGCTGTCAATCGAACGGCCGAAAGCGGCAGGCGTGGAGCGCTCCGGGCGGCAATCCTGATCCCGTCAAGGCCAGCCTCGCCGGCCGCCAGTATGTCCACCAGATTGGGAGAAAGGTGCGGAGCCACAGCGCGCAAGTCGAGGATTTCGTCGCCTTCGACAAGCCCGATTCCCGCCGCCGACCCGGTATCAAATGCGGCCAGCTTCATTCCGTCTCCTGATGAATATCGGCAGCGGAGATTGGACCCGCGCCTGGAATGTGAATAGTTATTCTAGGATCAGCTTGGGGCGTCAGCAATGCCGTCGAGTCTTCAGGCGGAAGTGTTGCGGATTCGCGACGTGTTCAGCTCAGCGGCGGACCTGCGCGTCCCGCCTTACCAGCGGGGTTTTGCCTGGGAAGACGCCGAAACGACCGCCCTCATGAAAGACCTGATCGAGGCTTTCGAGCTGGCGTCGATCTATTTTCTTGGCGCCATGGTGGTTATCCAGACACGCACGCGCGGCCCGTCCGACGTGGTCGATGGTCAGCAGCGACTCACGACCCTTACCATCATGCTGTCTGTTCTGCGCGACCTTTCCCCGTCGGCCGACGAGGTGGCGTCGCTGCATGCGATGATCGGGCACGAGGCGATGATGTGGGGCGAGCGGCAGCGCTGGCGGATCTCGCTGAACCATCTCGACATGAAGTTCTTTCGCGAACACGTCCAGACCCGCGGCGCGACCCTGAAACTGGACAGGATCATGGCGGCGGCCGAATCGGAGTCGCAGCGCAAGATCGCCGACGCGGTCCGCAACGTCACGGATGAACTCAGCGAGATGTCGGATGACGAGCGCGCCCGCTTCGCTAGGTGGGTTGCCGAGGAGGTCTCGATCGTGAAGGTCCGGGTCGCCGAGCACAGCCTCGGCTACAAGGTCTTCCTGGTCCTGAATCAGCGGGGAAAGCCGCTGTCGGACCACGACATCCTGAAGTCGGCGCTTTTCGAGCGGGCGGGCTTCACCGATGCCGAGGCGATCCAGCACTCCACAAGGTGGAACGAGTTTGCAAACCGTCTTGGCTCGTCCGCCTTCGAGGGGATGCTGAAGCAGATCCGGTTCCTCTATGACCGCGCCATGCGCGGCGAGTTCATCGACGGCCTCCTGCACGCCATCATCCCCCGGATGCCGGTGTCGGCCTTCATCAATGAATTGCTGCCCCGGTTCGTCGATGCCTACGACGCCATCGTCCATGGCAATTACGAACGCATCGATCCGGGGCCGGAGGCGTTGCGCAGTCTCTGTTTCCTGCGCTCGATCCATCACGAGAGCTGGCGCGCGCCGGCCATCAAGTTCCTTGTCGAGAATCGTAACGACAAGGACGCTGCGGCACGCTTCTTTGCCGGTCTCGAACGGCTTGCCTACATGATGCAGTACTCGGTCAAGGAGCGGGATTATCGTCACAAGCGCTATCGCAAGCTGATGGACGCCATGGATGTCGAGGGCGGCGTTTTCGAACCGAACTCGCCCCTTCATCTGAGCCATGAGGAAAAAGAGAAGTTCCTTGATCGGCTGATGGGCAAGTACTCCAATTTCAAACAGCGGCGCGCCCTGGTCTGGCGCGTCAACGCCGCCCTGCCCGGCGGCGCCGCCATACCCCCTGGCGCCGACGCCACGCTTGAGCACATCTTTCCACGCACCCCGCCCAAAAGCCTGGGGTGGACAGAACACTGGTCGGCGGGAGACATCGACGACCTGACAGAATGTCTGGGCAATTACACGCTGGTTCCGGACCTCGTGAATCAGAAAGCCGGCAGGGCGGATTTCGCCACGAAGATGCAGCTCTATTTTCCTCCTTCCCCAGCCGGCGAACCTCAGCCGCACTTTTCTGTCAGCGGCGATCTGCGGGGCAAGACATCGTGGAAGCCCGAGGACGTTCGCGCCCGCCGCGACCGGCTTGTTGGTTACCTTGCCCAAGAATGGGATCTGCCTGTTCGCGCCGTGGATTGACGGAACACGCAGCGCGGTGAACTCTCCGGCGACAGGAAAAATTCCGGCAGCCGCGAGCACGACAGGGGAGAAGCACATGACCACCACATTTCGGGACGCGCTGGGCGCGTCCCTCGCCAGCGCAGCCGCCCTGGTCTTGGTCGGATGCGCCAGCACCGCCAGCGGCGCTGCTGGCGACGCGGCATCCCCCCACACGGCTGTCGCCGCCCAGCTCGGCATGCCGGTCTCGACACCAGAGGCCCAGGGCTTTTCAGGCGCCGGGCTCGACGCATTGACCGCAGAATTTCGCGCTCTCGTCGATCAGCAGAAACTTGCGGGCGTTATCACGCTCGTTTCTCGCCACGGAAAGGTCGTGCACTTCGACGCCTACGGCAAGGCCAACGCGCGGACGGGAGAGGCCCTGAAGTCCGACAGCATCTTCCGCATCGCCTCGATGACTAAGCCGGTGACCGGGGTTGCGATGATGCAGCTGTTCGAACAGGGGAAATGGAAGCTCGACGATGCCGTCGCGAAGCACATACCTGAATTTGCCAACCTGCAGGTGAAGAAGTCCGGCGGCGGGACCGAGCCTCAAGCCCGGCCGATGACGATGGCCCAGCTGATGAGCCACACCGCCGGGTTCGGCGTCAGTGCTGCTTACGAGGGCGCCAGCCTTTCAGAATCAAATCTGCAGGGCATGATCGACAAGCTGGCGAAACTCCCCCTGGAAACTCAGCCCGGCTCGGCCTGGGATTATGGGCCGAGCGTCAACATCCAGGGCTACGTCGTCGAAAAACTGTCCGGCCAGAGCCTCGATGTCTACTTTGACGAGCACATTTTCAGGCCGCTCGGCATGGTCGATACCGGCTTCTGGGTCGCCCCCGAAAAGGCCGGCCGGGTCGTCGCGATCCATTCCTATGATCCACAGGGCAAGATCATGACGGGGGAGACCAATCGCGTCGCCACCGCAAAGCCTGAATTTCTCGCAGGATCTGGCGGCCTCATGTCGACAGCCGAAGACTACTGGCGGTTTGCCCAGGCCGTGGGCGATGGCGGCATGGCGAACGGCAAGCGCATCCTCAAGGCCGACACCGTCAAGCTGATGCGGACGAATGTTCTGAATCCAGGTGCTGTCGTGGACCTCTATGGTCCCAGCCAGAATGGCATCGGGTTCGGGATGGATTTCGCCATCGTGATGGATCCAAAGGTCGCGGGCACGCCCCAGGGCCTCAACAGCTTCTACTGGGGCGGCGCTTTCGGCACGTGGTTCTGGATCGATCCGACCAACGACCTCGTCTTTGTCGGCATGATCCAGAACGTTAACGGGTCCAACCCCAACATGGGCACGCCACAGGTGCGCACGATGTCGCCGCGTCTCACCTACGCAGCGCTGACCAACCCGTTGAAATAGCAGCGCACCCTGCCGCGCAATGCCGCAAGGACAGTCTCCCCAACCCGGATCGAAGGTTCAGCTCGACCCGATCGCAAGCGGGAAACGCCTGCACCAGTGGAAGCGACTGGCGGGTCTCCTCGGATGCGTGCTTGGCGCGTGCCTGATGCTGTGGGGACGTTTCAGTCCGCACGAGGCTCCGGATTGGGCTGTCGCCCTCGGTTTCGGCGTTGTGGTTTTCAGCTGGCTGTTGCTCGCCTATGTCCTCGTGTCGAGGTGGCGCTGGGCCAAAGCCAATGCGGATAGTCGTTAGTTCAACCAAAAAAAGGCCGCCCTTGAGGCGGCCTTTTCCTTGCGATGTACCCGGTCGGTTAGACCCGCTTGCCTCGGAACATGCCCACGAGGAACAAGAGGAGCATCGCGCCCAGCGTCGAAATCAGCAGGCTGCCCCAGAAGCCGCCGAAGTTGACACCCAGGGCATTCGCGGCGAATGCGCCAAGCAGGGCGCCAACAAGGCCGACAACAAGGTTCGTGATCAGGCCGTGCTTGCGGCCCATGATCTGTTCAGCAATCCATCCGGCAAAGATACCGATCACGATCGCGCCGATAATTGAAACTTCATTCATTGATGCGGCTCCATTTACACCCGGAGCTGAAACGTCGCCGCAGGAAACCGGTTCCGCAGAAAGGTCTTTGAGCCTTAGCGCTTGCGGCTTCGCACCCGCGCCAGAATCATCTTGCGGCGCGAAATGATCCAGTACACCAGCCCGCCATTGGCGCCCGCGACCGCGTACGCAAAGAGGTCAAAGAGACTCATATCGACTCCAGCCCGGCACATCGTTGGAAGCGGGCGAATCGTGCCCGAGGGCATGAGTCACGGCAAGTGACAGAAATGCGAATCATTGTCGCGCAACTCAACTCCACTGAACCATGTGGCCGCAGGGTCGCGGGCGCCGGCCGTCTTCCTTTGTTTCCAGCCAACGCCTAGAGATGAAGCGCGCCCCTCAAAGTCTTCGCCTGAGGCGTCAAACGGATCATCTCGAGGAGAAAACCAATGTCCCTGTTCGACCTTGCCGGCAAATCCGCCCTCATCACCGGTTCGACCAAAGGCATTGGAAAAGCAATCGCCGAACAGTTCGCTGTTCACGGCGCGCGCGTCACCATCTCGTCCCGCAAGCCCGGTCCATGCGATCAGGTCGCCGGCGAGATCAACGCCCGCCATGGCGCTGGCACGGCGATCGCCTGCCCGGCCAACATTTCGTCCCGGGACGACCTGCAAAATCTCGTCAACGAGACCAATACCGCTTTCGGCAAGATCGACATCGTTGTCTGCAACGCGGCTTCAAACCCTTATTATGGCCCGATGTCGGGCATCAACGACGATCAGTTCCTGAAGATCCTGTCCAACAACATCATCGCCAACAACTGGCTGATCCAGATGGTCGCTCCGCAGATGAAGGAGCGCAAGGACGGCTCAATCATCATCGTCTCGTCCATCGGCGGCCTGCGCGCGTCCACTGTAATCGGCGCCTACTGCATATCGAAAGCCGCCGACGTTCAGCTCGCCCGCAACCTGGCGGCCGAGTTCGGCCCGCACAACATCCGCGTCAACTGCATCTCGCCCGGTCTGGTGAAGACGGACTTCGCCAAGGCGCTTTGGGAAGACGAAGTCAAACGTGAACAGCGCGAAGCGGAAACTCCGCTGCGCCGCCTCGGCGAACCGTCCGACCTCGCAGGCGCCGCTGTCTATCTGGCCTCTCGCGCGGGCGCCTGGACCACCGGCCAGAACATCGTCGTCGATGGGGGCGTCACGGCTGTCTAGACGCCGCCCGGGGCCGGCCGGACGCTGAGCCGCAATGCCATTAGCCTGGCGCTCTCGCAGCTGGGCTCCTCCGCCCCCATATTGCACGTCGGAGGAGTTCCTGATGGCCGACCAGCAATATCCCTTGACCCGCACCGACGCCGAATGGCGCCAGCGCCTGACGCCCGGGCAGTACCAGGTCATGCGCAGGCACGGCACGGAAGCGCCCGACAGCTGCGCTCTGCTCCAGGAAAAACGGCCCGGAACCTTCGCCTGCGCCGGATGCGACCAGCCCCTGTTCGAATCAAAACTGAAGTTCGAAAGCGGTACGGGCTGGCCAAGCTTCACCACCCCGCTCGACGGCGCCCTGGCCGAAACGGTGGACCGTTCCCACGGCATGATTCGTACCGAATGCCATTGCGCGACCTGCGGCAGCCATATGGGCCACGTCTTCCCGGATGGACCGCCTCCGACAGGTCTGCGCTACTGCATAAATGGCGTCGCCCTCAATTTCGAACCCGACGAAAAGCGGGTCTGATCAGCCCTCCCAGGCCGTGACCTTGCCGGGCGCCTTCTTCATTTCGGCATTCCGGGCGGCGACAGCGGTCTCGTAGTTCGGCGCCGGAAGGCACGTCGCCGTTACGGAAGATGCACTGATCTGCTCGGCCGCGACCGCCGATTTGAACGCCCTGGCCTTGACGATTGCCTCATGCGCTCCGGCGCTGAAGAACGCAGAGTAGACGCGCACCGCTGCTTCGGCGCCGTCGCCGGCTTCGGCGTAGCACCACATGGTGGGACCGTCCTGGGCCTGCGCCGGCGCA
>JAWXBJ010000134.1:0-10120 GCA_034439955.1 Alphaproteobacteria bacterium
CCAGGACGAGGGCGTGGCCGAGGCGGAGCTGGAGGCGGACGTGCGCGGCGGCCTCAGGAAACTCTACTACGTCCTCTCCGGGGACGCGCCCGCGGGCGCTTGGCCCGGCGACAAGGTCCATGGCGACACACTCACCCACCGGCTGATTGATCCAGAGGTTTTCCCCGCATGGATGAGCGCAGCCGACCTCGACTATTTCGTCAGCGAGTTCGAGGGGTCGGGGTTCCGGGGACCGTTCAACCGCTATCGCAATTTCCACCGGGATTTCGCCTGGCTCAGCCAGTTCGCTGAGCGCCGCATCGAACAGCCCTCGTTGTTCGTTTCGGGCGCGCAGGACATGGCGCTGAAGATGTTCGGGCACGATGTCGAACCGCGCATGCGCGAGGTATTGAGCGACTTGCGTGGCTATCACCTGATCGAGGACTGCGGCCACTGGACCCAGCAGGAAAAGCCCGACGAGGTAAACGCACTGCTGCTGGATTGGCTGAGCAGAATTTGAACATCCGCCGGCAAGTGCGGGACGTTCCAGCTCGCAGACAGACTTTGTTCGCCGTTCGCACGACGAGGCATTGACGCCCCGGTCCCGGATGCGCCAGATGCGCCCCTCGACCGAAACCCTGCGGGAGAGAGCAGCCGCACGTCAAGCTGCCGCCGAAGGCGCAACCGCCCCGGAAACGCTCAGGCAAAAAGGACCGCAGGGGGACATAAAACGCTGGAAAGCGCGGGATCCGATCCCGCCGCCGACGGAGTAAGCATCCGGTCTCCCGCTCCAAGGGGGTCCCGGGCGTGAATCTCTCAGGCACATCCGACAGCGGGGGCGCGGTTCGCCGAGGCGAGTGCGCGCAGCTGTCGGAGATGAAATGTCGGACGATCCAGGAATCGAGCTGAAGCGCACCGCCTTGACGGCGTGGCATGAGCGCCAGCCCGGCGTCCGGTTTGCGGCGTTTGCGGGTTACAACATGCCGATCCAGTACGCCGCCGGCATAATGGCGGAGCACACCTGGACCCGCGCCCATGCCGGCCTGTTCGACGTGGCGCACATGGGACCGTCGTTTCTGCGCCTTCCCGCCTCGAAGCTCGGAAACGGAGAAGCCGCTCACCGGGAGGTGGCGGCAGAGTTCGAGCGCCTGGTGTGCGGCGACATTGTCGGCCTCAAGCCCGGCGAGAACCGCTACACGCTGCTGCTGGCCGACGATGGCGGGATACTCGACGACCTGATGGTCGCCCGGCCCTTCGGCCCGGACCGCCAGGGGGAACTCTATATCGTCGTCAATTCGGGCGGCAAAGAGTTCGACTTCTCGCGCATCTCGCAGATGTGTCCGGGCGCCCAACTCGACCGGGCGGACGAGCGCCATTGCCTGATGGCGCTGCAAGGACCGGAAGCGGCGACGGCGCTTGTGGAGGCCTTTCCGGCGGCGGCCGACGACATAGCCAGCATGAGTTTCATGACCTACCGCGCAGTCGCGGTTGGCCGTGACGCGCGCGTCCACATGACCCGTTCGGGCTATACCGGCGAGGACGGCTTCGAGATTCTCGTGCCCGCGCAGGACGCCGAAGGGTTTGCCGACAGGCTCTGCGAAACGGGGCGCGTCAAACCCATCGGCCTTGGCGCGCGCGACAGCCTGCGCCTCGAAGCCGGCCTCTGCCTCTATGGACACGACATCGACGCGCACGTTTCGCCCATCGGCGCCAGCCTTGCCTGGACTGTTTCGAAAGGGCGCCGCGAGCGCGCCGACTTCCCGGGCGCCGAACGCATCCTGCGCGAGCTGGAGACTGGCCCGACCCGGCGCCGCGTCGGCATAAGACCGCTGGGCCGGGCGCCGGCGCGCGAGGGCGCCGAAATCTAGACCGAGGCCGGCGAGACGATCGGCGTGGTCACTTCGGGCGGCTTTGGCCCAAGCGTCAACGCGCCCGTCGCCATGGGCTATGTGGCGACCGCCTACGCCAGAACCGGGACGCCGCTGAAGCTGATCGTGCGCGGCAAGCCGCTGGACGCCGAAGTCGCCGCCCTGCCATTCGCGCCGCACCGCTACAAACGCTGAGGGAGATTACGGATGACCGTTTTCTATACGAACGAACATGAGTGGATCCGCGTCGAGGGCGATTTCGGCACGGTGGGCATCACGGCCTACGCCGCCGAGAAACTGGGCGACGTCGTCTTCGTGGATCTGCCGGACCCCGGCAAGGCGGTGAAGAAGGACGGCGACATGGCCGTCGTGGAATCCGTGAAAGCCGCCTCCGACGTCTACGCCCCGGTCACCGGCGAAGTGACGGAATCCAATGCCGCGCTGGTCGCCGCGCCGGAGACCGTAAACGCAGACCCCGAAGGCGCCGGCTGGTTCTGCAAGATCAAGCTCGCCGATCCCTCGGAGCTTTCGGAGCTGATGGACAAGGCCGCCTACGACGCCTTCTGCGCAGGACTCTAGCAGGCATGTACGCCCACCCCGCCTTCCGCGTGACCGACGACGACGAACTCGCCTCGTTCGTGGACGCGCGCCGGTTCGCCACTTTGGTGACGGGCGGCGTAGATGGAGTGCAAGCTGCCCATCTGCCCATGAAGCTTGAACGATCCGGCAATGGCGGCGCGTATCTCGAAGGCCATATTGCCCGAGCCAATCCCATGCTGGCGACGATCAGCAACGGCATCCCCGCGCTTGCGATTTTCCAGGGCGCGGACGCCTATGTGACGCCGTCGCTCTATCAATCGAAGCGCGAGAATGGCCGCGTCGTGCCGACGTGGAACTACATCGCGGTTCATGTCTCCGGAACACTCGATCTCTTCGAGGAAGCGTCCGACCTGCGCGCCCATATCAGCCGCCTGACCGACATGATGGAAGCGGGCAGCGCCGCCCCGTGGGAGGTGAGCGATGCGCCGGGCGATTATATCGAGGGCATGGTCCGCGCCATCATCGGCGTGCGCTTGCGCATCACGACCATGGAAGGCATTCGCAAGCTCAGCCAGAACCGGTCCGAGGCAGACCGCGCCGGCGTACATCACGGCTTCTCCCATTCAAGCGACGGAGGCGCCCGCGCGCTTGCAGACGAAATGACATCGGACCCGGCAACGACCACGGAGACTTCGGCCCAATGAGATACCTCCCCCTCACTCCGGTCGATCGCGCAGACATGCTCGCCGCTATCGGCGCCAGTTCTGTCGATGATTTCTATACCGACGTTCCCGCCGCAGCGCGCCTCACGCAGCCCGTGGCCGGACTGCCCAGTCATCAGGGCGAACTGGCCGTGGAACGCCATCTGGGCAAGCTGGCGAAGAAAAACCGCACGGCCTCGGAGGGTCCGTTCTTTGTCGGCTGCGGCGCCTACAAGCACCACATCCCGGCGAGCGTCGATCACATCATCCAGCGCTCGGAATTCCTGACCAGCTACACGCCCTACCAGCCCGAGATCGCACAGGGCACGCTACAGACCCTGTTCGAATTCCAGACACAGGTCGCGGCCCTCACCGCCATGGATGTCGCCAATGCGTCCATGTATGACGGCTCCACGGCCTGCGCCGAGGCCGCCGTGATGGCCTGTCGTGTGACCCGGCGCACAAGGGTGATCCTCTCGGGCGGCCTGCATCCGCACTATGCCGACACCACGCGCACGCTGTGCGAGGCGGCCGGCATCACGGTGGTGCAGCAATATCCGGAGATCGACGGCGAGGCCCGATTGGTGGAAGCGCTGTCGGATGAGGTCGCCTGCGTCATCGCCCAGTCGCCCAACGTGTTCGGCACGGTGACGGACCTGTCGGCCGTCGCCGACGCCGCCCACGCAAGGGGCGCGCTTCTGGTGTCGGTCTTCACCGAGGCGGTCTCGCTTGGAATGGTCGCCCCGCCCGGCGAGATGGGCGCGGACATCGCGGTCGGCGAAGGCCAGTCGATCGGCGTGCCGCTGGGCTTTGGCGGACCCTATGTGGGCCTCTTCGCCTGCCGGTCGAAACTGGTGCGCCAGATGCCTGGGCGCCTCTGCGGCGAGACGCTGGACGCCGACGGCCGACGCGGCTTCGTGCTGACGCTGTCGACGCGCGAGCAGCACATCCGGCGGGACAAGGCGACCTCCAACATCTGCACAAATTCGGGCCTCTGCGCCCTCGCCTTCACGGCGCACATGACGCTGCTGGGCGACAAGGGCCTCACGCGCCTCGCCCGGCTCAACCACGAGGCGGCCTGCGATCTTGCCGACGCGCTGGGCAAGGTGAAGGGCGTGAAGGTTCTGACTCCAAGATACTTCAACGAGTTCGCATTCCGCACCTCGAAGCCCGCCGATCAGGTGCTGGCCGCGCTGGAAGAAGAGGGCGTGTTGGGCGGCGTTCGCGCCTCGCGGCTGTTTCCGAAGGCCAAGTTCGACGACGTCATCGTGGCGGCGGCGACCGAATGCACGACGACGGCCGACATCGAGGCCTACGCCTCGGCGCTGTGGGAGGTGTTGAGGTGATGCTTCACCATGCACAAGCTAACCCCCACCCAAATCTAACCGTTGAACCGGTCGTTAACGTGGCTCCTCCCCCTTTCAGGGGGAGGAGAACACCGCCATTGCTTCCTCCCCCTGAAAGGGGGAGGCGCTACACGCACGCGCGTCTCATCGCTCTCAGATCAGGTGGGGGTCTTGTTTTCTCCACCCTCCGACAGACAACTGCGAGGCTGCCATGACCATGAACTCCACTGGCCGACCGACCTCGCTCAGCGCCGTCACGGGCGACAGCCCCAGCCAGACGGTCTCCGGATCGAGGGGGCTTCTGCAGGCCGAGGGTCTCATCTTCGAGGTCGGCTCGGTCGACAAGACCGGCGTCGATCTGCCCGAGCCAAAGAAGAAGACCGACCGCCTGGGCGGCGTGAAGCGCAAGGTCCCGACCGGACTGCCGGGGCTCTCGGAACCGGAGACGATGCGCCACTATGTGCGCCTCAGCCAGAGGAACTACGCCATCGATCTTGGCCTCTTCCCGCTCGGCTCGTGCACGATGAAGCACAATCCGCGCCTCAACGAGAAGATGGCGCGCCTGCCGGGCTTTTCCGACATCCACCCGATGCAGCCGCAATCCACAGTCCAGGGCGCGCTCGAACTGATCAGCGAACTTGCCGACTGGCTGATGAAGCTCACCAACATGCCCGCCGTGGCGATGAGCCCCAAGGCCGGCGCGCATGGCGAACTCTGCGGCATGCTGGCGATCCGCGCGGCGCTGCTGGCCTCCGGTCAACCCCACCGCAAGCGCGTGCTGGTGCCGGTCTCGGCGCATGGCACCAATCCTGCGACGGCGGCGCAGTGCGGCTTTGTCATCGACGAGATCAACGCCGCGCCGGACGGCCGCGTCGATCTGGCGGACCTGAAGGCGAAGCTGGTTCGATCCGACGACGTCGCCGGCATCATGCTGACCAATCCCAACACCTGCGGCCTGTTCGAGCGCGACATCGTCAGAATCGCCGAACTGATCCACGCGGCCGGCGGCTATTTCTACTGCGACGGAGCGAACTTCAACGCCATTGTCGGCCGCGTGCGTCCGGGCGATCTTGGCATCGACGCCATGCACATCAACCTCCACAAGACGTTCTCGACGCCCCATGGCGGAGGCGGCCCGGGTTCGGGTCCGACGGTTCTGTCGAAAGCGCTCGCGCCCTTCGCGCCCGTGCCCTTCATCGTGAAAACGCCCGAGGGGCTTCGCTTCGTCGAACACGATGGCGAAGGCGAAGCGACGGAAAGCTTCGGACGCATGTGCGCTTTCCACGGCCAGATGGGAATGTTCACCCGGGCGCTGTCCTACATTCTCAGCCATGGCGCCGATGGCCTCCGGCAGGTGGCGGAGGATGCGGTGCTCAACGCCAACTACATTCAGGCGCGTCTGAAAGATGTTATGAGCCCCGCCTTCCCGGGCTATTGCATGCATGAGGCGCTGTTCTCGGACGCCTTCCTGAAGGACACAGGCGTCGAGACCATCGACATCGCCAAGGGCCTGATCGACGAAGGCTATCATCCGATGACGACCTATTTCCCGCTGGTGGTGCATGGCGCAATGCTGGTCGAACCCACCGAGACGGAATCGAAAGCGGAACTCGACCGCTTCATCGAGGCGCTCGGTTCTGTGGCGCGGCGGGGACTGCAAAGGGATCCGTCGCTGAAAACCGCGCCGCATCTTGCTCCCGTGAGGCGGCTCGACGAGACGCGGGCGGCGCGCAGCCCCCGCCTCAGATGGACGCCCGAGACGCAGGTGATGAAGGCTGCCGAATAGGCCGGTTAAGCAAATCTAGGCGAAACCCTGCCATTCTGCCCGTCCATGGCGTCCCCGCGACTGCGGGCGCCGGCCGGAGTGGCGATCGTGCGCAACTGGACCGTCTCTCCGTCAATCCTTTTTCTGGTGCTCTTCGTCCTGTCGCGTCTGGCCGTTGCGGCGCTCGGCATAGCGCCGGACCCCGACGTCGTCGAACACCACTGGCAACACCTGGACCTCGCGCTCCTGGCGAGCGATCCGCTCGGCTCGCTGTGGAATCTCCACGCCCAGCCGCCGCTCTGGAACGGATTTCTCGCGGCGGTGGTGAGGGTGGTCGGGCCGGACGGCGCGGCCGTCACCAGCGCGATCCATATGATCCACATTGCGCTGTCGGCGGGAGCGGGAGTGATGATCCTCTCGGCGCTGCGGAAACTGAGCTTTCCGCCGTTCGCGGCTGTCGCCGTCACGCTTGCGGTCCTGTGCTCGCCCAACGTGATCTATTTCGAGGCGATCGCATTCTACCCTCACCTCACCTTTTTCCTTGTCACACTGCTGGTTTTCTTTCTCCTCAAGGTTGAGCCAGCGCATTTTCGGCGATTTTCGAGTCGCCCAAATGCTCTGGATGCTTGTCTGGTCGCCTTTTCTGACGGCGAGCCGGTTCCCGGCCCGCCTGAAAACGCTCTCGGCGGGAAGCTGTGGCCCGTGGCTGGCGCGCTTTGCGTCCTCGTGGCGCTGTCATGGACCTGGGCCATTTTTCATCCGGCCTTCGTGGCGCTGTTTGCCGTCGCGCTGGTCGGGTGGTCGCGGGGCTGGCGCCGCCCGGGCCGCGGAGCGTTCCTCATGGTCGTTGCGGCGGTCGCGATATCCGCCCTGCCGACGATCAAGAACGCGGTGATGTTCGGACTGCCGTCCGCGTCGGGCTGGATCGGCCTCAACCTCGCCCAGACGGCGCCCGGCGGACAATCCGGCGACCTCGCGCGCTGCGACTTTGCGGCAGCCCATCAAGCATCCGTGGCCGAGGGCGCTCCGGAGACGGGCCATCCCGTACTGACCCGCGCATGGAAGAGTTCAGGCGAGCCCAACTACAATCATGTCGGTCTCGTGGAGCGCAGCCGCGACTGCCTCGCCCTGTCGAAGGACGCGATCCTCGCCGACCTGCCCGGCTGGACGGGCGAACGCCTGGCGGCGCTGCTGGGGTCGCACCAGGTGCTGGCGTCGGACTATGACGTCGATCCGCTCGGCTGGGACAGGGTGATGGGGCCGATGGAGCGCGCCCATGAAAATCTGGGGATGGCCGGCCGCGCCGCGATGATCCTGTGGGTCTTGGCGCTCTGGTGGTTCGCGGTGAAAAACATCCGGACGAACCCGCACCTTTACCTGCTTCTGCTGCTGTTCATGGGCTATTTCACGCTGACGGCGCATCTTCTGAACGGCGGCGAACAGGCGCGGATGCGCTATACGATCGAACCGATCTACCTGTTCCTGACGGCCGGCCTCCTGGCCTCGGCGATGCGCAGGCTTCGACCTGCCGCCTACAATCCCGCCGCCGTCGCGATCCAGAAGGTCGCCAGCGACGCCAGATAGGCGAGAGTGACGAGGTAGAGGAACATGAACCAGGTCCAGCCCCAGGAGTTGGTCTCGCGCCTGACAGTCGCCAGCGTTGCGAAGCACTGCGGCGCATAGACGTACCAGGCGATGAAGGAGAGGGCCATCGGAAGCGACCAGGCCGTCGCCAGCGTCGTCTGCAGGGCCTGCGAGGTCTCGTCCACCGGCCCCAGGGAATAGATCAGCCCCAGCGAGGAGACCGCCGCCTCGCGCGCCGCCATGCCCGGGATCAGCGCCACCACCATTTCCAGATTGAAGCCGATCGGCGCGAAGACGGGCTGGATCGTGCGTCCGATCATGCCGGCATAGCTGCCTTCGAGGCCGGCGCCGCCATTCGGAAAGGTTGCGAGAAACCAGAGAAGGACCGTGGCGGCGAAGATGATGGTTCCCGCCCGCTTCAGGAACGCCCACGCCTTGGAGATCAGGCCGAGGAAAAAGTCGCGCGCCACCGGCATCTTGTAGGTCGGAAGCTCCATTATCAGCGCCTGCGGCGGACCCTTGGTGGCCGTGCGCTTGAGTATGAAAGCGACCGCGACGGCGCTGACGACGCCGATAATGTAGAGCGCGAACAGCACCAGCCCTTGCAGATTGAAGACGCCGACGCTCGTGGATGGAATGAACACGCCGATCAGCAGGGTGTAGACCGGCAGGCGGGCGGAGCATGTCATCAGGGGCGCGACCATGATGGTTGTGAGCCGGTCGCGCTCGTCCTCGATCGTGCGGGCGGCCATGATGCCGGGAATGGCGCAGGCAAAGGACGACAGCAGCGGAATGAAGGCGCGTCCGTTGAGGCCTACCCGAAGCATCAACTCGTCCATCAGGAAGGCTGCGCGCGCCATGTAGCCCGACGCTTCCAGCGCCAGGATGAAGGCGAACAGGATGACGATCTGCGGCAGGAACACGATCACCGAGCCGACGCCGTTGATCATCGCGTCGACCACAAAGCTGCGGACGATGTCGTTGCCGATCATTGGTCCTATCGCGCCCTGGAGCCCGGCGAAACCTCCCTCGATCGCGTCCATGGCGGGCGTCGCCCATGCGAAGACGGACTGGAACACCACAAAGAGAATGGCGGCGAGGATTACGGGTCCGCTCACCGGATGCAGAAGGATGGCGTCGGCGCGCCGCGTCACGCCGTTCATCGGCGGTTCGGACACGGTCTCACTGGCGATCCGCCGCGCCTCTTGCTGGAGGCTTTTGAGGTTCCCCGGGGGCGTGACCGGGGCGACCGCCACGAGGCGCGGCATCGTCGCCAGCACCTCGTCGATCTTGGCGATCAGCGCCTCGCGGCCGGCCTTGCGGGTGGCGCGCGTCGGCACCACGGGGACGCCCAGCATTTCCTGCAGCCGCGCCACGTCGATCCGGACGCCGTCGCGCTCCGCCAGGTCGATCATGTTGAGGGCGACGATCACCGGCTTTCCCAGCGCCTTCATCTGAAGGACCGTGTGAAGATGGGTGCGCAGATTGGCGGCGTCCGCCACCAGGATGAGCGCGTCGGGCGAGGCCTCACCGGCGAGCTTGCCCTGGATGGCGTCGATCGCAACGCGCTCGTCCGTGGAGCGGGCTTCGAGTCCGTAAATTCCGGGCAGGTCCACAAGTTCGACCACGAGACCGGCCGCTGTCTCGAACCGCCCATTGCGCGTTTCCACAGTGACGCCAGCATAGTTCGCTGTCTTGGCGAGACCGCCCGTGAGACCGTTGAAGAGCGTGGTCTTGCCGCTGTTGGGCGCCCCGACCAGGGCGAGGCGCGGCGCGATCATCGTCACGTCGCGGGCTCCACCCGCACCAGCGCCGCCTCACCCTTGCGCAATGCGATGACGGTGCGGTTGAGCCTGATGGACAAGGGCGCGCCGCCCAGCCAGCCGCGCGCCAGCAGCTCGACTTCGTCGCCCTCGGCAAAGCCGATCTCACGGAGCTTGGCGACAAGCTTGGGATCACTTCCGTCGAAACCGGCGACGCGGCCGACCGCGCCCTTGACCAGCTGGTCGAGGTTCAGGTGTGAGAGACTATCCATATCGCGAGATATATTGAGAATTGTTCTCAAGTGCAATGCGGTTTCACGCGACTTTCCGGCGACCTGACATCGCGGTGGCGTTTTCCGACGGGCGAAACGGTTCCGGTTCGCCTGAAAGCGCTTTAGGATGGCGAGGGCGCCAATCACGAGGGATGGACATGCAGGCAGGCATCCGGACGCGGCTCCTGGCGGCCCTCAGCGCGGCGGCTCTCGCGGCTCCTGCGGCGGGGGTGGAGCCAGCCCGCCGCAGGAGCCGCGAGAGCCGCCGCGCTGAGGGCCGCCAGGAGCCGCGTCCGGATGCC
>JAWXBJ010000135.1:0-5886 GCA_034439955.1 Alphaproteobacteria bacterium
CCCGGCGCCGCCGCATCCGGCAGGCCGTCCGTCAGCAACAGCCGCAGGTTCTTTTTCCTCGCGAACACCGACATCGCGGCCTCGCTGGCGCCCGGCGCGATCACCACCTCGGTGAAGATCCCGGCGATCGCCTCGGCCGTCGCCCCGTCCAGCGGGACGTTCAGCGCCACGATCCCGCCGAATGCCGACACCGGGTCGCATGCCAGCGCCGAGCGGTAGGCTTCCAGCGCACTCGTCCCCAGCGCCACGCCGCAGGGGTTTGCGTGCTTGATGATCGCCGCCGCCGGTGACGCCGCCGGATCGAACTCGGCGACCAGTTCGAACGCCGCGTCGGTGTCGTTGATGTTGTTGTAGCTGACCTCCTTGCCCTGCACCTGCCTCGCCGTCATGACGCCCGCCCGGGGTCTCGCCGAGGCATAGAGCGCAGCTTTCTGGTGAGGATTCTCGCCATAGCGCAGCGTCTGCCGGAGCTTGCCCCCGAAGGCCCGCCACGCGCCGGCGTCCTCCTCGATCTCGCGCCAGTACCATTCGGAGATCGCCGCGTCGTAGGCGGCTGTCCGCGCATAGGTCTTGGCCGCCAGCCTGCGCCGCAGGGCGCCGGACACTGCGCCCCTCGCCTCGATCTCCGCCAGCGCAGCGTCGACGTCGCCGCCATCCGTGCACACGGTCACGAAGTCCGCGTTCTTGGCCGCCGCGCGCAGCATGGCCGGACCGCCTATGTCGATGTTCTCGATGCAGTCCCCGAATCCCTTGCCGCTCTCGACTGTCGCCTCGAACGGGTAGAGATCGATCCAGACGAGGTCGATCGCCTCGATGCCATGGTCGGCGGCGGCCCGCTGGTGGCTCTCGACGTCGCGCCGGAACAGCAGGCCGCCATGCACGCCCGGATGCAGCGTCTTGACCCGCCCGTCCATCATTTCGGGAAAGCCGGTGACGTCGGCGACGTCGCGCACATCGAGACCCGCCGCCTTCAGCGCCTTTGCAGTGCCGCCCGTCGACACAAGATCGACGCCCAGCGCCGCAAGACGCCGCGCCCGCTCGACCAGCCCAGTCTTGTCGGAGACCGAAATCAGCGCGCGGCGGACTTGGGCGGGCGCCGGCTGCGGCATGGGAAAGCTCCGTTCACTGAACGCCGCGAGATAGCATCGCGACTGCCGAATAGCGACCGGCGAAAAGCCAATGGCCGATCGCCAGTCGCCGCTCACCCGTCAGTGAACGTTGAACGGCGCCTCTCCCCACGGATCCTCGGCGAACAATTCCGGCGCCAGCGCCTGCATCATGCTGAGCGAGGCTTGCGGATCGCGCCGCGCCGCGTAGGAGACGATGGCGTCCAGCCGCTCCTGCACCTCGGCGATCGGCGGCGACTTTGTCCGCGCGACTTCCAGCACGCCGTCGACCAGGGTCGGCTGGACCTGCTCTTTCTCGTAGAACACCCGTTCCGTCAGCTTCTCGCCCGGACGCGGACCGGTGATGCGGATCAGGATGTCCTGGCCCGGCGTCAGGCCCTTCATGCGGATCATCTTCTCGGCGAGGTCCATGATCCTGACCGGCTCGCCCATGTCGAGCACGTAGAGCGTCGCGTCGGTCGAATCGGATTCCGACGACAGCGCGGCGGCCTGCAGCACAAGCGCCGACGCTTCCTCGACGCTCATGAAATAGCGCGTCATGTCGGCATGGGTGACCGTCACCGGGCCGCCCTCGGCGATCTGCCGCTCGAACAACGGCGCGACCGATCCTTTCGAGCCAAGAACATTGCCGAAGCGCACCAGGGAAAAGCGTGTCCCCGGCGCTGTCGGCGCATAGGCCTGCAGGAAGAGTTCGGCCGCCCGCTTGGTCGCGCCCATAACGTTGGACGGATTCACGGCCTTGTCCGTCGAGATGAAGGTGAACGCCTTGACGCCCATTTCCGCGGCGATCGTCGCGGTCCTCCGCGCGCCCAGCACATTGGTGAGAATCGCCTCGTTGGGATTGAGCTCCATCAGCGGCACGTGCTTCAGGGCGGCGGCATGGATCACGACGTCGGGCGCGGCCTCGCGCATCGCCTGCTCCAGCCGCGCCTCGTCGCGCACATCCCCGATGACCGTGCGGCGAACGACATTCGGATAGGCGCGCGAAAGTTCCTGGTCGATCTCGAAGATGTTGAACTCAGAGCTGTCGTAGAGCGTCAGCTCGGCGGGTCCGACCGCCGCGCACTGCCGCGCCAGCTCGCCTCCGATGGTCCCGCCGCCGCCGGTGATGAACACCCTCGCACCCGAAATCAGCCGGGCGACCGGCGCCATGTCGAGCCGCCGTTCGGCGCGCGCCAGCAGGTCGGCGGGCCGGATCGGCTCCAGCGCGGCATGCTTGCTCGACACCATGCGCAGCAGCGTCGCCTTGCGCGCCGAGGCGACGGCGAGCGCCGCCTCCATCGTCCGCCGGTCGTCCCGGGGCGCCGCGATGGCGATCCAGGGCAACTCGCCGAAGCGGGCCGTATAGTGGTCGAACAGCGAAGCGAGCTGGTCGAGCCCGCCGATCACCTGAACGCCCTCGATGTCCCGCCCGACGTCCGCGCCGCCGGTCTCGACGATGCCGATGGCACGGATCGGGGCGCCGGACGGAGACCGGCGTGACGCCCGGAGCGCCTCGGCGACCGACGCTGCTGGGCCCACCACGAGGGCGCGCGGCGCATGAGGCGGCTCGCGCCGCAGGATCGCCGTGAGGTCGCCCGTCGCCCTGCCCCGCGCCCATAGACGCACCACCATCAGCAGGGCGAGCCAGATCGGGATCTCCAGGTAAATGGCGGCGGCGGGGAAGTGCGAAAGCGTCGTCGCCAGAAGAAGGATGGGCAGCGACATGAGGTTGGCGAGGCCGACGCCCTGAAACACCCGCACCACGTCGCGCAGGGACGTGTGACGCCAGACCTGGCGATGCACGCCCATCAGCCAGAACGAGAACGCGCCCGCGACGCCGAACGCCGCAGCGGCGAAAAAGTCCAGCCAGTTGGGCGAGGCCTGCTGTGTGGACACCTGAAAAATGATCTGCGGGGCGATGTACATCGCCGCGACACCCGAGAGGATGTCGTAGCCAAAGCATAGAGCCTTGGCCTGAATCGCCGCCACCCGTCCGGACCTGCCATCATTGCTCAACGCTACACCCCCTCATACGCCGGGCTCGATGCGCGACAGCGCCCATCGAACCCGGTTGGGAGGCTGCGAGCCGTCCGCTTTTGCATCCGCCTCGCCCCGGACGACAAGCTGCTGAGTCTTGACCGCTGCTCCCGCTCCCCAATAGCGCGAATTCTCGATTGAAAGCAAAGACTCGCTGCGAAATCTCCAAACCCGTTGCCGCGCGGCCAAACCTAGGAAAACTGTCCTGTCGTCAGGTCCCGGCGCGATCTGGACGCCCGGGTGAAGATGAAAGCGCAACGCATAGGGAATGGATGTCGCCGATGCAGGCGTCGTTTCGGACATCGGCCGCGACAGGCTGTCTTCCCCCGTGATCCTGGCGCCGTTCTTGGCGATGTAGAGACGTCGCCGATAGATCAGTCCGTGCCGCACGCGCCAGCCCCCATGCTGACCCTCCAAAAGGTACTGCTCGTTTTCTTCGAGCCGACGCGCAGAAATGGCCGCCGGCCCCTCCGGAAAGCGCAGTCCCGTGGACGGGTCGAATATCCATAGGGCGGAATCCTCGCCGTTCAGTGACAGAACGGAATGTGCGGCGGTTTGTCTGCCCGCCTCTCGCAAAGCGGGCTCCAGATCGGAATGGGCGCCGCACGAGGTGATGAGACGGTCCGTTCCGTCATCTACGCAGATCGACAGTGCGCCCGCATGGGCGCGCCCGCCCTGGGTCTTTTCCGGTCCCGCCCCGGTGTCGAAATAGAGCGTCAGCTCATCGGCCTGGACACGCTGATAGGCTGTCAGCCGGGCAAATGAGAATTTCGAAACCAGGCCGCCATGCGGCGCCATGGCTGCGGCAGCGAGACCTCCCGACCCCTCCCCGCCGCCATGCGCGGCCAGAAGACCGCCATCCTGTGTCGAGAAAAAGCTCAGCATGCTGGCCATGCGTGGCTGAAGCCGGGTCAGGAAGGCCGGCGCGTTGACGCCGATGCGCAGCAACAGGTCCTCGACCGCCTGAATATCGAGCATGGCGTTCGCCAGCGTCTCGGGACTGCGGCTGGCGTGACCTCCGTCCGCGAGGATTTGCGTTCCGCACTCCGCCTCCAGAAGGGTGAGCCCCTGATCCAGCGAGGGACGCAACTCAGCCAGCGAGGCGCCCGCAAGAGCAAGCGCCACGGCGCACCGAAATCGTCCGGCCGGGTCGCTTTCCTCGCCCGCCGACGCCGACAGGTGGCGGGTCTGGCGGGCCATCGAATCCAGAAGGTTGGCGCGCGTCTCGCTTTCGATGCCGTTGAAAAGCCACGGCCCGGCGGACAGGAGATTGACCAGCCGGTCGGCGACGACGGCCGGGCGCCACGCAAACGCGTCCCATTTCCCGAACGCCTCGATCCAGGAGATTGCCAGCGAGCGCGCCCTCTCCTCGCCGGCCGGTCCCTGGGCGGCGACATCGCGCAGCCAGTGGAAGCGGTGGATGCGGTCGGCGAAATGGAGCGAGGGGAAGGCCGGTCCCCAGGGCGCCCGGTCCGGCGGCGTCTCGACCGTCAAGGCGCCGAACCGCCAGACGCCGTCCATGATTTCGCGGCCGCGACCGGGGTGAACGGCCCGGTGGTCCTTTGGAAGGGCGATCAGCCCTTGCGGAATCGGCCCGTTGAGCCGCAGCCGGTAGACGGGTGAGGGATTGTGGGCCTCGCCCGTCCGGCCGACGAGATCGAGCCAGGCCTGATCTTCTGACGCGCGGTCGGCCGGCATGGTGTGCGCCCCCTCGCCTGCGAGGCCCATCAGGATGTCATGCCGCTGGACCTGACCCCGCGCAACGCCTCGATCGCGCCGCGATAGCCCGCCTGCCCCCGGCCGAATATCGCCGAGCCCGCCACCAGCGCGGTCGCGCCGGCGCTGATCGCCGCCGGCGCCGTCGCGGCGGTGACGCCCCCATCCACTTCGAGAATCGCCGTCAGGCCCCGCATATCCAGCTTGCGGCGGATCGCCTCGATCTTGCGCAACTGCCGGTCGATGAAGCTCTGTCCGCCGAAACCGGGATTGACGCTCATCACGAGGATCAGGTCGAGCTCGTCCATAACATGGTCCAGCACGTCCTCATGGGTCGCCGGATTGAGCGCGGCCCCGGCTCTCTTGCCCAGCGCCTTGATCGACTGGACCGTGCGGTGGAAATGCGGCCCCGCCTCCGGATGCGCCGTGATGATATCGCTGCCCGCCGCCGCGAAGGCTTCCAGATAGGCGTCGACCGGGGCGATCATCAGGTGAACGTCAAACGGCCTCGTCGTGTGCGGGCGCAGCTTTTCGATCACCGAAGCGCCAATCGAGATGTTCGGAACGAAATGTCCATCCATCACGTCGATGTGGATCATGTCGGCGCCGGCGGCGTCCACTGCGTGGATTTCCTCGCCGAGGCGCGCGAAATCCGCCGCAAGGATCGAGGGAGATATCAGGATGGCCGACATCGGGTGGGCCTACCAGCGCCTCTTTGACGGCGCAAGGCGGGCGGTCGGTCTGGTCGCAGCGATCATGAAAACGCCCGGACCCAGACGGTCCGGGCATTCCCGATTAAATGGTTGCCGCTGACGGGCTTCAGTAGCCGATCGAGGCGTTCTGCGGGATAACCCGGGCGCGGTCGCCATATTCGATCAGCACGGGCGTTCCATTGCCGATCGCGATGTCGCCGCCCTGCGTGATCGCGACAAGTTCGCCGGACCGCAAGCGCACCGTGTAGGCATAGCCCGGCTGCCTGGTGGCGTTCTTGCCGATCATGTTGCCGATCACGCCGCCGGCGACG
>JAWXBJ010000136.1:0-4778 GCA_034439955.1 Alphaproteobacteria bacterium
CTCTTCCCCCGACCCCTGGCCTCACCACCGCGCTTCGCGCACTACCGCTCACCGTCGCTGCCGCAGATATCCTGTTCCTTCGACCGGAGCTCGGCGAACTATCGTTTCGTGCTCTTTTGATCCGCCGGGAGGATGGGGCAGGTGTAGCATTGGAGTCATTCCCGGGCTTGACCCGAGAAGCATGTCCTTGTTGCGAATAATCCGATTGTTGCAGGCAAGGAAAGATTCCCGGGTCGCGCTGCGCTTGCCCGAGAATGACCTTAAGGGTCGCGCTTCGCTTGCCCGAGAATGACTTTAAGGGTCGCGCTTCGCTTGCCCGGGAATGACTTCAGGCAAGGAAAGATTCCCGGGTCGCGCTGCACTTGCCCGGGAATGACTTTAAGGGTCGCGCTGCGCTTGCCCGAGAATGACTTCACTGGATGCCCTTCAAGCGACGGAGGCGTGCCCCCATCCCCCCTTCTGGGTACTTCCCCCGCTTCGCAGGGGAAGAGGGCGCCCCCCTGCCCTTGTCCCTGAGACAGGCGCCTCGGCCGGTTTCCGGGGTTACTCGGTGCGCAGGGTTTGCGGATCGTGCGGGGTGATCGGATAGCCGCCGGCGGTCTTCATGCCGTCGATGCGGGCGCGCGCCGCCGTCACCGGGGCGCTGATCCATTCCGGCGGGTCGAGGATGCGGCCGAAGAAGGTCAGCGCGTCGAGAACGCGCGGGGCGATCGACGGGCCGGTGTGCTCAGCGCCCTTCACCAGCCGGTATTCGTGGCTGACCCCGCCGTCGAACAGGGCGCGGTGCAGGAATTCCGTGCCGTGGTGGAGAAAGAACATGTCCTGGTCGCCGGCCTCGAGATAAATGCCGAGGCCCTTGAGACGCGCGGGATCCTTCGTGACGATGGTGGCCGGATTGTTGGCGGCCCAGTAGGCGGCGTCGACAGGCTTGCCATAAATCTCCTCGAACAGCGCATTATTGCGCCAGAAACGGTCGCGCGTCTGGATGTCGGCATAGGCCAGCACGGGCTCGATGCCCGGCTCCATGCCCGCGACTGCGTGGAATTTGTCGGGGTGTTTGAGGGCGATGCGCAGCGAGCCCATGCCGCCCATCGAGATGCCCGTTATCAGCGTGCCCTCGCGCCCCTTCGGCACCGCATAGCCGGCGCGCATGTGGGCGAGGAGATCGGAGACGATGAAGGTCTCCCATTTCTGCGAACCGTCGCGGTAATCCATGTAGAAGGAGCGCCCGACCGAAGGCATGACCGAGACAGAGGCGGGAACGAGGCCCTCCTCGATCGCGGTCTCCAGGGTTTCGGCCATGGTGGTCATGTTCTGGCTCGACCCGCCGCCGCCATGGAGCTGGACGATCAGGGGGTAGGGCTCGGCGCGTTTGGGGTCATAGCCGGGCGGGGTGTAGATCGCCAGATCGACCGGGCCGGGCACGTTGGCCGAGACGATCTTGACGTGGACCAGCTTGCCGTCCAGCGCGGCGGCTGAAGGCGCGAAGGCCGGCGCGAGCGCGCAGGCGAGGGCCAGGGTCAGGGCGGTGCGGATGAGCTGCATGGCGTGTTTCCTGTCAGTTGAGGGCGTTCGCCCCTCGCCCTTCGAGTCAACGCGCTTTTGCGCGTCCTCGGGGTGAGTGGGAGGCAATGTCATGCCGGACCCGTTCCGGGATGGTCGTTGAGCGTGCCGTGATAACGCCGCCCGCCGAGATCGGCGGTGATCATGTGGCCGCGCCAGACGCTGCCGACGATGGGGATGGTGAAGGCCTGGACGGTTCGGGCCTCGCCAGACACCGCGCGGCCGTCGGCGAGGCGAAGGTCGATCGCCCGGCGCGGCGCGCGGGGGCCGATCGTCACGCCCTCGACCTCGGTTGTGCGATCGCCTTCCAGAAGATAGCCGTCGCGGCGCGCCGCAGTGACGAGAAGCGTCCCGCCGCTGTCCTCGCCCCACAGGGAGCTGTAGGTGAAGGGGACGACGAAGCGCGGATTGGTCTGTCGCTGCTCGTGGAACTGGGCGGGGCCGGCGATGTCGAAGCGCGTCCCGTCGACGGTGACGCTCGCGGCGGTGTTTCCGAACACCTCGGTGCGGCCGACATTGAGGCCGGAATACAGGCGCTCGGGCGTGAAGGCGATGGTAAAGTCCAGCTTGTGGGCGCCGGCGCCGAAGCGGCTGGTCGTCTCGCGGTGGGCCATGACCGAGCCGGTTGCGGTGGCGGAGGTGGGTTTGGAGACGAGGCCCAGGCGGCGGAGGCTGATGACGCGGCGGGCGTCGGTGTAGAGCGCGTCGGTTCCGCCGTCGGGGGTCGGCGTCGGCTCGCAGGGTGCGAGATGATCGACGAAGGAGAAGAAGCCGGCCGGCGTGCGGGCGTGGACCCAGATCCACGACAGGCCGAGCCCGGGATAGCGGCAGAGACGCACGGTGAGGCGTTGCTCGCCATCGGGAGAGGCGACGCCCGAATGCACGGATTCGCTGAGGCCGGTGAAGTTGCCGAAGGCGGCGTCGGCGGGAGCGGCGGACGCGGGCTCCGGCGTGGAAGAGGGGTCGGTTTCGGGAGATGCGGCGCAGGCCGACAGGCCAAGCGCCAGCGGCCAGGCAAGGGCCGTGCGCCGCGTGGGTCCGGGACCGATGGCCATGCTCGCGCCTCCCTGGATCGCGCGTGTCAGCCCGCGCTTCCGGCGGAGAATGAGCGAACGCGGGCGCGAAGGCAATGTGGGGGGCAAGGCGCGCCTTTCACCCGTGCGTCGGATGCGGTAAGCCGCGCGCCATGAGCCTTTCCCCCGAAGCCGAGGCCGCCCGCCGGCGCACTTTCGCGATCATCTCCCACCCCGACGCGGGCAAGACCACGCTGACCGAAAACCTGTTGCTGAGCGGCGGGGCGATCCGGCTGGCCGGAGCGGTGCGGGCGCGCGGCGAGCGGCGGCGCACCACTTCGGACTGGATGAAGATCGAGCGCGACCGGGGCATTTCGGTCTCCGCCTCGGTGATGACGTTCGAATACGCCGACTGCGTTTTCAACCTGCTGGACACGCCGGGTCACGAGGATTTCTCGGAGGACACCTACCGGACGCTGACGGCGGCGGATTCCGCGATCATGGTGCTCGACGCCGCCAAGGGGATCGAGCCGCAGACGCTGAAGCTGTTCGAGGTGTGCCGGCTGCGGGACATCCCGATCATCACCTTCATCAACAAGATGGACCGCGAGGCGCAGGACCCATTCGCGCTGCTCGACGAGATCGAGCAAAAGCTGGCGTTGACCGCCTCGCCGCTCTACTGGCCGCAAGGGTCGGGGGAGCGCTTCCGGGGGATGCTGGACCTGCGCCGCCAGGAATTCGTGGTCTATCGCCGGCAGGCGGGCGGCGCCGGCAACACCGCGCACGAGATCGAGCGCGTGACCATGGCCGGCAATTCGATCCACGAGATACTCGACGAGGGCGAGCGCGCCGAACTGGCCGAACAGAGCGACATGGCCTCGGGCGTCTGTCCGGCATTCGACCGGCAAAGCTATCGCGAGGGGCACATGACGCCTGTGGTGTTCGGCTCGGCGCTGCGGCACTTCGGCGTGAGGGCCTTGCTCGATGCGATCCTGGAGGAGGCGCCCGCGCCGCGCCCGCAGAAGGCGACCGTGAAAGGCGCCGCCGCAATCATCGGGACAGACAACAAGGAGGTGACCGGCTTCGTCTTCAAGATCCAGGCGAACATGGACCCCAATCACCGCGACCGCATCGCGTTCTTCCGAATGGTGTCGGGGCGGTTCCAGCGCGGCATGCGGCTGAAGACGGCGGCGGGCAAGCTGATCGGCGTCTCGGCGCCGGTGATGTTCATGGCGCAGGACCGCGAGATCGCCGACGAGGCGTTTGGCGGCGACGTGATCGGCATTCCCAACCATGGCGCGCTCAGGGTGGGCGACGGGCTGTCGGAGACCGGCACGGTGTCGTTCGCGGGGATACCGAATTTCGCGCCCGAGATACTGCGCCGGGCGCGCGCGAAGGATCCGATGAAAGCCAAGCATCTGCGCAAGGCGCTGGAAGGCATGGCGGAGGAGGGCGTGACGCAGCTGTTCACGCCGGAGATCGGCTCCGACATGATCGTCGGCGCGGTGGGCCAGCTGCAGATCGAGGTGATGGCCGAGCGGGTGGCGAGCGAGAACAATCTCGACGTGCTGTTCGAGCCCGCGCCCTACAATGTGGCGCGCTGGATCGCCAGCGACGACAAGGCCAAACTGCTGGAGTTCCTGGAGCGCAACAAGGCGAGTACGGCCAAGGACCTCGACGGCGCACCGGTGTTCCTGGGCAAGAACACCTGGGACATCGGATATGTGCAGGAGAAGAACCCGGACATCAGGTTCACCAAGACCAAGGAGAGGGTCTGAGGGGGCTTTGTACCTTTCCCCTTTCGGGGAGAGGTTGGGAGGGGGGTCCAAACGAAAAATCCGGTTGTGGCGAGGACAGGAAGATTCCCGGGCCGCGCTTCGCTCGTCCGGGAATGACTTCACTGAACGCCTTGCGCCCACGGGCGATAGACCTGCCGCTCGGAGAAGAGGCTGGGGGCCTGGATTCCTGGTCACATCGTGATCATCGGGGCGATCATCGGGCCGACCACCAGAGGCGAGGCGAGCATCCAGACCGCCATGGCGATCATCATCAGGTTCTCGGTGAGCGACAGGAAACCCAACGGGACATTGCTGGCGCCGCCGACGCAGGCGCATTTCAGCTCCCGCTTGTCGAGATAGACCGCCTTGAAGACCGATACCGCCCCAATGCCGCCGATAAAGAGGGCAAGCGGCGCCGAAATCC
>JAWXBJ010000137.1:0-2557 GCA_034439955.1 Alphaproteobacteria bacterium
AGGACCGCCTCGCCTGGTTCAACCTCGGCGCCGAGAACGACATCGCCGTGCGCGGCGTCTGGGATTCCGACGAGCTCGATTGAGGGCAGGCGCCTGCCCGGCATGCGGAACTGCGCCCGACCCGCACCGCATTTCCCGCATGGCGTTTTTGCGCGAATGCGCTAAAGGGTGGCCGCCAACCCGGCCCAGTCCTTAAGCCCGGCCCAGTCCTTCAGCCGGGATCAAGCCCGCCGCGCGGCTTTTGGTCCTGGCCGCCCCAACGAATCGTTCCGTCATGCCCTTTCCGCCCAGCCATCCCGCGCTTGATCGCGCCCTCGCCGCGCGCGGCTATGAGGAGCCGACCCCTGTCCAGCGCGCCGTGCTGGAGGCCGACGGCGATCCCTCCGACCCCCTTGGCCGCGACCTTCTCGTTTCCGCCCAGACCGGCTCGGGCAAGACGGTCGCCTTTGGGCTGACGATGGCCGCCTCGCTGCTGGGCGAAGCCAAGCGCTTCGAGGCCGCCTCCACGCCGCTTGCGCTGATCGTCGCCCCGACGCGCGAACTCGCCATGCAGATCAGCCGCGAACTGGCCTGGCTTTATGCCGGGACCGGCGCACGCATCGCCCATGCGGTCGGCGGCATGGATGTGCGCCGCGAACAGCGTGCGCTCCATGACGGCGCGCACATCGTCGTTGGCACGCCCGGGCGCCTCCGCGATCATCTCGAACGAGGCTATCTCAACCTCGCGAATCTCAAGGTCGCCGTCCTCGACGAAGCCGACGAAATGCTCGATCTCGGTTTCCGCGAGGAACTTGAATTCATCCTCGACGCCACCCCCGAGGCCCGGCGCACACTCATGTTCTCCGCAACGATCGCCAAGGGCATCGCCCTGCTGGCCCGGCGCTATCAGCGCGACGCCATCCGCATCGACACCACCAGCCACACCGAACCGCACGGCGACATCGAATACCGCGCCATCCGCGTCGCGCCCTTCGACATCGAACGCGCGGTCGTCAACGTGCTCCGCTATTTCGAGGCGCCGGGCGCACTGGTTTTCTGCGCCACGCGCGAAGCCGTGCGCCGTCTCCACGCCAGCCTGCGCGACCGCGGATTTCTCGCCGTCGGCCTGTCCGGCGAACTCAGCCAGCGCGAACGCGACGAGGCGCTGCAATCCCTGCGCGACGGCCGGGCCCGCGTCTGCGTCGCGACCGACGTCGCGGCGCGAGGTCTCGACCTTCCCGATCTTGGCATCGTCATCCATGCCGACCTGCCGACCAACAAGGCGGGCCTGCTTCATCGCAGCGGACGCACCGGCCGCGCCGGGCGCAAGGGCGTCTCGGTCCTGATGGTCACGCACGCCAAGCGCCGGAAGGTCGAACAGATTCTCCAGTCCGCCAACATCGACGCGGTCTGGCAGGGTCCGCCATCGGCCAGCGAGATCCGCGCGGCCGATCGCGAACGTCTCCTCAACGACCCCTCCCTTGCCGAGGCGCCGACCACCGAAGACCTCGACCTTGGCCGCGCGCTGCTGGAAAAACTGTCCCCAGAACAGATCGCCGCGATGCTGATGCGCGTTCATCGCGCCCGCCTGCCCGATCCGGAGGAGGTCTCCGACGACAACAGGAAGCGGGAGGCGCGAGCGCCTTCGCCCCGCGAGGCAAGGGATGGCGCCGCCCGCGCCTTCGATCGCCCGCAACGCACTCCCCTCGATCGCCCGCAACGCGATCCCCGCCCGTCGCGCGCCGACGCATCATGGTTCCATCTCAATCTCGGGCGCGACCGCAACGCCGATCCCAAATGGCTGGTCCCGATGATCTGCCGCCTCGGACAGGTCACCAAGCAGGACATTGGCGCGATCCGCATTTTCGACCGGGAGACAAGGTTCGAGATCATCGGCGAGGCCGTCGTATCTTTCACCGAAGCCGCCCGTGCGACCCTTGAGGACGACACCCGGATCACCCCCAGCTCCGCCCCGGACGCCTCAACCGGCGCTCCTGATGCCTTGCCGTCCGTGGCGCCGCGCCTCCGGGACCCCCGCCCGCGCGAGCAACGCGACAGGCGAGGTCCAGACACGCCGCCCGCTTCCGGCATCGCCGATGTGACGCCGGCCGAACAGCCGGCCTTCGATGCGCGGTCGCAATCGGCGGTGAACATTCCTGTCGCGGCGATCGCTGTCGAAGCGGAACGGGCGCCCGGCGCCTCGCCAGGCCCCGGCAAGCCGAAACGCGACGCCGGCCAGCCTGAGCGTCAGAAAAAGGACTGGTCAAAGAAAGACCGCACAACCGAGACCTTCGCGCCGCGCCGCGACAAGACCGGGCACGAGCCCCGCCAGGACAGAAAACCGCGCGCCGAAGCTGCGGTCGCGCCCGGAGAGAAGCCCCGATTCCCGCCTCGCCCCCGCCAGCGCGTCCGTCAGCGCGAGGAACGCAACGCCGTCGCATCCACCCCGGCCACCGAAAGTCCCGCACCGCGCCCGCCTCGGGATCCCAACAAGCCAGCATGGGCGAAACCCGCCAAGCACGCGCACGGCAAGCCATTTCGCAACCGCACCGATTCTGTCACCGGCGCTTCGAAGCGC
>JAWXBJ010000138.1:0-12188 GCA_034439955.1 Alphaproteobacteria bacterium
CGCCCGCGCGGGCGATGCCGAAGTCGAGCAACTTGAGCCGCACCCCGCCATCGGTCGGCTCCGACAGCATCATCACGTTCTCGGGCTTGAGATCGCGATGAACGACGCCCGCCTTGTGCGCGGCGTCCAGCCCCAGCAGGATTTCGCGGATGACCGCGCTCGCGGTCTTCATCGACCATTCGGTGTTGGCCTGCATTCGTTCGCGGTTCCAGGACCGCAGCGACCGGCCTTCGAGGAATTCCATCGACATGTAGGGCTGTGCGTCGGTCTCGCCCACATCGTAGACGGCGACGACATTGGGATGGCGGATGTCGCGGGACGTGACGCCTTCGCGCACCAGCCGCTTGACCGCGTCCTTGCCAGCCAGCCGGTCGGCGCGGATCAGCTTGAGGGCTACGTCCTTTTCCGTAAGCCGGTCATGCGCGCGATAGACGACGCCCATCCCGCCTTCGCCGATCAGCCGCACGATCTCATAGCGCGTGGCGAACACCGCGCCGGGCTCAAGCAGCTTGGCCGCCACGTCACGAGGGTTGCGCGTCTCGCCACCATCGACCGTGTGAAGCGTGCTGAAATCAATCGCCGGCTCGGCGGCCGCCGTCACGGTGGAGGCCTTCACGGTGGGGGCCTTCACGGTGGGGGCCGGCAGCGCCTTCCCGCATTCGCCGCAGAAGCGGGCGTCGGGCGCCACGTCGCTCTGGCAGCTGGGGCACTTCATCGGTCCATCCCTAAGCCGCCGGGACCCGGATGATCGTGACGTCCTCGATCGACCCGTGATGGGCGCGCATCCGGACCTGCAGCCCCAGCGCCTCGGGATATTTGGGAAGCACCGAGATCACGTCGCCATCCTCCAGCGTTTCGATGCCGTCGCGCGGCGCCCGGCGCTCCCCGATCGTGACGCCCGCCTCGCCCGCCGCATGCAGGCACAGCTTGCCGCTCTGGATGAAGAGATCGATGTGACGGCGGGAGATCGCCCTCGACAGCGCCTCGTCAACCGCTCCCTTCGCGTCGCGCACCAGCAGGCGGACATCGCTGTCGCCGCCGTCCGCCTTTGTCTTGGCCCGCCCGAGGGAGAACAGGCTGTCGTCGGTGGTGATTGCGCCCGGTCCCGGCGCCTCACCCGGCCCAAAGCCCTTCCAGGTGAAACGGGCGCTGCGCGCGACGGCCGCTCCCGCCAGCGGTCCCGCAGCATATCCACGCACGCCGCTCGCCCGCTCGAACCTTTCCCCGCGAACCAGAGCGAGGGGCGCCGCCTGTTCCGACGCCGCGCTCTTGCGCTGGTCGAGCGCATCTTCGAGACGGATCGGCGCATAGACCGTGTCGCCTCCGCCGCTGCCGGAGCTCGCGCCGGTGTTGATCGTCTGGTTGATGACGAGGCTGCCGCCCTGTTCGACCTCGAGTTCGAGGTTGGAGACAAACGCGAACTGCTCCTCGCGCCAGCGATACCGGGTCGCCGCCGCGAAACTCACCTCGACGCGCTGGCGCCCGGTTCGCTCGAGCGCGCTCGTCTGCACCCAGACCGGATTGGAAGCGCCGGCGTCCAGCCTTTCCCACGCCACGTCCTGAGCCTTGCGCTCACCGTCGCCTTCGCGAACCCAGACATGGGTGATGAAAAGCGGCCGCGAGATCGGCGAGGCGTTCGAAAAGATAAGCGGCAAAACCAGCGCGCCGCCCGCCTTGACGTCGAGGGCCGCCCCCTTGTCGAGGAAGAGCTTCGGCGACACGCAGACCGCGCATCGTCCGTCCTCCCCGATCAGGCCGCCGCACTCGCTGAACGCCATGCAGCGCAGCAGCGGCTTGCCGCATTCGCCGCAGAACCCGGCGCCCTTGCTCACCGCATGCTGGTAACAGCAGGACGAGACGCCGCCTGGATTGCCCCCGCCTGGACCGCTTGATCCGCCCGCCATGTCGCTGGCTCCTACTGGCGGAGCTGGTCGCCGCATCCGACGCAGAACCGCGCCTTGGCGGCATTCGGCCGTCCGCATTTGGGACATTCGACAATGGCGTTGGGATCCATGCCAATGCCCATGCCCATCCCCGCCATGCCGCCAGCCCCGGCGCCGGCCGCCACGCCGACGGCGCCCTGCATGCCGGTGTTGAACATGGCGCGCGCCTGCTCCTCGGACTGCACCTTGGCGCGGTTGGCCTGCTCGACCATTTCGCGCATCAGCTGCATCGACTGGGCGCTGTTGGCGCCGCCGGCCTTGGCCTGCTCGACCAGGATGTTGGCGACCGCCGGCGACAGGCCGGCATTGATCGCAAGTATCTGCTCGGGTGTCATCTTGGCGCCGAGCTGCATGCGATCGACCTCGCGCTGCGCGTCAAGGCGCTGCGTGTCCATCGTCTGCTTGTGCTTGACCTCGCCTTCCTTGATCCGGCGTTCGAGACGCTCGCGCTCGGTGTCGTTTTCGAGCCCGGCAAGGCCCTTCAACTTGTCGAGCGCCGCCTTGTCGTTGCGCACCTGGATTTCGAGCGCCGAAAGCTGTTCCTTCTCCTTGACGTCGACTTCCTTCTTGCGCCCCTCGAATCCGAAATCGCGCTCCTTGCCCTGGATGTCCAGATTCCTGTCGCGGGTGTCGTGGTCGTAGTCGCGGTCCTCGCGGCGATTCTGGGTCAGCTCGCCGCGCACCAGGCCGCGAGTTTCCGCGTCATAGTCGCGTTCCAGGGCGCGCAGCCGCAGCCGGTGCTCCATGTCCAGCTCGCCGGTTCCGCGCTCGACGACCCGCCGGCGCTCGTCGATCACCTTGAGATCGACCCCCTGGTGGATCGCCGACTGCAGCTCTCCGTCGAACTTCGCCAGCCGCTCTGACTTCAGCATGTCGATTTCATGCTGGAGGATCTTCATTTCCTGCACGCGCTTGCTGGTCTCGCGCGCGTCGAGGAAAGTGATCTCCTGGTCGAGCACCAGCCGTTCGAGATCGGCTTCGCTCTGCAGATTCATCTTGTCGACATCGAGCTTGCTGGAGATCCTGATCTCGGTGCTCTCGTGCTCGCGCTCCATCGACCGCTTCAGCGTCTCGAATTCGAATTCGATCGCCTCGGCCTCGCGCAGCGCGGAGGCGCGCTGGATTTCCTTCTTCTCGACCTCGTTGACGGCCCACTCGACCGACACCGACCGGATCAGGAGGCCGAGGTCGCCGGCAACCCGCTCGACTTCTTTCATGACGTCGGCCTGGATCATGTCCTGCAGGCCCTTGTTGCCACGCACCTCGTCGGCGCCCACGCGGCTCACGGCGGCTTCGTAGACGCGGTCGGCAAGATGCGGCCGCAGGCGCGCCGAGACGTCGTCCTTCGACAGCGATTTGCGCGCGGCCATCATGCCGATGATGTTCTGCGGCCGCTCCGGATTGATCTGCAGCTCGAGTGTCACCGTTCCGCGGATATCGACCTTGTCCTTAGTGATGGCGTTGAAATCATACCAGGTCTGGAACGTCTTGAGATCCGCGAGCAGCAAGCTGACGGCTGACGAGCCGCCGATGAGACCCTTCAGCTGGTTGAACAGCCCGCCTACCGTGAAGTGGGCGCCCTGGAATGCGTCCACGAACTGCCCATTGCGCATCAGCAGGCCCATATGGTCGGGCGGCACTTCGAAGCGCTTCTCGAAGAACGCCTTGAAATCCTCCTGGCGGATGAACTCCGCGAGCAGACGGGGATCGGAGAGGCTGAGGGTCTGGGTTTTCATCGACGTGTCTCCAGGAGGAGTGTGAGGACCGAAAGGCGCAGGGACGGTCTATCGCGCCGCTTCCGTCCATTTCTTGCTGGTGAAGTAGTTGACGATGTGAAAGCCGATCACGAAGACGCAGATCGCCACCGGAATCGGATATTTCTGCAGAATCATGCCGAGCTGATCGGTGCGGCTGAGCGTGCCGGTCATCCGTTCCATGTTCATGATCACCTGCATGACGGCGCTGAACAGCGAGAACACCGAGAATAGCAGGCTGGCGAGGCCGGCGATCCGGGCGATCATGTTGACCGGCTTCTTCGCCTCGATCCCCGCCGCCGCGTCGGCCGCCGCCTTCTCGCGGGCGACCAGCGTGTCGTCATAGGCCTCGCCGCGCGCCATCGCTTCCTTGCGCGCCTTGTGGTCAACCGACAGAAAATCCGGCCGCGCGTCGCCCTGCACGCCGGCGTTCTGCATGGAGGTCAGGTTGGACGCACGCCGGCGCATCCAGATGAAAAGCGAAGACACGATCCAGACGGCGGCGATCGCGACGGTCGCCCACATCAGCGTGTCGAGCCATGCCGGGTATTCTGCGGCGATTGTCTCTTCAAGCATCTTCAGCTCCCCGTGTCTCGCGTCCCGATCGACCGGCAGGGAACGCGCAGGCGCTGCCCCAGCGGCGCAAGCGGCGTCCCATCACCTCAAGCTCGCCTAACATGACGGCCTGTTCAAGTCACGCTGCACGCTATTGATTACGCTTCGTTTTTGCACTTTGTGCATTAACCGCGCCGCGAACTCTTGTCTTACGCCCGTGCGAGGCGATCTTCCCGGATGGCGACAACCCGTCCTGGGCGATTCGGCGCCTCGTTCAGCCGGGCTTCGAATGGCTTGATCGAAGGCCGATGAGCGGATCGAGATCAAAGCCCGGAAGCAGCTATTGTGTCCGGTTGGAAGCCGTTCAATTTATCGCCCACGCCCGCCTCGGCGCTCCGTGACAACTGTTCGAGACCTGCGAGTTCGCCGCGCAGCATCTGCAGGATCGCCGAAAAATCCTTGGCCCCGAAACCCAGCCGCTCGAACAGCGCGTATGTCGCCTCCGCCTGCGCGCCCAGCGGCGTCGCCGCCCCCGACTTCGCGGCGGCTTCCTGCGCCAGTTTCAGATCCTTCAGCATCATCGCGACAGCGAACCCGCCCTCATAGTTTCGGTCGGCGGCGGTCACCGGCCCGACGCCCGGCCAGGGTGCGTAGGTCGACAGCGACCAGCACTGACCCGAGGATTTCGACGCGATCTCGAAAAAGCGGTCCGGCGCGAGCCCCAGCCGCTCGGCGAGAGCGAACGCCTCGCACGTTCCGATCATGGAGATGCCCAGCAGCATGTTGTTGCAGATTTTCGCCGCCTGCCCCGCGCCATGATCGCCCGCGCGGATCGTCACGCGGCTCATCGGCTTCAGCGCCTCCTCGACCTCCACGAAGTCGGCCTCGTCGCAACCCACCATGAAGGCCAGCGACCCGGCATCCGCCGCCGCCGTGCCGCCCGACACCGGCGCATCGGCAAAGCGAAATCCCCCGTTCTTCGCCCGGCTCGCCACCGCCCGCGCGCTCTCCACGTCGATCGTCGAGCAGTCCACCAGCAGCGCCGACCTTGGCGCGTGTTTCAGTATGTGCTCGTCATAGACCTTCCGCACATGCGGCCCGGCCGGCAGCATGGTGATGATCGCATCCGCGCCCTCGACGGCCTGCGCCACGCTCGCGACTCCTCTCGCGCCCGCCCCGACAGCCTTGCTGACCGCCGCTTCCGACAGGTCGAACGCCATCACCTCGCGGCCGCCAGCCGCCTGCCGCGCGGCCATGCCCCCGCCCATGTTGCCAAGACCGATGAATGCGATGCGGGTCAAAATGGAAGCCCTTGCTGCAGCAGTGCCAAGGTCTGGCCAGAAGTCGCATGAATGTTCTTGTGACGCAGGTGAGACGCCGACGACTCCCAAAGCAAGTTAAAGATCGTCAGGACGAACCACTGCTTCTTTCTCATCTTCAGTTAGCGCCTCCCAAGTAGCCTTGAGAACCTTTTCAGCATCACGCAGGGCCACAATTTCGTCGGCGATCTGTTGACCTGTCGGCCATGTCTCTAGAAACCCCTTGCTGATCTGGGAGCTATCGAAATCATGCTTCAGCGTGGCTGCGAAGGCATGTGCCTTATCACGAAAGAATTTCATGCGGCCGCGCGCAATTCGATACACTCTTGTAGCCTGGACATAATCTGCGAGGGCCATCGTCTTTCCTAACGTATCATCGGGTCCACGAAGCTTCCGCCGCCGGCTCGCCCTCCGGCCACCTCGCCGTCACCGTCCTAACCTTGGTCCAGAACTTCACGCCCTCCGTGCCGTGCGGCGTTGGCGGGAAAGTCCCGCCCTCAGCACATCGCGGGGATCGAAAGGCTCGAGCTTGAACCCGCGCGGTCGGAACAGCGCGCAACGCCATTTATCTCAAGTCAGACAGACGAATCGATATCTCCGGCGCGAGCCTTGGCGATACGTGCTGGTCCGCCGTGGCGAAAAGCGGTTCGCCGTAATTTCCATCGACGTTCAAGCGCTGAACATGAATCTTTCCGTTCACCAGATCGACCACCCAGTATTCGCGGACGCCATGACGCGCATAAAGTTGCGCCTTGTAGCCAAGATCGACCGCTAGAGAAGAGTCGGATACCTCGACCACCAGCAATGTGTCCGGACCCTTGGCCTGGGAGGGCCGCATGCCGCGCGGTATCACAAAGACATCCGGCTCGGGCCAGGCTTCCCCGGACAGCCGCAAAGGACCGTCGGCGCCGATCTCGTAGAGATCGCCTGCCGCGCGGCCGATGATCTTGATCAGGGCGGACTTGGCGTCAAAATGAAGGGCGCCTTCGCTCGGCATTTCGATCAATTCCCCCCCAAGAAGCTCGTAGGGCTCCTTGTCGCCCATGATCCCCGCCCGGATCATGCGTTCGACATCGTCCCCGGTGAACCTACGGCGGGCCGCCTCCGGAAGAGGGCGCTCTACGGTTTGGGCAGTCGTTCCGTCCATGGCTGCACCCTACCACAATCCCGCCCTCACATCATCGTCGGAATCACAAAGCTCGAATCCCCGACATCGCCTTCCGGCCACCTCGCCGTCACCGTCTTGACCTTCGTCCAGAACTTGACGCCCTCCATTCCGTGCTGGTTGGTGTCGCCGAACGCCGAGCGCTTCCAGCCCCCGAAGGTGTGATAGGCGACCGGCACCGGGATCGGCACGTTGATGCCGACCATGCCGACATTCACCTTGCTCGCGAACTCGCGCGCCGCGCGGCCATTGCGTGTGAAGATAGCGACACCATTGCCATACTGATGCTTGCTCGGCAGCTCGATCGCCTCTTCCAGCGTCTCGGCTCGCACCATCTGCAGAACCGGTCCGAAGATTTCCTCGTGATAGGTTTTCATGCCGGGCTTTACGTTATCGAACAGCGACGGCCCGATGAAGAAGCCTTTCTCGTATCCCTGCAGCGAGAATTCTCGCCCATCGACGACCAGCTCGGCGCCTTCCTCCACGCCCAACCCGATATAGTCCGTGATCTTCCGGAGGTGCGCGGCCGACACCACCGGTCCGTACTGTGCCGCCGGATCGCCGGAGACGCCGACCTTCAGCGTCCCGATCTCGGCGATCATACGCTCGCGCAGCTCATCGGCGGTCTTCTTCCCCACCGGCACGACGACCGGCAGCGCCATGCAGCGTTCCCCGGCCGACCCGAAGGCAGCCCCGGACAGATCCTTGACCACCTGCTCCATGTCGGCGTCGGGAAGCACGATGCCGTGGTTCTTGGCCCCGCCCATCGCCTGCACGCGTTTGCCGTTGGCCGCGCCCGTCTGGTAAATGTAGGACGCGATGTCCGAGGACCCGACAAAGCTCACCGCCCGTATGTCCGGATGATGCAGGATGGCGTCCACCGCGACCTTGTCGCCATGCACCACGTTGAGCACGCCGGCCGCGTCCATGCCGGCCGCCGCCCCCGCCTCCATGAACAGCTCGGCGAGGCGCACCGGCACGCTGGGGTCCTTCTCCGATGGCTTCAGGATGAAGGTGTTGCCGACCGCGATGGCGACGCCGAACATCCACATCGGGATCATCGCCGGAAAGTTGAACGGCGTGATTCCGGCTACGACCCCCAACGGCTGGCGCATCGAATATACGTCGATGCCCGGCCCCGCGCCCTCCGTGTACTCACCCTTCAGCGCGTGGGGAATGCCGCAGGCGAACTCGATCACCTCCAGCCCGCGCTGTATGTCGCCACGACTGTCGGCAATCACCTTGCCATGCTCGCCAGACAGCATTTCGGCCAGCGCAGTCATGTTCGCCTCGACCAGCCGCTTGAACTCGAACATCACGCGCGCCCGCCGCTGCGGGTTGGTCGCGGCCCAGCCGGGGTGGGCCTTCACCGCCGCCGCAACCGCCGCATCGACATCGGCGCCGGAGGCAAACCCGACCCGCGCCTGAACCTCGCCGGTGTTGGGGTCGAACACATCGCCCGCGCGCCCGCTGTTGGCATTCACGGTCGTGCCGGCGACAAAGCCTTCGATGCGTCTCATGCGAGATACTCCTTATTCCGACGAGTGATAGCCTCGCATGCTTGACCCCGCCAGCGGGACAGCCGATTTCCAGCATCATGACCGACGCCAGGGAAGCTGACCGCGCCTTCCGCAAGGCCGTGCGCTTTGTCGCCTTGGCCAATCTCATCTACTTCTTCATCGAATTCGTCGCGGGCCAGGTCGCGGGGTCGGTTTCCCTGTTCGCCGACAGCATCGATTTTCTGGAAGATGCGGCCGTCAACCTGCTCGTGCTTCTCGCCCTCGACTGGGCCCCCAGGGCTCGCGCCCGGATGGGTATGACGCTCGCCGCCTTGCTGCTGGTCCCCTCCGCTGCCGCCCTTTGGACAGGGTGGACAAAACTTCAGGCGCCTGTCGCGCCTGATCCCTTCATCCTCTCGATCGCGGGGCTGGGCGCCCTGGCCGTGAATGTCGTTTGTTCGCTGCGGCTGGCCAGTTTTCGCTCCTCAGGTGGGAGCCTCGCCAGGGCGGCTTTCCTGTCGGCCCGGAACGACGCCGTCGCCAACATCGCGATCATCGGCGCGGGGCTGGTGACGCTGGTCTGGGCTTCGGCCTGGCCCGACCTGATCGTCGGGATCGCCATCGCCGCCCTCAATGCCGGCGCGGCCCGCGAGGTGTGGGAGGCCGCTCGCGGGGAGCATGACGCCGCCCCCTGATCGATCCGGCCTGCGCTTGACCGCGCCCGGCTCAGCGGCTCACTTGCCGGGCAATCAAAGGTCTGACCAATGAAAACCCGCGCCGCCGTCGCCTTCGCAGCGAAACGCCCGCTCGAAATCGTGGAGCTTGATCTGGAAGGCCCCAGGGCCGGCGAAGTGCTTGTCGAGGTCAAGGCGACCGGCATCTGCCACACCGACGCCTACACGCTCGACGGTCTGGACTCGGAAGGCCTCTTCCCCTCCATCCTTGGCCATGAGGGCGCCGGCGTCGTCCGCGAGATCGGCGCCGGCGTGACATCGATCCAACCCGGCGACCACGTCATTCCGCTCTACACGCCCGAATGCCGCCAGTGCAAAAGCTGCCTGTCGGGCAAGACCAATCTGTGCACCGCCATTCGCGCCACACAAGGCAAGGGGCTGATGCCTGACGGCACCACGCGCTTCTCCCACAAGGGCCAGCCGATCTTCCACTATATGGGCTGCTCGACCTTCTCGAACTTCACGGTGCTACCCGAGATCGCGGTTGCGAAAATCCGCGAGGACGCGCCCTTCGACAAGGCCTGCTACATCGGCTGCGGCGTCACCACCGGCGTCGGGGCCGTCGTCAAGACCGCCAGGGTCGAGGCCGGCGCGAACTGCATCGTGTTCGGGCTTGGCGGCATCGGTCTCAACGTCATCCAGGGCCTGCGCATGGTGGGCGCCGACAGGATTATCGGCGTCGATCTGAACCCCGACAAAGAGGCCTGGGGCCGCCGCTTCGGCATGACTCATTTCGTGAATCCGAAGGACGTCTCCGGCGACCTCGTCCAGCATCTCGTCGCCCTCACCGATGGCGGCGCCGATTACACGTTCGACTGCACCGGAAACACCACCGTCATGCGTCAGGCGCTGGAGGCCTGCCATCGCGGCTGGGGCGAATCCATCGTCATCGGCGTCGCAGAGGCCGGAAAGGAAATCTCCACCCGCCCCTTCCAGCTGGTCACCGGACGTGTGTGGAAGGGCTCGGCCTTCGGCGGCGCGCGCGGCCGCACGGATGTCCCCAGAATCGTCGACTGGTACATGACCGGCAAGATCGAGATCGACCCGATGATCACCCATGTCCTCGACCTCGAAGACATCAATCGCGGCTTCGATCTTATGCATAAGGGGGAAAGCATCCGGTCAGTGGTGGTTTATTGAGCGCGCGGCGATGATCTGGAACATCCGCGACCACCGCACGCGACCGTTTCGCTGGGCGCACGTCAACGTCATTGTCGAGAATGTCTGGCACGACAATGCCTGCGCAGATGCCGACCAGGCGGAACGCGACGACGGTCGCAGCGTCACCTACGCTGAACTGCGCGACACTTCCCTTCACGAGGCCATCATCTGGGCCGAAGGCGCCGCCGCAAAGGTTACGCTGTTTCTCTACGACCCGGACGACTCAGGCAATCCAGACTAACGCAAGCACCACCTTTACGCGCCCATATTGAAGATACGCTATCATCCTGCTATCGTTTACTCATGGCCCAGGTGATCATCCGCAATCTCGATGACGACGTCGTCGCCACGCTCATAAACTGGCGGAAGCCGAGAACACGTCGCTGGAACAGAAACTCCGCGATGAACTCACGCGCATCGCGCGGCGAAACTCCGAGGAGTTCTGGGAAGTCGCCGCAGCCATCCGTCAGATGACGCGCGGGTCGAAGCTCAATCCCACGGATGTCATTCGCAAGGCGCGCGACGAGAGGTGAGGTCCGCAGTTCTCGACGCGAGCGTGGTTGTCAGGTGGTTCACGGCGGATTCCCTGTCGGACGCAGCGCTCGGCTGCCGCACACGCTTCGTCGGCGTTGCGCCGGATCTTCTCCCCATCGAAGTCGCCAACGCGCTGCGCCTCTATTGTCGCACGGAGAAACTCGACCCTTCCGCCGTTGCCGCCGCTGTGAACGGTCTTGCGGGACAACTCACCATCGTCCCCAGCCAGCCACTGCTGACAACGGCGTTCGGTCTCGCCGTTCAGCTGGATCATTCCGTCTATGACTGTCTCTATGCGGCGCTGGCCCTGCATGAGGCGATTCCGCTTGTCACGGCAGATCGCAGGTTCATGAAAAAGCTCGCCGCCCTGGCCTCGGTCGATGTCATTGATCTGAAGTCGGTCGGTTGAAGGCGGAGCTGTCTCCAGGAGTGACGTTCGGGCGGAAGCCGCGAGTAAAACCTGTCCTCTCCCGGAATTGTCGGCTCAAACGATGTTGACGCATCGTCGGCCCCGCCTGAACTATTCTGCTAAAGCCGGGCCGGAGCTTGTCCGGCCGCCAGTCCCGCGATCAGCACGTCCATCAGCGCGTCGAGCTCCTTCAGGTCGCTCTTGCCCGCATCCATCTGCACCATCGCCGGATGATGAAAGCGCGATGTCGCGTTGAGGATCAGCGTCGCCCGGCTCTCCGCCGATTTCAGCGGCCAGTCGCCCGCCCGCGCCCCGTCGAGCAGGATGCCGACCACATCCTCACGCAGGCGCGTTATGTGCTCCGCCACCACCGCATGCGCGTCCAAGGTGATCGTGCTGTAGACGGCGAACATCTCGGCATCGTCCAGCACCTTCTTGCGCTTTACTTCGGCAAGCGCGCGCACCCACGCCTTGAGCCGCCTTGGCGCGGGTGTTTTCGTATCGGCCGTGATTCTCCCAAGGGGCGCCATGACCTGCGCCAGCCACCGCTCAGCGACCGCATCGAAAAGCGCGCTCTTGGACGCGAAGTGCTTGTAGACGTTTGAATGGCTCATATCCAACGCCCGCGCGACGTCCACGACCCCGGTCTTGCCCGGACCATGGCGCCGCACCATCTCGACCGTCGCATCGAGAATGCGTTCGCGTGTCGATTCGAATGTCACGCCGGCAGGTGAACCCGTTTCATCGCTCGCTGTCGAGCATCGCCATCTGCTCCGGAGAGTAGCGCGCGCCTGCCACCGCATCCGGCGGCGCAGCCGCTTCGATGCGGGCTAGGTCCGCAGGCGAGAGCGTTACATCCAGAGCGCCCAGCGATTCGGCCAGCCGCTCGCGCTTTCGCGCGCCAATCAGCGGCACAATGTCGTCCCCGCGCGAGGCGACCCAGGCAATCGCAAGCTGGGCGACTGTGCATCCATTCTCGTCCGCGATGTCTTTCAGCGCCTGCACGAGAGCAAGATTTCTGTTCAGGTTCTCACCCTGAAAACGCGGCGCATGAGAACGAAATCCGCCATGCGATCCGCCGCCAAGGGCGCTGTCGCTGATGAGGCCACGCGACA
>JAWXBJ010000139.1:0-12574 GCA_034439955.1 Alphaproteobacteria bacterium
AAGCCACGAAATAACCCATCGTCACGCCGGCGGCGCCCGCGACGAACGCAAGGAAAACGAGTTCGAGAAGCAGCAAACCTGTCAGCGCGCGCGCTGACAAGCCAAGCGCCCGCAGGGTGCGGAACATCGGACGGCGCTGCTCGAAGGCGAGACCGATGGCCGAGTAGACGATGAACAGCCCGACGGCGAAGGCGAGAAATCCGAAGGCCGTCAGGTTGAGGTGAAAGCTGTCCGTGAGACGGGCGATATCGCCCTGTGCGTCGGGCGCTTCCAGGACCAGGCCCGGCGCGATCGTCCCGATTGCCGGAAGGCCTTTCGATTGCCCGGCCGCCACGATCAGGTAGCTGAGCCCGTCCGGCGTTTGCAGCAGGGCCTGCGCCAGTCCCATATCCACGATCGCAGCGCCTGGCGGGACGCCCTCCCCGATGCGCAAAGGCGGCGTCGCCTCGCTCTCCAGCGCCCGCGCCAGTTGCGCGCTGACGATCATCAACCCGGGCGGGAGGACGAAAGCCGCCAACTCCGGGCCTGTCGCGACGTCGGTCTGCCGGGCCTCGCGCGGCAGCGTCAACGGATCGATGCCGATCACGCGAACGCGCGTTTCTCCGAATTGCGTTTCGCCTTCCAGCACGGGGGACACCAGCCACCCCGCTCGCCTCAGCGTCACGAAGGCGGACTGCGAAATCAGCGCACCGTCCGGGGATACGAGGCGCGACAGCCGATCCCCCCCGAGGCTCGCTGCGGCGCGATCATAGCTTGCACGCGCCTCCGCGTTGATCGCCTGGACGCCGGTCCACAGCGCCGTAGCAAGGCTGAGACCCATCAGCAGCATGGCCAGCTGCAGGGGTCGCCTGCGCCAATGGGAGAGGAGCGCGGCGAGACTCGTCACCCACATCAGGCGATCCGCCCTGCAGCGAGATGAACCCTGGCGTCCAGTCGGTCGGCGAGGCGCGACGAGTGCGTCACCAGCAGAAGGCCCGCACCCGCGTCATGGACGAGCGCCAGCATCAGCGCCAGCACCGCGTCGCCGGTGGCCTCGTCGAGATTGCCGGTCGGTTCGTCGGCAAGAACCAGCTGCGGCCTCGCGGCCAGCGTCCGGCCGATCGCCACGCGTTGCTGTTGTCCGCCCGACAATTGCTCGGGATACCGGGAGAGAACATCCGCGAGGCCAAGGCGGGCGACCAGCTCGCCTTGCCAGGTGCGATCCAGGCGCCCGGCGAGCCTCGCCTGAAAGCCGAGATTGGCCGCGACGTCGAGCGACGGGATCAGGTTAAACTGCTGGAAGACCAGCCCCACCACGCCGCGCCGTATCGCGGCCCAGCCAGCGTCATTCAACTCTGTAACGTTCCTGTCAGCCAGCACGATACGGCCGGCATCGACGCGGTCGAGCCCTGCGACCAGGTGCAGCAGCGTGCTCTTTCCGCTGCCAGATTCTCCTGTGAGCGCGAGGCTGCGGCCCTTCTCCAGCACCAGATCAAGGCCGTCGAGAACCTTCAGCGGCCCTTCCGACGTTTCGTAGGATTTTTCGATTCCCTGAAGCGCCAGCAGCATCCATCGACAATGAGCGCTGAATGCGCCGATCCTAAAGGAATAATCCTCCGGCCGAGGCGTCGGGCGGAATTGTCGCGGTTCCGGCGCCCGATGGCGCCCCTTCGCACGCGCTATTCCCCGTCCGAGACATCGACGCCGGCGAAGATCGGCTTTTCCACGGGCTGCGGTCGGCCGTCACGTTCGAGCTGACGCGCGCCGCCGAGTATGCCGGCGAGCGCATAATTGCCCTCGTGGCATGCGTATTCGTAAAGCGGCTCGGCGGACACGTTGAGCGCCATCTCTCCGCTCCAAGGCCGGGTGTAGAGCGTCGGATCCTCGACCGTGAACTGATAGAAGATCTGGTCGTTCGACCAGCGTGTGTAGCGCTCGATCACCTTGCCGGCGGGCGAGATGTAGGACCTCTGCTTCGGATGCGAGTTGACGGTTTCGACAACCAGCGTGTCGCCCTCATACCAGCCTATGGAATCGCCGCCCCATTTGGGAATCTCCCTGGGTCCGTGTTTGGCGCCGATCGGAATGACCCGGACGTCGTGAATCATTTCCGTCAGCATCATCACCGAGCCCGGCGACTGCACGATCTGATAGGTGTTGTTGTACATGCCGTTGTTGAGCACCGGACCCGCGCTGCCGGTAAAGCTCATGATGCATCGTTCGGCGAGGGGCCGGATCTCCGGTCCGTCGAAACTCGACGAGCGGGTATTCGCCTGCACTCCCCGAGCCGTGTAGGGAATGCGGCCGTCGGGCGGATCGACGATCCACGATGTGCGGTACTCTCCCTTCACCATCGCATAGCCGGCGCCGGGGTCCATCCAGAAACGGTTATAGCCTCGCGAGGGATTCGCGTCCGCCAGCAGCTTCCTCGAGGATTCCTCATCGACCCTGGACGCGCCCGCCTCCTGGCGCGCCGCCGCCGAATAGACGTGGCGGTGGACCAGAGCCTCGACCTCCGTCTCCGTCACCACCAGCGACTTGACGTCGGCGGGCCGCTGCATCGTCGTCAGCGACGCATTGGTCCAGAAACCTCCGAGGTCAGGAACGCCCCAGCTCGTCTTCGGCGGCTCGAAACCGGCCGCCTGCTGCGCCCAGACGGGAGAGGCGAACCCGGCGATCATCGCGACGACTGCCGCATTCGCGGTTGACGCTCGTCTCATGGCCCGGCTCCCTGCTGGCGGCGGAGAGCCTCGCAAATGCCGCGCGAATGATCAACCTCGTCGCGTTCGGCGCAAGAAAGCACTCGCTTCTGTCAGTACGCGTCCGACCCAAACCGCGATGATCCGCGGCGCGTCGAATTCACGCGAGGAGCTGGATCGGCAACTCTCTCAACCTTTTGCCCGTCGCGGCGAAAATCGCATTGGCGACGGCTGGGGCGATGGGCGGCGTGCCCGGCTCGCCTACCCCGCCGGGTCGCTCCGCGCTCTCCACGATGTGTACCTCGATCCGGCGCGGCGCCGTCTTCATCATGGTCACAGGATAGTCGGCGAAGCTTGACTGCTCCACCACGCCATCGCGATACGTGATCCCGCCCTGGTAGCCTGCAGTCAGGCCCCAGACGATCGAGCCCTCTATTTGGGAGCGCACAATGTCGGGGTTGACGACGACGCCGCAATCCACGACCGCGACGACCCGCTCAACCTGAATGGCGCCATCGGCAGCGACACTGACTTCCGCGACCTGCCCCACGAAGGATTCAAAGGACGGCTTGAACGCCACGCCTCGGGCCCATCCCTCCGGGAGCGGAACGCCCCATCCGGATAAATCCTTTAGCCGCTCCAACACTTTTCGGCCGCGCTTATCCTTGGCGTAGGCGATGCGATATTCTAATGGGTCGCGGCCGGCGGCCCGCGCCATCTCGTCAATGAAGGTCTCGGCGAAATAGACGTTGAAACTATGACCATTGCAGCGCCAGAAACCGATCTGCACCGGGGTCTGCATATGCGTGAACCTGACCTCGACATTTGGAATTTCATAGGGAAGGTTCGCCAGTCCCTCAATCCCGAACTCATCGTCCATGAGATCGCCACCCGCCATCTGCGGCAGGTTACGCAAGGCAAAGGATTCCTGCAGCGCCTGAGCTGCGACGTGCGCGCGGAAAGCTAGGGGTGCACCGTCGTCGTTGAGACGGGCTTCGAGGCGGGCGGCCGCATGGCTGCGATAGACACCATGCTGGATGTCCTGCTGACGCGTCCAGATCAGCTTGACGGCGCGACCGGGAACGCGTGCCGCCATGACCGCCGCTTGTACGAATTCGCGCTTTTCCGAGCGCCCCCCGAAGCCTCCCCCGGTCATCGCGACATGACAGACGACGTCGCCCTTGATCTTGATCCCGGCGAGTTCCGCACCGCCTTCCGCCCCCCAGCGCAGAGCGAGCGGCGACTGCGCAGATCCCCACATCTCTGCTGTGCCGTCCACATGGAAAAGCGCCGTTCCACCCCTTGGCTCCATGAAGGCGTGCACCTGGAGCGGCGCTGAGTAGTCAGCCGTCACCAAGGCGCCGATCGTCAGCGCCGCTTGAGCGTCGCCAAGCGTCTCACGGACTTTTCCGGTCGCGCCGGTGGCGACAACCTGGCGCATCGCGGCCGCGTGGGTCTCGCTGGAAAAAGTGCTGTCGCCGCCTGTCCAGACGATTTCGAGAAGCTCCGCCGCCTTCGATGCGCGCCACCAGGAATCGGCGATGACGCCGATGAAGTCCGGACCTTGCACAATGTCGACGACGCCTCTGGCGGCGCGAGCCGCCCGGCCATCGAATGACGCCACGCCGGCGCCGAGGAGCGGTCCCATGGCCACCGCGCCGTAGAGACAGTCCGGCGGGCCGGCGTCGATCCCGAAGATCGCCTCGCCGCGCGTCTTGGCGCGCAGGTCTACCCGGGGAATATCTCGGCCGATGCGGCGAAACTCGGAGGCGGGCTTTAGGTCCGGTCGTCTTGTGGGCGGCATCGCCGCAGCCTCGACGGCAAGGTCCCCATACGCCGCCCGCTGTCCCGAGCCCGCGTGAACAACAAAGCCCCGATCCGCCACGAGTTCGTCGATCGGCGCCGCCCAGCGGCGCGCGGCGGCTGACTTCAGCATCTCGCGCGCCGAAGCGCCCGCAACCCGATAGGACACCCACGCGCCCATCGTGCTGACGCTGGCGCCTGTCCCGATATAGGGAAACGACGCGAACAGCTTGCGCTGCGCCCACATGACGGGCCCGGTCTGGTCTTCCGGCCTGACCCCGTCGAGAGCCAGCATGAAGTTGGTGTAGACTGCGAGCTGCTCGACCGGATGCACGACGCTGACGCGCGGATCGTCGAGATCGATCTCCAACTCCTCCGCGATGAGGGTCGCAAGACCGGTGAAAACGCCCTGTCCCATTTCGGTCCGCGGAACGCCGAGCGTGATCGAGCCGTCAGGCCGGATCCAGACGTAGGCGTTGAGGCGCGCCGTCCCGTCCTCGTCGATCTTTCCGCTGAGGCCTTCCGTGTCATGGCTGGCCAGCCATCCCGCGCCGACGATGAGGCCCGTCGCCGCCACACCCGCGACAACGGAGCCGCCGATGAGGAAGAGTCGCCGCGTCATATTGGGCGCAGATCTGGAACTCTTGGATGTCTCGCTCACAGCGCGGCTCCGGTTGCGTTAGCCGCACGCCTGATAGCGGCCTTTGCGCGGAGATAGCCGCCGCAGCGGCAAATGTTGGTGATGGCGGCGTCGATCTCCGCATCGGTGGGCTGAGGTGTCTGTCGCAGCAAGGAATGGGCGGCGACAATGAAGCCTGGAATGCAATACCCGCATTGCTGCGCCTGTTCCGCGATCCAGGCATCCTGGAGCGATTTCAGGGCGCCCGATCGCGTCAGGCCCTCGATGGTATCGACGCTTGCGCCCGCCAAAGCGCCCACCGGCAGCAGGCAGGATCGCACCGCCGCCCCGTTCAGCTGCACCGTGCAGGCTCCGCACTGGCCTAGGCCGCAGCCGAATTTAGGTCCAGTAAGGTGTAGGTCCTCACGCAGCGCCCAGAGCAGCGGTTTCTCCGGTTCAACGTCGAGCGATCTCGATTCGCCATTGACCGTCAAGATTATCGCCATGCCAGTCTCCCGTTTTGTCTATCTATACGGTATAGTATACTTTTTGGAACGAAACAACAAAAATGCCGTGCCCTGGAGCGTTTTCGTGGGACGAGCGGGTCAGCCAGAATGATTGGGCTAATGTGGGGCTCAACGCTGAAACACATGCACGGGACAGGATGAAGCGTCAGGAAAACAGGCTTCAGAGAGAGCATGCGATTTTGTGGGCCGCCAAGAGCGTGTTCACCCAGCGTGGATACGAACTCGCTTCGATGGATGAAATCGCCGCCAAAGCGGACATGACCAAGCGCACGCTTTACAATCATTTCGCCAGCAAGGAGACACTGTTCCTCGAGATGGCGCGGTTCGCCAGCAACCTGTTCAGCGAGAAGCTCGGCGACGTCTCGGACTGGAGCGACAACCCGATAGACGCTGTCTCGATTTTCTGCGCCCGGGTCCTGGAGGGCAGCTGCCATGAGGAGGCCGTCCATCTGCAGCGTGTCGTGATCGCAGAAACGTCACGTTTTCCGGCGGCGTCGGACATTCTCTATCATGCCTGCATCAAGGTGGCCGAAAGCCGGCTGGTGTCCTACCTGACCGACAAGCGCCACGATCCATTGCTCAGGATTGACGATCCGGTCAGGCTGGCTGTTCTGATCCTCGGCGCGACGACGTCGTTACCGCGCTTCGACACCTTGTTCGGCGTCCGGCCAGGTTTCCGCGGACCACCGGGGCCAGGGCTCGCGGCCGGCATTGATCTGGCGCCGCTCCGTCTCGTTGTGCGCAGGCTGATCGGCGTTCCGGAATAGCTGCGCGGCGCAAGCAAGTCCGAGCAACCCTAGGAATAGGCGTGGGCGGACCGACGGCCGATGGCCTTTCGCGCCCCGCGCATGGCGCGCCGGAGATTGAGATAGGCGCCTCCCGTCCCTTCCAGCAGCGACTGGAACCGCTTGGCCTCGCGGTAATAGTGCATCTCGATTCTGGGCAGGTCATGGACCGGCGAGGCGCGGTCCGCCCGACCGAGGCCGACGCCGACGGATGCGCTATAGGTTCGCTGAATGACCGCAAGCCCCTCGGCGCCGATCGAACCGTAGGGCGGTGCGAAGTGCGGCGACCGTATCCCCAGCCTTTCCTGCATGTCCTGCTGGGAGCCGACAATCTCGTCTTCCAGCTCACGCCCCGAAAGACCCGCCAGATCGGCGTGCGTGCGGCTGTGCGGCGCGAACTCGACACCCCGGCTGGCGAGGTCCGCAACCGTGGTCCAATCCATCAGAGGCCGGGCCGGCGTCGCCGCGCCGCGCCAGGCCTCAGCGCCGTCGAGACGACGTGTCGGCAGAAAAACGGTGGACGCGAACCCATGCGTTTCGAGACACGGAAAGGCGTCGTTTGCAAAATCCCTGAAGCCGTCGTCGAAGGTAATGACCACGCTGCGCGGCGGCAACTCCGATCCGTCGAGGCGCCAGGCGGCGAACCGGGAAAGCGAGACGACGGCGCAGCCCGCGTCGGCGATCGTCTTCATCTGCTCGCGAAACAGCTCGGGCGGAATGCAGGTCGGACCCGCTCCATCCGAGACGGAGTGATACATCAGGATCGGCACATTGCGCACGGCGGCCATCAATCGTACGCCCCGGCTCGGCGGACGGACTGGAGCCGGCCGGTCACCATGGCGCGGGGCTCAATTCTCGACGACATGGGTCTCAAACTCCTTTCGCGGACTCGCCCGGCGGGCACGCGGTTCGCGCTCGCTCCAGGCTCGCCAGCCGATCACCGCCACGCACAGGACCGCCACCCAGATGACACGCCCCTGATACCGGTCCGCCGCTGCTGACAACGTCCCGCAAACAACGGCATTGATGAGGCAGCCGCCCACAGCCATCAGCAGCAGGGTGCGATCTCCGGGCCGCAACAAGCTGCGCCTGTCGCGCACCAGCCAGACGAGCGCGCCGAGCGCCGCGAACATGGTCGTGAGGAAAACGGACTCTACCGCATACTTGAGGCCGAGGCGCTCCTCTCCGGTCTCGATCTGTTGGACCACGCCTGCCGGATCACGCGCCAGCCTGAATTCGAAATGATGGTCATCGAGACCGATCTTTACCAGCTGCCGCAGCGATATCGACGCCGCTGATGTCGCCGACGAGAATGGGTAGGCGGCGATCGCGCGCCTCAGTATTTCCGGTTCCTCAGCGCGAATCCGTTCGATCTGGTCCACCGTTGCGCGCGCGCGCACACCGTCGGGACCCCAGAGGAATTCGCCGGACGACCGCGGCAGCTTGCCGGGATAAAGTTCGCATACGGCGAAACGCTCGGTCGCGCAGTTCCGCTCCAGAAACCAGCGGGCCGGCCCGTGCTGAATCGAGCTCGCAAGCACGATCGGGTAGCGCTTTCCCGTGACGCTTACCTCCTTGAAACCGATTGCGTTGGACGTGACATTGGCGACAAGCCCGATCAGCGCCGGCAGCGCGATCCAGGCAAAATCACGCGCGGCCGTCCGCCATGCCGGAAGGCTGGAGCGCGCGAGTATCACGACACCCGACAGCATGACGAGAAGTCCGATGATCGGGACATGGCTCAAATGGGCGCTTACAGCGAAAGCGATGAACCCGCCGAACAGCATCCGGATGGGAACTGGCGTCTCGCGGGGACTCGCGGTCAGCAGTGCGATCGCCAAGATGGCGATCCCGGCCCAGATATCGGGCATCGCAAAGACAGAAAACCATGATGCGGGCGTCAGGAACGCTGCCAGAAGCGCAAGCGAGGCCATGGCGGCCGGATGGCGATGCATCTTATGAATTCGGAACAAAACCCACAGCGTGGTCGCCACGGCGACCGCCTGCAGAAGGCTCGTCAGGAACCAGCTGTCCCCCGGAGCGCGGGTGAGATAGGCGAAGACCGAGTAGGCGATGGAGCGGACGCCGTGGACGCCCTCCCCTGGCGGCGCCGCCTCGTGGCCTGCCGGCGTTCCGCCAACCGGCGTCAGGCGATCGACAACGAACTGGACGGCAACCTCGCCGCCTCGCAGATAGCCCGCCGAATCGCCGAAGTAGAAGGGGCCAGCGTTCAGAAGCGCCGGCCACATCAGGATCAGGGCGAACGCGGCGATGTAGGCGGCTGGCCGCTCGGTCAGCCAGGCCGCTGCAGCGGTCGCTCCTGTCAGGATCGTCGCCCGAGTTTCCGCCACGCGGTTTCCATTCCCAGAATTCAGAGAGAGCCGTGATCGCCAGACGAAGCCCGAGAAACCTCTCCACCCGGCGACTTGCCGCTTCAAGGCGTCATGGGCATTTCAAGTCGGAATTCCTAGGGCCGCCTTGTGAAAAGGCAACATCGAGGCCGCCGCCGGGTTCGAGGGGGTTGGCGCGGCGCCTGCTGCACCGGATCCCCCGAGCGTCATCAGAACCGCCAAAGGTCGATGTTGCCGGGTTTTTCATCGCGCGGAAGAATTCCCTTCACATCCATGACGACCCCCCCACTGTCTTTCAGCAGGCGGCGCATCAAGGTCCAGCCGCCGGCCGCGATCGCGTCGTGAGGCACCGCAAGAACCACGGCGTCTGCCTGCGTCAATTTCTCGACCGGCGTCAGACTGACGCCATAGTGGCTTTCGGCGTCGTCGGCCTGGGCGACGGGATCGCACACCTGCACCTGGATTCCGTGATCCGCGAGGATACGCACAATGTCGAAAACCTTTGAATTGCGCAGGTCCGGCACGTTCTCCTTGTAGGTGAGGCCCATGACCGTGACCCGCTGGAGCGGCTTGCCCCTGCGGATCGCGAGCTTGATGCACTCGAGGGCGATCCGTTCCGCGACCTGGTCGTTGGCGCGCCGGCCCGCCAGGATAAGCCCGGCGTGCATGCCGATCGTTTCGGCCTTGTGCGTCAGATAGTAGGGATCGACGCTGATGCAGTGACCGCCCACGAGACCGGGCGTGAAGGGCAGGAAGTTCCATTTGGTGCCGGCGGCCGCCAGCACATCCATCGTATCGATCCCAAACGCGCCAAGAATCGACGACAGTTCGTTCATCAGGGCGATGTTGACGTCGCGCTGGGTATTCTCGATCACCTTGGCGGCCTCGGCCACCCTTATGCTGGGCGCGCGGTAGACGCCCGCCGTGACAATGGATGAATAGACGGCGTCAATGATGTCGAGCGCGGCCGGGGATTGCGCCGAGATGATTTTGACAATCGTGTCCAGACGGTGAACCTTGTCGCCGGGATTGACGCGCTCCGGACTGTAGCCGACCTCGAAATCACGGCCGGCCCTGAGCCCCGAAGCGCGTTCCAGGACCGGGAGGCAATCCTCCTCGGTCGCGCCAGGGTAAACGGTGGATTCATAGACCACGATCGCTCCAGCGCGCATCACGGATCCAACCGTCTCGGATGCCGACACCAGCGGACGCAGGTTCGGCCTCCGCGCCTGATCGATCGGCGTCGGCACTGCGATGATGAAGAAGTCGGCGCTCGCCAGATCGGCGGGATCGCTTGTGTAGGTGACGGGCGTCGCCACGAGGTCGGCATCCTCGACTTCGCCCCGCCGGTCCGTGCCGGCGGAAATTTCACGAACGCGATCCGGGTCGATGTCGAAGCCAATGGTTTTGGCCCCGGCGGAGGCCAGCTTCACCGCGATCGACAGGCCGACATAGCCAAGCCCGATGACGGCGATCGTCCGGTCGTGCGGATGCGAAGGCTTCTCAGAAGGCATGCGCGCTCATCCCAAGCATGAAGCGACGGCGTCTCGCCTGGACGCCCGGGTCGCGTTGACGACTGCATGTTTGGCGCCACAGGCGCCAAGGATTCCCGGGCCGGCGCGACGGGCGCCAGCGGCCAGTTGGGCGGCGATCGCGTGACCTGACCGAACCCTATAAACCAAGCTCGACCCGCTTTTCAGCAATGACGTCCGCAATGATGGCGTCGAGCGGCGTTCTCGGCCGAAATCCGACGACGCGCTCAAGCCGCGAGACGTCGGGAACTCGTCTGGGCATGTCCTCGAAGCCGGGGCCGTAAGCCTCCGAATAGGGAACGAGACGGATTTCGGACGAGCTTGCCGTCGCGGCGCACACCCGCTGCGCCAGCCCCATGATCGAGATTTCCTCGTCATTGCCGATGTTGAAGATCTGACCGACCGCCTCCGGCGTTCCGATGAGGCGCACGATCGCCTCCACCGCATCCTTCACATGCCCGAAACAGCGCGACTGCTCGCCGGTCCCATGCACCATCAGCGGCTTTCCCTGCAGGGCGCAGGAAACAAAATTCGGCAGCACCATTCCGTAGCGGCCGGTCTGTCGCGGCCCCGTCGTATTGAAGAACCGCGCGATGACCGCCTGCAGCTTTCCCTCGTGCGCATAGGCCACGGCGAGACACTCGTCGAGCGCCTTGGCGTAGGCGTAGGACCAGCGGATCTTCGCTGTCGGACCCATCACGATGTCATCGTCTTCCCTGAAGGGAACGCTCGCGCTCTTGCCATAGACTTCCGACGTCGAGGCGATCAGCACCTTCCGCCCGGCGCGCGACGCTGCACGCACGACATTTTCCGTGCCCTCGACGTTTGTCAGCAGAGACTGGCTTGGGCGGTCCATGATGAGCTGCACGCCAACGGCGGCGGCAAGGTGAATGACAAGGTCCGCAGCGTCCACAAGGTCCTCGACGAGTGATGCGTCGCGCACGGAGCCGATGACGGCTTCGAGCCCGGGATGCTCCGACAGCGCCGCGAGGTTGCTGAGGGAACCCGTCGAAAGGTTGTCGAGGGCGGTCACGTGGTGACCCTCCCTGACCAGACGCTCGCTCAAATGCGAGCCGATGAAGCCGGCTCCGCCAGTCACGAGGATTTTCATGCGCGCCTCACAGGTCGAAAGCTTGAGCCAGGCGATGGTCGCCACGCGCGACCGCCGCATCCTTAAGGACTTCGTAATACCGCCCCATGACAGCCGTCTCGGACCAGTGCCGCTGGTAAGCCCGCCTGGCGGCCGCGCCCATGCGCGCACGCAAGTCTGGATCGAGCGAGAGGCTCTCCATGGCGGTGCGAAGGTCGACCGGGGTGTCGAATAGCAGCCCGCCTTCGCTCTTGTCGATGATTTCCGGAAAGGGTCCAAGCCGGCGGGCAATGACCGGCAGGCCCCGCCGAAACGCCTCGATGAGGACGATGCCGAATGTCTCGAAGCAAAGCGAAGGGGTCACCAGCGCCACGGCGTCGCGGTAATACTCGCCAAGTGCGCTTGGCGGCTTGCGGCCTAGAAACCTGACCCGCGACATCCCCTCGGCCTGCCGTTTCAGCTCGCCGGCATAATCGCCGTCTCCGATCACCAGAAGGTCGGGTCCGGCCTCCCCGGCGAAGGCGGGAATGACGTCCTGGACCCCCTTGATCTTCTCGAGACGCCCCACGAAGAGAAAATACGGCCGATCATGCGCGGGGGCGCCGGCCACAGCCGTTTCGGCCTCGTCGGGAAGGAAATACGGAACGACCTTCATCTCGGGCGCAAAACCGAACTCCCGATGCTTGGCGCGGCTGAACTCGCTCTTGGCGATGAAGACATCGACCTTGCGCGCCTGGCGCTCCAGCAGCCCGGTGGCCCGCCACAGCTGCGGCGGCCGTTTGTAGGACAGCGTGCAGCTGAGGCAGCGCTTGGCGTCACAGCGCTCCCGGTCAAACCGCCAGAGAACATGCGTGGGGCAGACGAGCCAGTGCTCGTGCGCCTCATAGACCTTCAAGCCCGAGCCGTAGGAGAGAAGACCCGGTCCGCCCACGAGGGAGATGTTGTGGAACCATGTGACGTCCACGCCCTTGAGCAGCCGTTTCAACGTCTCGTGGTGCGCTATCGGCCGACCGATCTGATGGGTCGCCAGGCTGGATGCAACACCCAGCGAACTTTTCAGACTGACGACTTCGACGCCAACGGGCGGGGCGACAGGCGCCGGCGCCTGTCCGGCCAGGCTGATATAGGCGTCGGCGTCGTGAATGACCGTAACGCTGTGGCCGCGACGCGCCAGCGCCTCGCTGAGACG
>JAWXBJ010000140.1:0-18761 GCA_034439955.1 Alphaproteobacteria bacterium
CGACCACAAGATCAGCGCCGGTCACAAACTTCGCCCCGTCAGATGCAAGGAACAGCAACGCCTCGTCCAGGCTGCTGGCGTCCATGACGCGCCGGCGCGCCGTTCGCGCCAGCATTTTCTGGCCACTCTCGCTGTTCAGCCACTCTGTGTTCAGTTCAGTCGCGACATAGCCCGGCGACAGCGAGTTGACATTGACGCCATGCTTCGCCCATTCGCGCGCGAGGCTGCGTGTCAGCATGGCGCAAGCGGCCTTGGAGGCGCAATAGGCCGCGACCCCCGGCAGGACATGACGGGCGCCGATTGACGCGATGTTTATGATCCGGCCTCTTTCGCCAAATGAGGCGCCCGCCCTGATCATGCGGCGTGCGCCTTCGCGGGCCACGATGAACACCGATTTCACATTGAGATCGAGCACCTGCCCGAATTCCTCGGCGGACTGTTCGAGCGCCGTCGCGCTGGTCGTCATGCCGGCATTGTTGACTACCGTATCGACGACGCCGAACCGCTCTTCAGCCGCGTCGTAGGCAGCCATGACGCTGGCCTCGTTCGTCACGTCGCAGGCGACGGCTTCGGCCTCGCCGCCATCCTGCCGTATGTGGTTCACGGCCTCTTCCAGCCGCTCGATCCGCCGTGCGGCAAGCATGACGCGGGCGCCCTGCATCGCCATGACGCCCGAGAACCGTCTGCCCAGTCCGCTGGAGGCGCCGGTCACCAGGGCGACGCGGCCTTCAAGCCTTCCCGCCATCGTCAGGTCCTCCCCCGTTCAACGCTTCAGGACAAACTCCGACAGGTCTTTCAGCAGATTGCGAACGGAGACAAGTCGCTGCTGGGCGTCCGGCCATGCGCCGCTCGCGACAAGTTTGGCGTCAGGGCGAAGCTTCAGAACATTGGGTCGCTTCTGCACATAGGCGACCAGGCTGTCGCCATCGATCGGCGCATCCTGCCTGAAGGCCAGCAACGCTCCCTTGGGTCCGGCCGACACTTTTGCGACTCCAAGCCGCTTGCAGAGTATCTTCACGCCGGTGATGTCGAGCAGTTGCCTGGTCTCGTCCGGAAGAGGACCGAAGCGGTCAATGAGCTCGGCGGCAAACGATTCCCGATCTTCATCGCTCGTGAGATCGGCCAGGCGTCGATAGAGCGACATGCGGGTCGACAGGTCCTCGACATAGGCTTGCGGGATCAGGACTGCCGCGCCGATGTCGATCTGCGGCGACCAGTCGTCCGCGACTTCCGCCGCCTCGCCGCTCCGCAGCGCCTTGACCGCGTCCTCAAGCATCTGCTGGTAAAGCTCCACGCCGACTTCGCGGATGTGTCCGGACTGCTCCTCGCCGAGTAGATTGCCGCCCCCGCGCATGTCGAGGTCATGACTCGCCAGCATGAAGCCGGCCCCGAGGCTGTCGAGCGACTGAAGCACTTTCAGGCGCTTCTCGGCCCCCTCGGTCAACTGCTCATCGTCGGCGGTGGTAAGGTAGGCGTAGGCGCGCAGCTTGGCCCGACCCACCCTGCCCCGCAGCTGATAAAGCTGGGCGAGGCCGAACATGTCAGCGCGGTGGATGACCAGAGTGTTCGCCCGGGGAATGTCGAGCCCGGATTCGACGATGGTGGTTGAAAGCAGCACGTCGGCCTTGCCTTCATAGAATGACGTCATCGCGTTCTCGAGATCCGTGACGCTCATCTGGCCATGGGCTGCAATGTATGAAACTTCCGGCACCTGTTCGCGCAGGAACCGTTCAAGGTGGGGCAAATCCGAGACGCGCGGCGCCACAAAGTATGTCTGCCCGCCCCGATAGCGTTCGCGCAACAGGGCCTCGCGGATCGTGACGGGATCGAACTCGACGACGTAAGTGCGCACGGCGAGCCGATCGACCGGCGGCGTTGCAATGATCGACAGATCGCGAATCCCCGTGAGGGCAAGTTGCAGAGTGCGGGGGATAGGCGTCGCCGACAGGGTGAGGACGTGGACGTCCGCCTTCATCTCCTTGAGCCGTTCCTTGTGCTTCACGCCGAAGCGCTGTTCTTCGTCCACAACGACCATCCCGAGACGCTTGAACTCGACCTGCCTGGACAGAAGCGCATGCGTCCCGATGACCACGTCGCATTCACCGCTGGCCAGCTCGGCGCGCGTGGCGGTCGCCTCTTTCGGCGACACGAAGCGCGATAGGTGTCGCACCTTGATGGGCCAGCCCGCGAAACGCTCCGAAAAGGTCCCGAAATGCTGGCGCGACAGCAGGGTCGTGGGGGCGATGATGGCGACCTGCAGACCGGACATCGCGACGAGGAACGCCGCCCGCAGCGCCACTTCGGTCTTGCCAAAGCCGACGTCGCCGCAGATCAGCCGATCCATCGGCTTGCCGGATGTCAGATCCTTGACCACGTCCTCGATCGCCGAGAGTTGGTCGTCGGTCTCCTCATAAGGAAAGCGTGCGCAGAACTCGCGGAACACCCCATCTGCGCCGTCGGTTCGGGGCGCGCGTTTCAGTTCGCGTTCGGCGGCGAGGCGGATGAGGTCCTCCGCCATGTCCATGATCTTGCGTTTGGCCCGGGCTTTCCGCGACTGCCAGGCCGACCCGCCGAGCCTGTCGAGGGCGTTCTCTCCTGACTCGGACCCGTAGCGGGTGATGAGTTCGACATTCTCAACGGGAAGCAGAATCTTGTCGCCGCCCGCATAGACCAGTTCAAGACAATCGTGGGGCGCATCGTTGACCTCCACCGTGCGCAAGCCTTCATACCGGCCGACACCGTGCTCGACATGAACGATGAGGTCGCCCGCCGACAACGCCGCAGCTTCGGCGATCACAGCGGCCGAACTCTTGCGCTTGCGGGGCCGCGCCAGCTTGTCGCCGAGAATGTCCTGTTCCGACACAAGGACCAGATCGTCGTCCTCGAAGCCCGTATCGACAGCCAGTTCCGCGATCGAAATGTCGGCGGCGACCGCCTCCTTCCAGCTGCGTACGAGCCGCGCGCGTTCGACGCCATGGTCCTGCAGAAAACTTTCTAGACGGCTCGCCGATCCCGCGCTCCAGGCCGCGATGATGACTTTCTTGCCGGCCGCCTGACGTTCGCGAAGGAAACGAACAACGGCGTCGAACAGATTCGTCGATGGGTTGGCCCGTTCGGCGACGAACTGGCGTCCCGGCTTCGCGCGGCCATAGATGCCGTCTGTCTTCTCCGGCGCATCCTGCGATGAAAAACGAACGGTGGAATGCGCGGCAATCGAGGCTTCGAGTTCGTGCGGGGAAAGATAAAGGCGCTCGGGCGGAAGAACGTGAAGGACGGTCCGCCCCGCCGCTCCGCCGGATTTGCGGACCTCATAGTATTCGAGGGCCTGTCCGATGCGTTCGATCGCGGCATGTTCGGCTGGACCGTCGAAGCCGACCAGCGCCTTTGGACCGAGATAGTCGAACAGCGTCTCCAGTCTGTCGTAGAAGAGGGGAAGCCATTGCTCGACGCCCTGCCGCCGGATGCGCTCACGGGCGGCCTCGTACATGGGGTCGCCGCCGGGCACGCCGAATGCTGAGATGAAGTTCTCCCTCAGGCGGCTGAGAGCGGCATCCGAAAACGCAATCTCGCTGACCGGCGCGAGGACGACTTCCTTCAACGGGACGGTGGACCTTTGTGTCTCCGGATCGAAATACCGGGCGACTTCCAGTTGGTCGCCAAAAAAGTCGAGCCGCACCGGTTCGACCGTGCCGGCGGGAAAAATATCGACAATCCCGCCGCGAATGGAGAATTCACCCGGTTCACGCACGGTCGATGCGCGCCCATACCCATTGATCTGCAAGTACGCATTCACCTGTTCGATCGCGACCGTATCGCCGACCCGCGCTACGAACGACGCCTGAGCCATGTGCTCGCGCGGCGGCACGCGCTGGATCAGCGCCGATGCTGTCGTCACTACCAGAAGAGGTGCGGAGCGAACGCTGGCAAGACGCGCAAGGGCGGAGCAGCGCTGGGCGGCGACCGCAGGGGAGGGGCTGACCCTGTCATAGGGAAGGCAGTCCCAGGCCGGAAGCGAAACGACATCCAGGTCAGGTCTGAAGAAACGCGCCGCCGAGAACGCCATCAGCGCGTGCCGGTCGTCCCGCGCGACATAGAGGGCTGGCCCTCCCCGCCGGGCGACCGCTTCGGCCAGCAGGCGCACGTCGGCGATGAATGGCGTTTCATAAGCCCGGATCGGACCCGTCAGGCCGGCGATATTGTCCCAGACTCTCATGTGCTGCGATGTGGCGCCTTGAGTTCGACGTCGCCCGGCGCGCGCCGTGTTCAACTGTTCGTGTCGGTTACAGGCGCGGGATAGCGAAAGCGGAGCACCAGGTCGAGCACCCTGGACCGCAATTCGGCCGGTGGCGAAATGTTCCCGGTGATCCAGGAGTATACCTCTTGATCAGGAACATCGAGCAAACGTTCGAAGGCGTCGAGATCGTCCTCGGTCATCGTCTCCAGATGGGCATCCGCGAAGGCCTCCATGAAGAGGTCCATTTCACGGATCCCCCGATGGCCGGCGCGGAATCTCAGTTTCCTGCGGCGATTATCGAGCATGCCCCCTCCTGCATCGAAACGAGGTGACGAGTCCATCGGGTTGCGGCTAAATTCGGCGCGATGCGCGACCCGGTGCTCTACCCGTTTCATGCCGACATTTCGAGCCTTCCGGGTGTCGGCCCCAAGGTGAAGCCGGCGCTTGCGCGGCTTGTCGGGGGTGAGACGCTCCTTGATCTGCTTTTCCATCTTCCGGTCAACTGGATCGATCGTCGCAACCGGGCGACCTTTGCCGACGCCGCGATCAATGAGGTCGCGACGGTCACGGGTAGGGTCGACAGGATAGATCCAGCGCGCGGAAAATGGCCGTCCCGGGTCCGGCTTCGCGACGATACAGGCTTCCTGACGCTGGTGTATTTTCACGCAAACGCTCAATGGCTGGCCCGCACTTTCAAACCCGGCGGCGCCATCATCGCCTCGGGCATGGTCACCGACCATGAGGGCGGACGCCAGATGCTGCACCCCGATCATGTCGCCGACCCCACGACGGACGGCGCCCCGCCGGAGGTCGAGCCGGTCTATCCGATGGCGGCCGGCATAACGGGTCGTCTGGTGCGGAAACTTGTTTCGGCGGCGTTCGAACGGCTTCCTGTCCTGGCTGAATGGATTGACCCCCATCTCAAGGAGGCGCGCGGCTGGCCGGCTTTCAGGCCAGCGCTCAAGACGCTTCATTTGCCGACCGTCTACGATCCAGACGCCTTCCACATCGCACGCGAACGCCTGGCCTATGACGAAGCGCTGGCGCGTGAGGTCGCCATCGGCCAGGCCCGGCTGGCGCGGAGCCGGCGGCCGTCGCCGATCATTCCCAAGGCGCTGAATGTCGAGCGCACGATCATGGAGGCCCTGCCGTTTAAACCTACGCGGGCGCAGACTCTCGCGTTCGCCGACGTCAGCAATGATCTGGCCGGCATTGTCCCGATGCGGCGAATGATCCAGGGCGATGTCGGCTCCGGCAAGACGCTGGTGGCCGCGTTGGGCGCCGCGCAGGTTGCAGCGGCTGGCAAACTCACCGCCATCATGTCGCCGACCGAGGTCCTGGCGCGGCAACAGGCGGACGCCTACCGGCGTTTCCTCGATCCGGCCGGATTTCGGTGCGAGACCCTGACCGGACGGGACAAGGGCGCGGCGCGCGACGCGATTCTCGACGACGTGCGGACGGGCAAGATCCAGGTCCTTTCCGGCACGCAGGCCCTCTACCAGTCCGATGTCGCACTGCCGGACCTTGGCCTCGTGGTCATCGACGAACAGCACCGTTTTGGGGTCGCCGACCGCCTGAAACTGACCTCCAAGGGTCAATCGCCGCATATGCTGGTGATGAGCGCGACGCCGATCCCGCGCACGCTTGCCCTCGCCTATCACGGCGATCTCGACATATCGGTATTGGCGGAGAAGCCTGCAGGCCGGGGCGAGGTCGCCACCGCCGCAGCGCCGGAGGCGCGCACCGACGAGGTGATGGACGCCGTCGCCAAGGCGATTCGCAGGGGTGAACGCGCCTTCTGGATTTGCCCGGCAATCGACAGCGAGGATGCGGGCGATGCTTCCGCCATGGCGAGACGCGACATCCTCGCAGCGGCTGTGGAGGCACGCGTCGAGATCGTCCACGGACGCATGGCGTCGGCCGACCGCGACACCGCCCTGGAGCGTTTCCGGAGCGGCGATGCGCAGGTGCTGGTGGCGACAACCGTAATCGAGGTCGGGATCGACGTTCCGGACGCGACCATCATTGTCATCGAGAGGGCGGAAAAATTCGGACTGGCTCAACTCCACCAGCTCCGCGGAAGGGTCGGCCGCGGCGACAAGCCATCCAGTTGTCTGCTTCTCTATCGTCCGCCCCTGACCGACGCCGGCAAGGAACGCCTCGACATTCTCAGGCGGACGACGGACGGGTTCGAGATTGCCGAAGCCGACTTCCGGCTGAGGGGGCCCGGAGATGTACTCGGGCTTCGCCAATCGGGCGCTCCTGAATTCCGGGTTCTCGATCTGTCCGTGCATGCCGACCTACTGGATATTGCCAGATCCGACGCCAAATCGATCCTCGCGGCCGATCCCGGCCTCGTATCGGAGCGGGGTATCGCCGCCCGTCATGCGCGCGACCTTTTTGCACCTCGCATCGTGTCGAGCTTTGCCGAACCTGGAGAGGACTAAGGCTTTTCAGTCGCCGGACGCACGATGGCGTGCAAATCCCTTGTCTCGACTGGATCGAGCGACACAATGCCGCCAGAAACGACAAGCTTGGCCGCATCCTCCACCGACAGGTCGAGCGGCACGACCTTGTTCGCAGGCACATAGCATAGATTGCCCATCGCCGGATTCGGGGTGCCGGGAACGAAGACCGCCATTGCGTCAGGAATACGGGCGCTGATCTCGCCTCCAGGTGCGTTGTTCGTGACGAAGGCAATGGCCCAGATGCCCTGGCTTGGAAATTCTACAAGCACGACGCCCTTGAACGAGGGCGTCTCGCTCGGCGCGAACGCGCTCACGACCTGCTTGAGCGCCGAGTAGATCGAGCGAATCAAAGGCACACGGTTGAGCACGCTCTCGCCGAATTCCAGCATTGCCTTGCCAATGAAATTCGCAGTCAAGGCGCCAAGCAGCGTGATGGCCACAACGCCGACGACGATACCAAGACCAGGCAGGGCGAATTGCAGATAGGTTTCGGGATTCCAGCCCGTGGGGATCAATGGCTTGATGCGGGCGTCAACGAAACTGACGAAGCTCCAGACAAGCCAGATCGTGATGCCGATCGGCGCAGCCACGACGATGCCGGTGAAGAAGGAATTGCGCAGCCACTGCAGCGCCTTCCGGCGCGACCTGCGGACGGCTTCCTTTGTGCGTCGCCTGATCGACATGAAATCCTGAGGCGCTCGAAGATGCAGACCGACGAGGCTCGTCGGTGGACTGGCGCGCTTCGGAATTGTGCACGGATTCGGGCATGGACCCCATGCTGCAATGCCGGTATCGCTTCGCGGTCAAAGCAATACGCGTCCAATCTTGCGCACACAGGATGCTTCAAGACTATGAAATCGATCAGCTTGTCCGCCTTCAAATGAAGGCGTGCCACGGCGGACTGATCTAACCTGGATCGTATGGTGTCGATGCTTAAACGTCTCAAGCTGGGCCGGCCCTCGCTCCTGGCGATTGTCGGCCTGCTGCTCGCCGCCATCTTGATCGGCGTGGCGTTCGGCGACAGCTTCTTTAGAATGAGCATCAGGCCGTCTGGCGGCTTCGATGCGGCCGCCGCTCCGGCCGTCGCGGACTACAGCCTGCCCTCATCATGGGCCATGCGCCCTGCGACCCCGCCCCCCGGCGGATGGGAGACGCCCTGGGGCGTCGATGTGTTCTTTATTCACCCGACCACCGCTTATGCCGGGAATGGCTGGAACGCCGCGACCGACGACCGTGCCGCCATCGATCGTCTCGACGCCAGCGTCCTGCCCAATCTGGCGGGACCTTTCGCAAAGGCGGGACCGGTCTACGCTCCCCACTACCGGCAGGCGACGTTGCATTCGGACCTGAGCGTCGAAGCGTCCTCAGAGAAAGCCCTGCTCCTCGCTTACGAAGACATTCTCGGATCGTTCGACGCCTACATGACCGCCGACAACCGTGGACGCGGCGTCGTGCTGGTGGGGTACGGACAGGGCGCGCTGCATGCGGCCCGTCTGCTGCGTGACCGCTTCCAGGACGAACCGGCGAAGGAGCGCCTTGCCGTCGCCTATCTCATCGATGGGGGCACGTCCGTCGATGTCGTGGGCGGACCAGTGTCCCAGAAAGCCTGCGAGCGGCACGACGATATTCATTGCATCGTCGCCTGGACAACGCTGATCGACGGAGATTCAGGACAGCGGCGGCGTTTCGAGAGGACTTCGCCGAGTTGGTCGGCGACCGGCGGGATTGTTCCAACTGCAGGACGCAAGCTGCTTTGCGTCAATCCGCTCCTGTGGACAGTGAGCACGGATCTCGCGCCGAAAGGCGACCATCGAGGCGCAGCCCGCGTCGGGCCAAACGACGATGATCCCACCATTCTCGCCAAACTGGTTTCGGCCCGGTGTGGGGACGGGGCGCTTGTGGTCGATCGCCCATCGGCGCCCAGCCTGCAGCCGTCAGGCGGCTGGGGTGCACGATACAAAAGCCCCGGCTACAATCTCTTCTACGCCGACCTGATGTACAATTCGGCCGAGCGAGCGCGGGCTGCCAGCGTCTGGCTCGACCAGTTCGGCCGCAAGCCTGCTACACCCCTGCCGCCGCCCCTCGCCCTGCCGGACGCGCCGATATACAGGCCGGGCGGCGTGGTCGATCCCGTGCAATAGATCGTCCGGTCCTGCTTCTTTCAGGCAATCGCTAAGCGTCAGCCACGACCTTCATCGACACGATCTTGCCGGGTTTCTTCGGCGGCTCGCCGCGCGGCAGCGCGTCAACATGCTCCATCCCGTCCACGACCTTGCCCCAGGCCGTGTATTGCCGATCGAGAAAGGAAGCGTCGTCGAAAACGATGAAGAACTGGCTGTCGCCGCTGTTGGGATCGCTTGAACGGGCCATCGAGCAAACGCCCCGCTGGTGCCCGACATCATTGAATTCAGCTTTCAGTTTCTTGCCTGAACCGCCCATTCCCGTGCCGTCCGGACATCCGCCCTGGGCCATGAAGCCATTGATGACGCGGTGAAAAGTCAGCCCGTCATAATAGCCCTTGCGCGCCAGTTCCTTGATCCGGGCGACATGACCGGGCGCCTTATCCTGCAGAAGCTGAATCGTGACGGGTCCGGAATCGAGCGTCAGGAGCAGCGTGTTTTCCTTGTCGGCCGAGGCGTCACTCACTGGGGGGTATCTCCACAATCGCCGGAACCGGCGGAAGGCTGCAAACATCGGCCGAGGCCGTGGCTTTCGCCGCTTCCAGGACCTTGACGAATTCGGGTCCGTCCGTCCGCTGGACGTAAACGGTCGGGCGCTTGTATTCGGGGAGATCGGCGACGATCTGCGCTTTCCCCAGCTTGTCGGCCTCACCTGGCGGCATGCGTCCGTCCGTCTCCGCCGGCCCGGCCTTGATGCCGCGAATGACGTCAAGTCCGGTGACCGCCCGGCCCCAGATTGTGTAGCTCTTGTCCAGCACTTCGCTCGTCTGGCGCACTAGAAAAAACTGAGTGTCAGCGCTGTTGGGCTCATTGGTTCGCGCCATCGAGGTCGCGCCGGGACAGTGCAGCGCCCAGGTCTGTACGGTCTTGTCGGCCATCAGGTCGGCCAGGGCGTCGGGCTGCGATTCAACCACAAAACCCTCAAAATACCCGCGCGTCGCGGTCGCCGGATCGCCAATCCACTGGACAGGCGCTCGAGCGGGAGAGCGCTTGAACGTGAATTCGGCCTTGATCTCCGGATAGGGCGTCGAGAGCATGTAGACCGCCGAGACTTCACCCCCTTGGGCCATGAAATCGTCAATGACGCGATGAAACGGGAGACTGTTATAATGGCCCGCGCGCGTGATTTTCCTGATCTGCTCGACGTGGCCCGGCGCGAAGTCCGGCCTCAGTTCAATCAGGACGTCCTGTCGCTTTATGGTGAACTGCAGCAGGTTTTCCGGGTCAACCTTGCGCCAGTTGAGCGGATCGTCCGCCGGTCCGCCATACGCGGCGCCCGCGAGGGCCAGGCCGGAGACTACGGCCGCCATGCTTTTCGAGGCGAGCTTCGGTGTCATTCTCAAGTTTTCTTAACTCCGTACCGGTCGGTCAGCCGCCGATACACGTCCGGCGGAACAAACAAATCCGCTGTCCCGCCCAGCCGCGCAATCTCTTTTACCAGTCGGGACGACACCGCCTGATGAACGGGGTCGGCCATCAGGAACACCGTTTCGATATCGTGATTCATCTTCTGGTTCATGGCGACCATCTGGAATTCATACTCGAAGTCCGAAACCGCCCGTAGCCCGCGAATGATCACCTGCGCTTCGCAATCCTCCGCAAAATGGATCAGCAGGTTCTCGAACGGACGGACCTCGATCTCGACCTGCCCGGCGAACCGCGCGGTTTGCTGCAGCACCATCTCCACTCGCTCTTCGAGCGAGAAAAGCGGTCCTTTGTCGCGGTTGATGGCGACGCCGATCACGAGTCGATCGACCAGTTTGACGGCCCGGGCGATGATATCCAGATGGCCGTTGGTGATAGGGTCAAACGTCCCCGGGTAAAGGCCGGCGCGCGTCACGCTGCGCCCCCCGGACAGCAAGCGGCTGGCCGACGTCTTTTGCGTCGGGCGCGCCTCAACCGCCGCCCGCCTCTCCGGCCGCCTCGTCACCGCTCTGGTCCTCCAGCCTCTCGACCGAGACAACACGCTCGCCCGTCGCCACCCGCAGGACGCGAACGCCCTGTGTCGCCCGCCCGGCAATCCGGATCTGATCGACGGCGCATCGTATCAACTGGCCCCCATCCGTGACCAGCATGATTTCGTCGGCCTCGCCGATCGGAAAAGACGCCACCAGGCGGCCGCCCTTGCCAAGTTTGTGGGCGATCAGCCCCTTGCCGCCGCGGCCGGTGACCCGGTAATCGTAGGCGGAGGCCCGTTTTCCCATTCCATCCTGCGTGAGGGTCAGGATGAACTGTTCTCCGGCCTGGAGTTCTGCGATCCGATCGTCGGAGAGCGCCATCTCGGCGGACTGGATGGTCGCTCCGGACTCGGCGGCATCGTCGCCTTCTATTTCCTCGTCAACCTCGTCCTCGACCGATTCGTCGCCGTCGCGACGCTGGGCCGTGGCGTGTCGGATGTAGGCGCGCGTCTCGGCTGGCGTCGCGCTGATGTGGCGCAAAACCGTCATGGCGATCAACTCGTCTCCAGCCCCGAGGCGGATGCCGCGCACGCCCGTGGAGGTGCGTCCGGTGAAGACACGAATATCATCAACCGTGAAACGAATGCATTGGGCAAGCGCGGTCGTCAGCAGGACGTCGTCATGCGCGGCGCAAATCTGCACATCCACGATGGAGTCGTTGTCGTCCTCCATTTTCATGGCGATCTTGCCGGCGCGATTCACCTGCACGAAATCCGAAAGCATGTTGCGTCGTACGCCGCCCGAGCGGGTGGCGAAGAGAATATTCAGCCTTCCACGCTCTTCCTCGGAGGCTGGCAATGGCATGACCGAAGTGATCCGCTCCCCGGCCTGTAGGGGCAGGATGTTGACCAGCGCCTTGCCCCTGGAATTCGGCGCTCCCAGCGGCAGTCGCCAGACCTTCTGCTTGTAGACCATGCCGGTCGAGGAAAAGAACAGAATCTCGGTATGGGTATCGGCTGCGAACAGTCGCACGACGAAATCCTCGTCCTTAGTGTCCATTGCGCCCCTGCCCTTGCCGCCCCTGTTCTGGGTCCGGTAGGCGTTGAGCGGAGTGCGTTTGACGTAGCCGCCATGGGTGACCATGACGACCATGTCCTCGCGCTCGATGAACGCTTCATCCTCAAGATCGAGATCGGCCTCGACGAACTGCGATCGGCGCGGCGCCGCAAAACGGTCCCTTACCTCCTTGAGTTCGTCCTTGATGATCTGCATCACCCTTGGTCGGGAGCCGAGAATATCGAGATAGTCCTTGATGTTCTCCGACAGGCCCTTGGCCTCGTTGCCGATCTCATCGCGCCCAAGACCGGTCAGTCGCTGCAGGCGAAGGTCGAGGATGGCCCTCGCCTGATCGTCCGACAGCCGGATCTCGCCCTTCTCGTCGATCAACGTGCGGCGGTCGGCGATGATCGCGATCAGGGAACCCATGTCCTGGGCCGGCCAGGACCGTTCCAGCAGCGCCTCACGGGCCGAATTGGGATCGGGCGAGTAACGAATGATACGGATTATCTCATCGATGTTGGCAACCGCCAGCGCCAGACCCACAAGGACATGCGCGCGATTGCGCGCCTTGTTGAGTTCGAACTTGGTGCGCCGCGCCACCACTTCCTCGCGGAACCGGACGAAGGCCTGCAGCATGGAGCGCAGGTTCATCAGCTCCGGACGTCCGCCGTTCAGCGCCAGCATGTTGACCCCGAACGAAGTCTGCATCGGCGTGTAGCGATAAAGCTGGTTGAGAACGATGTCCGCAGATGAATCCCGCTTGATCTCGATAACGACGCGGATGCCCGACCGGTCGCTTTCGTCGCGCATGTCGGAGATACCCTCGATACGCTTGTCGCGGACGAGTTCAGCGATCTTCTCAACCATCGCAGCCTTGTTAACCTGGTAGGGAACTTCGGTCACGATGATGGCTTCGCGCCCGCCCTTCCACTCCTCGATATTGGTCTTCGACCGCATGATGACCGAACCGCGTCCCGTCAGCAGTCCGTTGCGCGCGCCTGTCCGCCCGATAATCTGTCCGAAGGTCGGGAAGTCGGGGCCCGGCACGATTTCGAGCAGAGCCGCGTCTTCAATCGCGGGGTTGTCAATTATCGCGGCCGCCGCGTCGCAGATTTCGCCAAGATTGTGAGGCGGAATGTTGGTGGCCATGCCCACCGCGATGCCGCCAGCGCCATTCACCAGCAGGTTCGGGAACTGCGCCGGCAGAACGGACGGCTCCTTCTCCTTGCCGTCATAGTTGTCGACGAAATCGACGCTGTCGCGCCGAATGTCCGCCAGCAGCGCCTCCGCCGCCTTGGTCATCCGGCACTCGGTGTAACGCATCTGGGCCGGCGGATCGTTGTCGATCGAGCCGAAATTGCCCTGCCCGTCGACCAGCATCAGACCCATCGAGAAAGGCTGGGCCATGCGCACGAGCGCGTCATAGACGGATTGATCGCCATGCGGATGGAAACGCGCCAGCACGTCGCCAACGACGCGCGCGGATTTCGAGTACGACTTGTCCGACGTCATACCGATGTCGAACATCGAATACAGGATGCGGCGATGCACGGGCTTGAGGCCGTCGCGCACGTCCGGAAGGGCGCGGCTGACAATGACGCTCATGGCGTAGTCGAGGTAGGACTTCTTCATCTCGACAGTGATGGAGATGGGCGAAGTCTGTCCCTGACCGTTCGCGCCGCGTCTCGATTCGGGCGGAAGGGTCGGCTCGTCTGGCGTATCGCTCAAGGAGGGTGGTCCGGATGAGGGAGCGGCGGACCGCCCGGGAATCGAAGGTCATACTAGCGTAGTTCCGCCTCGCGCGACAAACGCCGGCCGATCATTGATTCAGGGTTCCGACCGATGCAGCGGCGACGTGGCGCAAAGGTCACGACCGGCCATGCGAATCGGCAGGACTCGCGTCCTCAACTCGCCGCCGGAACCGCGTCGGCATGCCCGAGAGCCCGGCCTCGGGTTTCCGGAAACAGGAACAGACAGCAGATCACGCTGATCACCGTAAAGAACACGAGATACCAGAGGCCGGCGAATATGTCTCCGGCCGCCGTGGCGATCGCGAACGCTGTCACGGGCATGAAGCCGCCGACCCAGCCGACGCCGATATGGTACGGCACCGAGAGGGCCGTATAGCGCACATTGGTCGGAAAGAGTTCCACCAGCGCGGCGGCCTGCGGGCCGTAGATGGCGGTCGCCGCAACCACCAGGGCGAGCAGGCCAAACGCGATCGACGTCCAGTCGATCCGCGCGTCATTGGCCGAAGCTGGATACCCTGCGGCCACTAGCGCCGCCTGGATGTCGGCTCGGGTCTTGGCGGTCAGCGCGGACAGCCGCGTGGAGTCGAGACCAGTTCCGTCCGCCACGGTCACGGAGGCCGCACCCACTCGCACAACCGTCGCCTCGCCTGGAGAAACGTCCACGGTCGCGAACGCCGCCCCGGCGCGGGTCAGCATGTTGCGCGCGATATCACAGCCGGACACATACTTCACCCGACCGAGGAGATCGAACTGGAAGGAGCAGCTAGCGGGATCGGCATGCACCTCCACGGGCGAGGCCTTGGTCGCGGCAAACAGGGCGGGGTTGGCTCCCCTGGCGATCGCGTGAAAGGACGGAAAGACGGCGACGAGGGCCAACGCCATGCCAAAAATGAGAACCGGCTTGCGGCCGATCTTGTCCGACAGCCAACCAAAAAAGATGTAGAGCGGGATGCTGACAATCGTCGCCACGATAAGTACGAGATTCGCGAAAACTGCCGGCAGCTTGACCGAAGATTCGAGGAATATCTGCGTGTAGAAAAAGGTGCACCACCAGACGGCGCCTTGCGCGCCCATTATCGAGACCAGCGCGATCAGAACAATCTTGAGGTTTTTCCACTTGAGAAACACGTCGGCGAACGGCGCCTGGCTGAGACGGCCTTCGACCTTCGCGCGCTCGAACTCGGGACTTTCCTTCAGCTTCAGCCGCATCCAGATCGAAACCGCAAGCAGCCCGGCCGACACAAGAAATGGGATGCGCCAACCCCATTCGCCAAAGGCTTCCTCGCCCATCTGCAAGCGCGTCAACAGCACGACGCCTTGCGCGCCCAACAGGCCAAACGCTGCAGACGACTGGATCCAGGCGGTCGACAACCCCCGGCGTTGCGGCGCGGCATGCTCGGCGACATAGATCGCCGCCCCGCCGTATTCGCCGCCGACGGCCAGCCCCTGGAGTATGCGCAACATCACCAGCAGTACGACTGCGACGGGGCCTGCTTGCGCGTAATTGGGCAGCAGGCCGATCGCGAACGTGGCTGCGCCCATGAGTATGACCGTGGCCAGGAAAGCACCCTTGCGTCCGTAACGGTCGCCCAGCCATCCGAAGATGAGGGCGCCAACCGGTCGAAAGAGAAAGCCGGCGGCGAATAGGGCCATGGCCGCTATCAGGCCCGCCGTCGGTTCGAGTTCGGAAAAGAAGTTCACTGCGATGACGGGCGCAAGGGCGCCGTAGACGAAAAAATCATACCATTCGAACGCGGTTCCGGCGGAGGACGCCAGCACAACCGTCCGCATGGAGGGTGCGGCCTCTCCGGCTGGCGCGGATCCGGGTGCAGCGGCAATCGTCATCCGTCCCTCCTTGGCGCCTGCCTGAGGCGCATCGCCCGCGCGTGTCTGACCGAGACCTGCCCCAGTTCACCGACTTTCGCCAGATGGCGTCTTTTCCGGGACGGTCCCGCGACAAGGGTGCATCCCGGAATTGTTGACGGCGGCGATTCGGCGTTGTCCTCTTGCACGCAATGTATCGCCATGGGCCGCCGTTTGTGCACCAAGGGCGTCAAGAGTGAGTTGTCTCGTGAAATTTGCAGCGCTGGTGCTTTTCGTTTCCATTGCTCTCTGGCCCGCTGCCTGGAGCCAGACACGAAGCGAGCCCCAACCGCTTCCCCCGGTCAGTTCGATTCCTGCGCCGCGTGATGTGCCCTTCGTGGGCGTCATCAAGCTCAGCATCGACACGACCGACATCGACCGCAAAATCTGGCGAATCACACAGAGCATTCCGGTGTCAAGACCGGGTCCGGTGACCCTGCTTTATGCGCAATGGATTCCCGGCAATCACGCGCCGCGTGGTCCGATCTACAATTACGCCGGACTGAAAATCAGCGCGAATGGGAAACCGGTCGCGTGGAAGCGTGATCCTGGCGACGTCTACGCCTTCCATGTCGAGGCGCCCCCCGGAGCGAGGACACTGGAACTGGAAGCGCAGTTCCTGACGCCGCTGGAGACGGCGCAAGGCCCCGCGATGGTCACGCCGGAGATGTTGCGCTTGAACTGGTATGTCGCGCCGCTCTATCCAGCCGGATACTTTGCAAGGCGCATCAAGTTCGACGTCTCGGTGAAACTGCCGCCGGGATGGGACTATGCGACGGCCCTTGAAACCGACTCGACGGCCGCCGGCTTCGTGCGCTTCAAGACCGCGTCCTATGAGACGCTCGTCGACAGTCCGCTGATCGCTGGCAAACACATGAAGAAATGGGATCTCGATCCTGGCGGACGGTCGCGCGTTACGCTCAACGCCATGGCCGACACGCCGGGGGAACTGGATGCCGAGGACGGCCATGTCACCGTGTTGCGCAACCTCGTGAAGCAGGGCGACAAGCTCTTCGGCGCCCGCCATTTCGGACACTACGACTTTCTGCTGTCGATCAGCGAGAGGCTCGGCACGGCTGGAATTGAACACGCCCAGTCGAGCGACAATGGCGTGCGCAACGGCTATTTCTCACTATGGGACACTGGCTTCATCAGCCGCGACCTGCTGGCGCACGAATACGTTCACTCGTGGAACGGCAAGTTTCGCCGCCCGGCAGACCTGTGGACCGCCAATCTCAACACCCCGATGCGCAATTCCCTCATGTGGGTCTATGAGGGTCAGACCCAATACTGGGGAGCGGTCCTGGCGGCGCGGGCGGGGTTCTTGACCAAGGACCAGGCGCTCGACGTGCTGGCAGGCGTCGCCGCCATTTACGACGAGGCGCGTGTCGGACGGGCGTGGCGCCCGCTCGTCGATACGACCAACGATCCGATCATAGCGGCGCGCCGGTCCTTGCCATGGGGCAGCTGGCAACGGAGCGAGGATTACTATTCGGAGGGTCAGCTTGTCTGGCTCGACGCCGACACGCTGATCCGCGAAAAGTCGGGCGGTAAACGCTCGCTGGACGATTTTGCCAGGACCTTCTTCTCGATGAATGACGGCGATTGGGGCCAGCTCACCTATACCGAGGCCGACGTGGTCGCCGCGCTCAACAAGGTCGAGCAGCACGACTGGGCGGGATTCCTGCGCGAGCGGGTAAGTGGCGTTGCGCCCGATGCACCGCTCGCTGGCATTGAACGCGGGGGCTACAGGCTTGTGTACAGCGAAACACCCAACGCTTACTGGAGGGCCACGGAATCACGCGCACGTTCCGTCAATCTCACCTACTCGCTGGGTCTGTCCGCCGATTCGGCCGGCAAGGTAACTGCCGTGAACTGGGAGGGACCGGCCTTCAAGGCGGGGCTCACGACCGCAGTCACAATCACGGGCGTCAATGCCGAAGCGTTCTCAGCCGACCGCATCCGCGCGGCGGTGGCTGCGACGAAAGCGGGCAAACGCGTTGAACTGTTGCTGAAGCAGGGCGACGCCTACCGGACGGTGTCGATCGACTATACGGGCGGCGCCAGGTATCCCCGTCTCGAACGCGTTGCCGGCAAGCCGGCGTTGCTGGACGATATCCTGAAAGCACGGAATTAGAGGAACCCGCAGTCGATTCTCTCGTGGCGGCGTGGCAAGGCGCCGCCGGTGGTTTCAATCCGTGACCGGAGGAAAGAATGCGCCGACGATGCCGGCGTATTGCACCGGGCTGGCGTAGCCGCCCGGCCCCACCGTGGAAACGCCAAAAAACCAGTCGTCGATGACGACGCCAGGGAGGGCGCCGGACGTTTCATTCCGTCCGAACGTCGTGCTGTTTGTCCAGACAGGTTCGGTGGTGGCGCGCCAGTGCACCACATAGAGCTCGGCGCCCGGCACGGGCGTCCAGCTGACTTTTGTGTCGGGGCTAACTGCGCCTTCTATCCTTACCTCAAGGGGCGGCGGGGGAGCGGACGCCAGCGCCGCCATCGTCATTATGTTGAGCCGCGTCACGCGGGCGAGATAGGGGAAATCGACGCCATCAATGGTGTCGCCGTAGACGACGCCATCTTCGGTGCGGAGGTCCTGGTGCTGACGAGTGTAATTCTCGGCGGCCTCGGTGACGCGGACGGAAGGAAAGCCAGCTTCGAGCATGCGGACCTGGTCGCCGCCCCGGCCGAAGCGGTCGCGACGGTAGACCATCATCACGTCGAACGCATCGAGATGGCGCTCGGCGATTGCGTCGATGAAGCGTGCGAGGTTGCGTGACGGGCTGTCGACCTCGCCGCCGGTTGACTGGCGGGCGGCGGCCATCTGCTGGGTTTCGAGGGAGCGGACGCCTTCGGTGAAGATGCGGACATGGCGGTCCGCGACAACGCCGCTTGAGCCATGGATGTTGCCGATGATGTCATTGTTGAGGACGGCCTCGACTTTCCAGCCTTTGGCTTTTGCGTAATCGGCCAGGACCTTGCCGCCATAGAGACCCTGCTCTTCTCCCGTCAGCGCGGCGAAGACGAGTGTGGCGTCGAACTGGTGTTTCGAAAGGATTCGGGCGGCTTCCATGACGGCGGCGACGCCGGATGCATCGTCATTGGCGCCGGGTGCGTCGGCGGTCGCGTTCTGGACATCGCTGACGCGGCTGTCGAGATGGCCCGAGATGATGATGACCCGGTTGGGGTCGGTCGTCCCTTTCTGGATCGCCATCACGATGCCGACAGGCGTTGGCGTGGGCATTCGCGGAGCGGTGAACGTATCGGTAGGTGTCGCGATTTCGAGGCAGTCGCCGCATGCGGCG
>JAWXBJ010000141.1:0-17777 GCA_034439955.1 Alphaproteobacteria bacterium
CACCCGTCTGCCACTCCCCTTGCGGGGCGTTCGACTTGCATGTGTTAAGCCTGCCGCCAGCGTTCGTTCTGAGCCAGAATCAAACTCTCAGGTTGAGTTCAACTCCGACGAAACCCCATCCGCAATGGACAAGGTCGCTGCAAAGCATCTGCGTATATTCTTGACGGGAAGCCCGTTCTTTGTTTGACGCCCGACCCGAATCCAAGGACCCTGGCCAGGCGGTATTACATTGAACTGGCTTTCCAGAAAAACGCAAACCGTCGAGTCGTTTGTGCACCTCTCCCAGCCTCGGTCAGTCGCCTGCCCGCGCCAGTCGAGAATGCGGCAAGCAACACCGCCGCCCGCGTTTCTCTTCCATTCACAATGTCAAACATCTGCGGAAAACGTCTTGCGACCCGTCCGCCAATTTCGATCGGGCCCTCGGGCCTGTCTCGGTGAGGCGCGGGGTATAAGCCCCGTCCTCCACCCCGTCAACGCCTTTTTTCACCCAATTTGATCGCCCCGGAGGGCCAAGATTTCGGGCGAACGGCTCGAAAAACGGGCCCACTGAAAGGGCCCGCAAATCAACCGGTACGGTCGGCGGGAACGGTCTTTATATGCCCAAGGATACTCCCTCGCAAGGAGATTCTCGGGTCAGAATGCGCGGAAATGTCGTTCTCCACAGCTTCCGCGTCGCTTTTCAGGCGAATTCAGCCATCTGCGCCCGATCCAGACCTGTCCGGCTCGAGCCCAAAAGCCCCCTTCAGGGCTGGATATAGGAGCGTATAGCGGCGACCTCGGCGCTTGCTTCGGCGATCCGCCATTTGACGAGGTCGCCGATCGACACGACCCCCAGCAGCCTCCCGCCTTCCACGACGGGGAGATGCCGGATACGGCGGTCCGTCATCCTGTCCATGGCTTTCTCGATGCTGTCGGCGGGTCTCGCCGTCACGATCTGTCGGCTCATGGACTCCGAGACGGGGGATTTCAGCGCCGCCGCGCCCGCCCGCGCCACCGCCTTCACGAGGTCGCGCTCCGAGAATACGCCGATCACCGCGCCGGCCTCGTTGAGGATCACCATCGCGCCCACCTTGCGCGAATCGAGCAGTTCGGCCGCCTCCTTTAGCGTCGCCGACTCCGCCACCGAATAGACCTGCCCGCCCTTTTCCCGAAGAATCTGCTCTAGGATCATCACCAGCCTCCACCCTGTTCTTTCGTCTGAGGGTGCGGCAGGCTGTCGCGGTTGGCAAGAGCGTTGGGAGTCTCAGGCCGGTCAAGGGTCCTGGTAACCGACCGGTTCGATGGTCACCTGGAGCCCGTCCGGATCACGCGCAAAGATCACCCCGCCCGAACGGACGGAATGGGGCGGGAGGAAATCGATCTCGACCTCCCGGGTTTCGACGATCTGCGCGCCATCCCTCAGCGTCGCCCGGAAATGCACCGCTGCGGCGGTCGCGTCGCCCGAATTGGCGGCCTCGAACTCCACCAGGAACCCCTGTCTTTGCATGAACACCTGTCCCGCCTGAACGCTGATTTCGGGAGGAGCGCCCTGCTCGAAGCCATTGGCGATGGTTACCGCGAGCGCCCCCAGGAACAGCGCCGCCCCCAACAGCCCGGCGATCCACTCCAGCAGGGGCGTTTCCTCGTCTGCGCCCCCGCGCTTGCTGGCCGCTTCACCCGCCATCTTCGCCTCCGCCAAGAATGAGGTGCGCCGCCCCTGCCCCCAGCGAGGCGGGGAAGGCGAGCACGATGATGCATTCGACGCATTCGTCGAACGCCATCCCGTCGAAGCGACCGAAACACCACAGAATGAACCCGCAAAGAGCAAGGCAGACCCCGTAACCCGCGAGCGACCGCCGCACGAGGTCCCCGCCGAACATGCGCTTCGCTTCGGGGTCCGCCACGCGCAGTATCACGTGCAGGGCGGCGAACGAGGCGACACAGAGGATCGCCGCCTGCCACGGGCTGATGTTGGAGGCGATCGCCGCGATCTCATCCGTCGGCGCGACGTTCAGCGCCAGGAAGATCGCGCCAACGCCCATCACGAACAGCCGCGAGACCAGGCCGCGCTGGTAGCCCTCGTCTCGTCGATCGTCCGGCTCGTCAGGCTGATCGTTGAACTGCTTGTCGGCCAAGAGGGCGCCGATGCTCGCCGCGAAGGACATGACCGCGAGCTTTCCCACTGTCTCCTGAAACGGCGTCGCCGGACCGATCTCTCCGAACAGCCAGAGCACGGCGCAGCTCGCGGCCGCGGCCACCGCAATGGCCGCGAAGGCGTCCAGCACGTTGTCGGTCACGCTAAACGTGGCCTCGAAGCCCGCATAGAACGACAAACCCACCAGCGCCGGAAAGGTCAGGACCAGCAGCACGGCAAGCCGGAACGGCGACATCGTCGCGCCGAGCTGCCACATTTCCATGGTCATCAGCATTGGCAGCGCAAAGATCATCGCCCCCAGCAGCGCCCGCATCAGGCCGGCGGCGTAGCGCACATTGCAGTCCAGCATGGAGCGTCGTTCAGCCATGCCGCCTCTGTAGGCCGATCAGGCGGACCGGTCCAAGGCATAAAGGTCGGCGTTGGGATGGCGCTCTCCGGCAAGTTCCGCCTCCAGCATGTCGGCCGCGATGGCGCTGAATGTGATGCCGTTTCCGCCATAGCCAAACGCCGCGAGGCAATTGGGCCGCCCCGGAACGCGGCCGATCATCGGCAGCGAATCGGAGGTCTCTCCAAAGAAGCCCGACCAGCTGTACTCCGCCTCGACGCCCGCGAGCGCGGGATAGCGCGCCGCCAGCTTGGCGAGGATCGCCTCGGTCTTGACCGCAGTGAGGGCGTCGCGCGCCTCGGCGTCCGGGGTTTCTTCATCCTCGCCGCCGACGACGATCCGCCCGTCGGCTGCCCCACGGAAATAAAGGTAGGGTTCAGCCCCCTCCCAGACCAGCGCCCGGCCCGGCCAGAACAGGTCCGGAGATACGGGCCGCGTCGCGAGAGCCCAGCTCGACGTGATTTTGTGAGCGCTCGCGGGCACGAATTCAGGTATTTCATACCCGTTGGCCAGCACCAGCGTCCGCCCCGTCACAAGGGCGCCCTCGCGTGTGGTGACGAAGACGCCTCCAGCATCGCTGTCGTAGCGCTCGGCCGTGACCGGGGAAAGTATGGTCGCGCCACGCCGTACTGCCGTCCTCAGGAGACCGAGCGCCAGCAGCATCGGATCGACTTCGGCCGATCCTTCATACATCAGGCCGGCCTCGGCCTCGAAACCCAGCAGCGCCATCCCGGGCCGTTCGGCATAGTCCCCCTCGACGCCCATATGCCCGCGCAGCCGGCGCTCCTCCCGCAGGCCTGCGGCGTCCATCTCCTCGCCCGCCAGAAAGATGGAGGGGCGCGGCGCGAAACCGCAGGCGATGGCGTTGTCCCGAACGAGACGCCCGATGGTCGCGATCGCGCCGCGGCTCTGGACGCAGAGGCCGCGCGCATTGTCGAAGCCCAGCCTGTCCTCCAGCTCAAGGAACGGAGCGTCCAGCTCCCATTGCAGCATCGCCGTGCTCGCCGCCGTCGAGCCCTTGGCAGGCTTGCGACGGTCGATCATCAAGACGGAGCGTCCGGCCCGCGTGAAACGCTCGGCGAGAAAAGCCCCGGTAATGCCGGCCCCGACAATCACGACATCTGCGTCGAGGCGTTCGCCGGACTTCACCGCCCTCGTTTCGACGCCCGGGGGACGCAGGGCCGACCACAGGCTCTGGCCCGAGCGCAGGTCGGTCGCGCCGTCGTCAAGCCTTTCCATGTTCACAACCCATCTTTTCCAACGCCGCCAACACCTTACGATGCGCAACCGCTGGATGGATCGCAAAACCGTCGCCAGAGCAACCTCTCGTCCGCCCGGACGCAGACAAGTTGCTCTACACACTTGAGATAGAGCCTCTTTCTTCGGTCGAACTGACTCAGATTGACCGAAGGACGCCCTACCATGCCGATTCATGGTGAAGCCGCGCTCCCCGCGTCCCATCCCGGCACGTCTTTCGCCCTGCAGCGCATGCTGTTTCCCGCCAGAAGACCGATGGGCGGGGAATTCTCGTCCCGGGCGACCGGAGGTCGGGCGATTCCCGGCGACCGCGCATCTGGCACAGCGGTTGCAAACTCCTCGTTCAACTCAACCTGCGGGAGCAGTCGCGAAATGTCGAACGGGTCGGCCATAGGCGCGTTGCGAGTGCTCGGCGCTCTTGTCGGAATGGCCGTTGCAAGCCCCGTAGTGACGCTTCTGGCGCTTCCCGCAACCGCGCAGCAGGCCAATCCAGCAGGCTACTTTTCGGGCGAATTCGAGCGTCCTTTCGGCTTTTCCCCCGGGGCGGAGACGCAGGCCTACGACGCCAACACACGGGACGGACAGGGCAACCGTGTCATCCTCGACGGGCGCATAATGACGGGGTCCGACCTCTCCAGCCTGTCCTACGCATCGGGCCAGGCCAGCGCCTCGGCCTGGGCGCAGGCGAGCAGCGGCGCCGGCGTCTCGGGCGCCGTGCAGGGATCGGCGATCGGCAACCAGCTCAACGTCATCACCCAGGGCAACTACAACACGGTCGTGGTCAATGCGACGCAGACCAACACCGGCAACCAGAACACCGTTCTCAACGGGGGTATCAACCTTGACTAAGCGCACACGCCTTCTCGCCGCCTCCCTGGGCGCGCTCGCGCTCACGGGTTGCATCTCACCCGTTGCGGGTCCGAGCGGCCTCTACACCCGCCCGATCGGCGGCGCGCCTGTCACGGCCAACCCGACGCCTTACTCGGCCGCCCTGGTCTGCATGAACGATTATGCCCGCACCCGGAACATCGCCCCGCCGCGCATCGCCGTAGGCCGTGTTCTCGACTACACCGGCAAAGAGGATTTCGAGGGCGGCCGCAAGGTCACACAGGGCGCCTCGCTGATGGCGATTTCGGCCTTCGCCAAGGCTGGCGCACGCCTCGTCGAACGCTTCGACACCTCGGTTTCCGAACTCGAACTCAAATACGCCAACAACCGACTGATCGGCGCCGACCTGCCTGGCGATGCCGATTTCAATGTCGAGCCGGACGGCGAATATCGCAAGATCCTGGCGGGTTCGATCCCGGGCTCGGACTTCTATCTGGTCGGCGGCATAACGGAACTGAACTCCAACCTGCGGTCGGTCGGAGCCGACGCCTTCATCGGCGATCTCGACGCGATGGACGCCAAGGGCCGCGCCGGCGCCAAGCTATTCGTCATCAATGTCGGCGTCGATCTCCGCCTCGTCGAGACGCGCACCCTGGAAGTCGTCGATGTCATCTCCTACCAGAAACAGATAATCGGCCGCGAGATTTCGGCGGGCATATTCGACTTCGCCAACAACAATGTCTTCGACATCGGCGTCGGCGAACGCGCCATGGAGCCAATTCAGCTCGCCGTCCGCTCCGTCATCGAGCGCGCCGTCCTGGAAATGACCGCCAATCTCTACGGCGCCAATCCCGCAAGCTGCGGAGAGGTCGCGGCCGATTTCGGAGGCGCTCCCAAGACCAGTTCGGTCACGGGCGATTTCTACGAAGCCAACAATGATCTCGCCACAAACAATGGCGCGACGCGGGCCGATCCGGGCCGCTGGAGCTCCACACGGGATCCCGAGATCAAGGCCTCGCTACGCGGCCGGTCGCGGAGCTGATCCGCGTCGTCGGCGAAGAGAACGATCACCGAAGGACACCGGCAATGGCCGTCAGACACATACGCCTCGCCTCCAGCCTCGCAGCCCTCGCGATCGCGCTTGTCGCGGGACCCGCCGGCGCGCAAACCGCCAACATCCCGACCGCGCTCAACGACCAGCTCCAGTGGGGCGATGTCTTCGCGACAATGAACGTCGTCAGCCGCCACGGCGGCCGGCAGGGAGCTACATCAACGGCGACAGCGGTCGGCAACACAGTCTCCGGCGCCAACCTGGCCGGCGGCCTGGACGCGAGGTCGCGCCAGACCATGTCCGGCGCGACAGGCGCAATTGCAGTTCTCGGCGCCGATGACGCATGCTGCTTGGCCGTCGCTGCGGCTTCGGCTCAGGCCAACGCCGCGCAGGCGCAGACCGTCGGCGGCGACATCCGGCTGGATCTTGGCCAAACTGCCGATGGCGGCGACGTTTCCTCGCTCGCCCACGTCAATCTGCGCAACACATCGGCGCTGTCGGCATCCGCTTCGAGCGCCGTCAACAACGCCGTCGCCAGCGCCGGGCATGGGACGATGAACGCCATGCTCCGGCAGGACAGCGCCGTCTCAAGTTCCGCCGTAACCGACGTCGATGCCTGCTGCACGGCCGGCACCGTCGCCGGCGCCACTGCCAGCGCCAACACCTTCGGCATTTCCGCCTACACCGCCACCACCCATGCCGACTACACGCAGAATTCCACCGGCGCGACCTCCAGCGCCGCGGTCGATGTGTACCAGTACCAGGGATACGGCGTCACCGCCGCCTCGGTCGCCGCCGCCAACTCCGCCACGATCGCCAGCCAGCATGGCTATGCGAGCCTTCGCGGCCGGCAGAACAGCGAGACCGCCGTGCGGGCTGAAACCAGAGTTACGCTTGCAAGCTGGCGCGACACAGCCGTCTCCAGCGCCTATGCCGTCGGCAACGCCACCCTCGCGACCAATGTCGGCTCCGACCTCCTCGTAGATGTCGGTCAGTTCAATTCCGGCGGCGTCGCCGCCGACGCCTCTTTCACCGGCGGAACGGCCGGTTTGGAAAGCGGTCTCGCCGTCGTCAGCGCGACCGCCATCGGCAACGCTTTCACCGGCTATGTCTGCTCGTATTGCGGCGACGCAAACGTTTCCGGCTCGGTCAGCCAGGTGAATGGCGGGGCCGTCACCTCGACCGGCACGATTTCCACCACCGGCGCCGGCGGCGTCATCGGCTCGGCGACCGCCATCGGCAATTCGGCGACCTTCATCACGACGACATCGCGTCCATAGGCCGAGCCCCCCTCTCCAGGGCGTCCCTCCGGCCGCCTTGGCCCGCATGTAGGAGTTGGCCTGGCGGGGGCCGCGTAGCGTCCTCGGTAGAGTAAGGCGGCGGTTCCGGGATCCGGGGCCGCCGCTTGCCGTTTCGGATCGACCCGCTCCCTTACCGGCGACGGGCATGCTAGTCCTCGCCGATCGCGCTGCGGACCGGAGGGCAAGCCATGCTGGACGTCTTCATTTCCTATCGCCGCGACGACCGGCCCAAGGCGGAGACGATCGCCAAGGCCTTCCGGGAAGAGGGCCTGGAAGTCTGGTATGATGGCGGGCTCCAGGCGGGCGAGACGTTCGACGACAAGATCCGCGACATGCTTCAGTCGGCCCGGGCCGTCGTGCTGCTCTGGTCGCCTTCCGCCGTCGAGAGCGAATGGGTGCGCGGCGAGGGGCTGATCGCGCGCGAGCGCGGTGTGCTGGTGCCGGTGATGGTCAAATCGACGCGCATCCCTGTGCCCTTCAACATGATTCATACGGCGGACTTCACCGGCTGGAACGGCGACCGGTCCGACCCCGCCTGGCAGGCGCTCGTCACCAGGGTTAAGAATCTCGCCGACAAGGAAAATGTCAGGCCGCTAAAGCCGCCGCCGAACCGCCAGCTTCGCCGCCTCTGGCAGACGGTGGCGGCTGTCGCAATCGTCGCCGCCGGGGGCGCCAGCCTCTGGGTCTTCAAGCCGTGGGAATCCGTCATCGCCGCCAACGATCCGGTCTACAAGGCGCAACGCGCGAGAGCAGCCTCGCTCGGCGAACTCGCAGCCTTCGGGCTTCAGCCGAATGATTTCGCCGAATTCGACTGGAAACAGATCGCCCACAAGCGCTTCAAGCCTGTCAGCCTCGGCGCGCTGGTCGCGAGCGCCGACGCGGGCGACGCCCTCGCGCAAGCTCTGCTCTGCGCTGTCGCGTACTGGGGCGGACCGACGATTCCGGAAAACAACGAGCAAGCCTGGGCCAACTGCCGCAAGTCCGCCGAAGCTGGCGAGGCGGTGGGGCAGACCTATTACGGTTACCTCCTCGGCGAACGCGATGAGAAGGACGCCGCGACGGAGCAGTTCACGAAGGCGGCCGCACAAAAATTCAGCTGGGCGATGCTCGCCTACGCCTCTCGACTGGAGCGCGGCGAGGGCGTTCCGGCCGATCCGCCGCGCGCCGAGGAAATTTATGCCGAGGTGCAGGCCCAGGGACTGCCCGCCGCCGACCATGCCATGTCGGGCTTCTACAGGCGCGGCATGGCCGGCGATGAGAAGTACAGGCGGGCCAACGCGCTGCTCGAAATGGCTGCCGGCAAGGGCTATCCGCTCGCGATGTACGAACTGGGGGCGTTCTACTGGCAAGGCTCGAACGGCTACCCGCAGGACGACGTCAAGGCCCGCGAATGGTATGAAAAGGCAGCCCGTCAGAGCGACAACGACGATGTCCGTGAGCGGGCCGAAAGCGGCCTCAGATATCTCGATCAGCAAGCCGCCTCGGCCGTCGATGGCGACTGAGCTTCGAGCCTACCAGACGCCCTGACCGCCCCCGCCATCGAGAACGAGATCTCCCGCCGGGATCACGCGCGGCGTTTTCACTTCCTTCGAAACCCTGGAGACACGGGTGCGCTGCGCTGGCTCGCAATAGGATCTCGCCGTCGCCACCTCTACCAGCTTCACGCCCGGACCATGGCGGCGCAGCAGGGACCGCTCGTTGCAGTTGCGCTCCGGCGTCTGCGCGCGGCACGTCAGCTTGCCGCCCGGCGCATGCCACAGCGCCTCGCCCTTGGCGCAGGAGAATGTCTCGCCTTGTGCAAAGCTGGCCCGGCCCTCGGACATCTGCCCGAGCGTCACCTGCATGTGCGAGCCGGCGAGGCAGCGGTAGATCTCGCCGCTGAAGCGTCCATCGACCGAGGTCTCAGCGTCGAGGCGCGAGGCGGGGTGCGGCGTGTTCCGATCATCGACGCACATCGCCTGCACCGGGCGGACGACGCGCTCTTCCCGGATCCTGTCGATGCAGTACTCCTCGACCGAGCTCACATCCTCCTCGACGGTGCGCGTCTCATAGCCGCCATCGACGGCAAAGCCTGTGATCGTGTTCTGGCCGATGACTGCGGGCGCGTGATAGCCGCCTCCGCCCCCATACGCGAAGGTCCGGGCCGACGACGACGCTGCGCCCGAAACGATCACGCCGGAAGCCAGGGTCGTCGAAACGCCGGCGACCGCAACGGATGTGGATGAGGCGCCCACGCTGACATTCGGCGTCGCGACTGAAACGCCCGGCACAAGCACCATCAGATTTCCTGGCGCGGCGCAGCAGCCCGGCGCGGGCGGCGCCTGGGTATGGATCGGAGGCGCGCAGCACCCGGGCGCGGATTGGCCGCTGGCCGAAATGCTGGCCCCGAGCAGCCCGCATCCGCCCGCCGCGGCCAGCATGTGTCGCCATGAAACGGGCATTTGGACGCTCCCTTCAGCTTCGCCTGACGCAATGCAATCGACGCGCCATTTCTCCCCCTCAGCGGGAAAACGATGCGTTTCGGGTCGGAATTCTCCGCCGGAACGTCTTGGCCCGTCGATTGCGAAAGAAGTCCGAGCCCGGCCGCATGGACAGCGACCCGCGCAATTTCTGGCGAAACGCATGCAAGAGACAAAGCCGCATCCCAATACCGAAGCCGTGCTCGACGCGTGGCGTCGCCTGTCCGGCGGACACGATCATGACAGCGGTCCGACCACCGACGACTATCCGGGCCTCGTGGGTCGTCTTTTCGTGTTGAGCCGCGTCAGCGAGCGCGACTATCCGTTCCGTCGCGTCGGCCACGAGCTGGAAAGACTGTTCGGACGCGCGCTCGATGAACACAATTTCCTGTCGCTGTGGAACGAACCCGACCGGTTTCTGGTGTCGGCTGCCTTGGGCTCGGCGCGCGCCGATCGCGGTCCCGCCCTTGTCCGCGCCCGCGGCGAGACGCTGGACGGCCGCAGACTCGATCTCGAATTCGCGCTCGCGCCCCTGCTCGGTTCCGTGGGCTCGCCGGGCCGTTTCCTTGGCGTCTGCCAATCGACCACGCCCGACGTGGCGTTGGCAGGTCGGCCTTTGCGCAGACTTCGTGCGATCGCCGTCTACCCGCCCGCTCCTCCCCGGGACCACGCCGACATCCGTCTCGTCAGTTCGCGTTGAAGCCGGGTCGGGCGTCGGGCGCCGGGCGAGATGCCGACTCGGACTACTCGTTTTGCCCCATGCGCGGGAAACCCTTTATGAACAATTTCCGGTTAACCCTCGTCGGGCGGGACGTCGGCGCCCGTCCGAGGGGCGCATGCACTTGACCGATACAGACCCCGCGACGCGACGGGCGCCCAGTCTGCGCCGCCGAAACCAGATTCAGGAGCGCCGCAGGCATCGCCGCGTGCGCTGGACGGCAGCCGTTCGCGGCCTCGGCGCCGATGGCGCTGAATTCACCGCCGCGACCATCGACATCTGCGCCGGCGGCCTCCGGATCAGTGTCGCGCGCGCACTAGCGATCGGCGAGACGGTCGTTCTCTATCTTGAGGAGATCGGCCGGGTCGAGGGGGTTGTCGCCCGCATGCTGCGCGAAGGCGACTACGCCATCGCCCTCAACATCCCGAGCCGCAAACGCGAGAAGATCGCGGACCAGCTGACCTGGCTCATCAACCGCGACGCGCTGGGCCTCACCGAGGAGCGAGAGGGCGAAAGGCGCCCGGCGATCGGACAGGTCATCGCCAGCTATGCCGGGGTCTCGATCGCTTGCGCGGTGTCAGACGTGTCGATTTTCGGGGTCGCGCTGCGCACAACCGGACCGCGTCCCATGATCGGCGACCGGATCGCCGTTGGAGAGCGCCTGGGGACCTGCGTCCGCTACATCGACGGCGGATTCGCTGTCGATTTCCGCGCAATGGCGTCAAGCGACGCTGACTGAAGCAGCGCATTGCGCCGCCGCTTTCCTGCGCATGAAATCGCCGTAACGGAACTATCCCCCTCTCCTCCCGTTGCTGTCAGCAATTGGATATCGCAAGCGCATGGAGAGTCTCGGATGACCATCAAGACACTTTTCTGCGCGGTTGTTTCCAGCCTCTCGCTGGCGGCGTGCGCCGCCGACGGGCTTTCCCCGGTCCAGCGCAACGCAGCAATCGGCGGCGCCATCGGCGCGGCGGCCGGCGCGGCGGTCAACGATGACGATCTTGAAGGTGCGCTCATCGGCGGCGCGCTGGGCGCAGCGATTGGCGCCTACACGGGCTGCCGGGAACAGGGCGGATGCTTTGTCGGCGGCAAGCAGGTCGCCAACCGCAACGATCTTGTCTACGACAGCCGCGCTCAGCGCTACTATTACATGGATCGGGCATCTGGCCGGACCTACTGGGAAAACGGTCAGCTTCGCGGCTAGCTTATCATCCGCACCGCAATCGAGATTAAAGGACGTCGCCAGCAGTGGCGGCGTCTTTCGCTGTCGCGCAAACACGTTATCCTGCGCTTTGCTCGATCGGGGGGCCCGAATGCGCCGCAACCTGTTCTCCGGTTTCGTCACCAGTTTCGCTCTGTGCTCAGCCTGTGTATCGCCAGATTCCGAAGCTCGCTTCGCCATACCTGCCCAACCTGAGGGTCTCAGCCCGGCGATCCCGGATATCCTGGCGGGGTCCTCACCGCTTGAATGGCGATCGCTGGATCCCGAGACGACCCTCTACATGGATTTCCCGCAGGGGCGCGTAGTCATCGAAATGGCGCCGGACTTCGCCCCGAACCATGTCGCCAACGTCAAGACGCTGGCGCGTGAGGGATATTTCCGCAACGGCGCCGTGACGCGCGTTCAGGACAATTACGTGGCGCAGTGGGCCCAGGCCGCCGAGCCTCCACGTCCGCCCCGTCTTGGGGCCGTGACACTAAAGGCCGAATTCGTGCGGCGACGTGACCCCGCCATTTCCTTCGACGCCCTCCCCGACCCCGACACTTACGCGCCGGAAGTTGGATTCTCGAACGGATTCCCGGCCGGTCGCGACGCAAGCGAGATGTGGCTCGCGCACTGCTATGGCGCCGTCGGCGTCGGTCGCGACAACGATCCCGACTCGGGCGGCGGCACGGAGCTCTACGCCATCATTGGCCATTCGCCGCGCGGCCTCGACCGCAACATCACGGTGCTGGGCCGTGTGGTCCAGGGCATGGAGATCCTCTCGTCATTGCCGCGCGGCCCCGGCGCGATGGGCTTCTTCGAAACCCCTGCCGGCTATACGCGCTATGCCGACATCAAGGTCGCCGCCGACCTGCCGGCCGGCCAGCGCACCGATCTTGAAATCCTCCGCACCGACAGCGCGACGTTCGCGACCCTGGTAAATGCGAGACGCTGGCGGAAGGACGATTTCTACCACAACCCGCCAGGCCGCATCGGTCTATGCAACATCACCGTGCCGTCGCGCCTGAAATCGTAACCTCGGCGGGCCGACCAGGCAGCGAGAGCGCTTTCAGGCGAACCGGAGCCGGTTCGCCGCCAGAAAACGCGACCGAACAAGAATCCAGAGCATTTCGGCGACTGTAGGATCGCCGGGATTGCGCTAGGTTCTCCGGGCGTCGTCCGCAAGCTCCCGCCGCTGAAATTTACCCCCTGTGCAGCGCTGCGCCTGCTGCGCTATCAGGCGGCTCGACACTTCTTCAAATGAGGACAAAGCGCATGCAGCTCACCACCTCCACGCTCCTCAAGACCTCCAGCGGCCAGATGCTGGGATGTCTGTCGGGCATTCTGAAAAAAGGCGCCGCCCATGCGTCCGCGCACAAGATACCTGAGGAAGTCCTGCTGAATTCGCGTCTCTATCCGGACATGTTCCCGACGACGCGCCAGGTGCAGATCGCCTGCGACCAGGTCACCCGCGGTACGGCGCGGCTTGCAGGCGTCGAGCTTCCCGTCTTTCAGGACGTCGAGACATCCTTCGCCGAACTGATCGAGCGCGCGAAGAAGGCCAACGCCTTCTGCCAGGCGTCGGACGACGCCGCCATCGACGGACGGTCCGGTACGGAAATCACCATTCCGATCGGCGGCGGCAATGAGATGAAGCTGGCGTGCGGACAGTTCCTGGTGACCTTCGTTTTGCCCAACCTCTATTTCCACGCCGCGACCGCCTACGACATCCTGCGACACAACGGGGTGGCGCTCGGCAAGGGAGACTTCCTGCGCCCGGCGTGATCGACGGGGAGACTTGACTCCAAACCGTCACGAGCCCCCGCTAAGCCTGCGCAAGGTTGGCTGAGCGGGGTTTTTACCGATGTCGATTCGTTTTTCGCGACGGGCGCTTCTGGGCGCGGGCACGGCAGCCCTGCTCATGCCGGCCTGCACGACGGGGCGAACGCCTGTCGCCCCAAGCGGCGCATTTACCCATGGCGTCGCCAGCGGCGACCCGCGCCAGACCTCCGTCATCCTGTGGACGCGCTACATGCCGAAATCCGTGCAGGCCGCACAGCTTCGCGTGGAAGTGGCGCGCGACCAATCCTTCTCGAACATCGTCGCGCGCGGCGAGGCCACGGCTTCGGCCGAAACCGACTGGTGCGCCCGCACGACAATCGGCGCCCTGCCTTCCGGCAGCTGGCTGCACTACCGCTTTCTTTCGGCCGACGGCGAGGCCTCCGCGACAGGCCGGACCCGCACGCTGCCGGAAGGCCGGCTTGATCGCTACCGGATTGCCGTCCTGTCATGCGCCAATGCGACGTCCGGCTGGTTCAACGCCTATGCGCACGCCGCCGCCCGCAACGACATCGATCTGGCCGTCCACACCGGCGACTACATCTATGAAAGCCCGGTCACCCGGCCCGACGCCATTCCCGGCTTCCAGCAGCTGCGCAATCTCGCCCCGCCGGGCGAGATCATCGCCCTCGCCGATTACCGCCAGCGCTATGCCAGCTACCGCTCTGATCCGGACCTCGCCGAACTCCATCGCCGCCTGCCGATGATCGCGGTCTGGGACGATCACGAGACCGCCAACAATTCCTGGCGAGACGGCGCCGCCGCCCACGACCCCGCGACAGAGGGCAGCTGGGAGGTGCGCAAGGCGGCCGGCGTGCGCGTCTGGCAGGAATGGCTGCCGATGGGGACCGACTGGTGGGACCGCTACCAGATCGGCGACCTCGCGACCCTGTTCCGGCTGGAGACCCGCCTCGCAGGGCGTTCGCGCCAGCTCGACGGCGAACTCGAGACCCTCCTGGCCTCGCGCGATTCCAACCTCGCCTCTGCTCTTGGCGCTTTCCGGACCGGGATCCTGGCCGACCCTGCCCGGTCGATGATGGGCGCCGAGCAGGAACGCTGGCTCGCCGCCGGTCTTGCGGCGTCCGCCTCGGCCGGCACGCCCTGGCAGATCCTCGCCCAGCAGGTCACCATGGGCGAAAGCCTGTTTCCCGCCGCCGGCGCGCACTGGTTCGCACCCGGCCATGCGCTGACCGCCGAGGACCAGGCGCTTCTCGCCACCCGCGCCGCGATGACGTCCGCAGGCGTCCCCTTTGCGATGGACAAGTGGGACGGCTATCCCGCCGCCCGCAAACGCCTGTATGACGGCGCCCGGGCCGCCCGCGCCAATCTCGTCACCCTGACTGGAGACAGCCACAACGCCTGGGCCTTCGATCTTGCAGACGGCGCCGGGCCGCTCGGCGTCGAATTCGCCGGCCAGTCTGTCTCGTCCTTTGGCTATGAGCGCCGTTTTGCTGGCGACCCGCTGCGCATCGCGGCGGATTTCAGCGCCGCCAATCCCGGCCTGCGCTGGATGGATGCGAGCCAGCGGGGCTACATGGTGCTGGACATCACCCGCGACCGCATCGAAACGGAGTATGTCTTCCTGCCCTCGAAGGAAATCCGCTCGACGGCGCCGCTTGGAAGCAAGAAGATCGTGGTCGAGCGCGGCGCCCGCCGGCTGATTGTCTAGGTGTCTCAGCCCGCTGCGAAATAGTCCGGTCGCGTCGCCATGTCCGCGTTTAGATCGCTGATGCGGCAATACCCGGACGGCCTGCCCGTTTCGTTGACATCGACCTCGGCCCAGCCATTTCCGGCGCCAAGAACGCGAACGCTGCGGCCCTTGCCGAAATAGGTCGATGCGAGCGGCGCGCCCGACGCATCCGGCGCCGCGAACAGCCGTGCCGCCTTGGCGGCCACGAAGCGCCTACCCGCAAGCACCTCCCGGGAGATCGCCGCAGGGACCAGCACGTCTGTTCCCGGCCGCCCCCATTGTCCGAAATCCTCACGGGCAGGATCGAGCAGGTTGGTGTCGATCCGGATGCCGCCGGCGACCGAGGTGTCAATGCCGTTCTGGAAAAGCGTCCAGCGTCCTGAGTTGTAGAAACTTGCAGCGCCCGTATGCCCTGGCGAGTTCACAAGCCACGCGAATTCGGCCAGCCCCTGGTCGAGCACGAGCTTGCACGTCGCGCCCGACCCGTAGACGCCCACCCGGTATCCTGCAGGCGCGAGTTTCGCCCGCGCCGCCTGGAAATAGGCCGTGATGTCGGCGCCCTTGTCCGGCCAGTCGCCGTCGATACCAAAATAGATTGCGCTGCCCGCCGGCTGCCGGAAACGTGCCGCACGCGCGAGCGCCGTCTCGCCATCAACCGCGCCGCGCTCGCCCTGAATGTTTTCACGGAGATTGTTGTAATATTGATAGACGCTGGCGATCGACATCCCGGCGTCGAGGATGGCCGCAGCTTCGGCCTCCGTCAGCTGTTTTTGTGGAACCTCGGCCTGCGCCGCCTGCGCGTAATACCGGAAGATGGTGCGCACGCCGAGCGCCTTGAGGGCCGGAAGATAGGGCTGCACATTCGTCGCCGTGTCGATGATGGCCGGATAGCGCGACGGGATGGCCGTCATCGGAGCCGGTGTCGGCGTGGACGGGTCGGGCGATGGCGTGCCGGGCGCGTTCGGGCTCGACGGGCCTGGCGCGGAGGGCTGCGATGTCGCGCAGGCCGCGATGGGCAGGGCCGCAACCCCGCTCAGGAACAGGCGCCGCGACGGCCCCTTGTCGAGAGAGATTTTGCCCATCACGCGCTCCCGGCCGCCTGCTGGCCATGTAGTCCGTTTGACGAAGCCGCACATGCAGAACCTCAACCAAACGGCACGATCTTGTTGTCGATGTCATGCCCGATGTCCGCCCGGCCGAGATAGGCGATGCCGGACCGCTCGCACCAGTGCCGCGCCACTTCTTCCTCCGTCATGCCAAAATCGGGATCGTTCTTCGGGATCGCCGAACATCGCCCAAGCCTTATCCCGGCGCAGCGCTGAACATTCACGTTGGACGTCACATGGAAAAAATAACGATCCAGCCGGTACATGTATTCCCCGATATCCTCGATCTGGATGACATGCCCGTCCAGAACGGGCTCCAGCGGGGTGCCGAGAAGCTGGCTCAGGATGGTGAGGTTGAACGCCACATTGGCATGACCCGGCGTCGTCCCCGCCTCCAGACCCCAAACGGCATCCTCGACAAGCCAGGCAAGGCCTCGTCGGAACGCGGCTTCCCCGCCCGCCCTGCCAAGGTCCACCGGCATCGGTCCGTGCGCCAGCCGTCCAACGCCGGCGCGATAAAGCCCGCCAAGCAGAAAGCCGATGTCGGAGTATCCGAGATACTTCTTGGCCGAAGCCGCCTCGTTGAGCCGGGCGATCAGACCCGGCGCGATCCGGCAGGCGCCGTAGCCGCCACGCGCGAACCACAGCGCGTCGAACTGGGGATCATTGGCGATGTCCAGCAGGGCCCGCGTCCGCGTCTCGTCATCCCCGGCGAAATGCCCGGCGGACTGGAAGCATTGCGGATGAAACCACAGCTCGACCCGTTCCCCGTAAATCTCGCCGGCGAGCGCCACGGCGCGTCGCGCGGTCTCCTCAGCGAGCCGCGTGCCCGGTGCGCAAAGCCCGATCCGCACCGTCTTTTCTCTTGACCCGATGGCGGCCTCTCGCAGATTGCCGAGCATGTCAGATCCCGCTGCGACCCCGCACCACTCCGGACCTTATTTTCTCTGCGGCATCGGCGGTAGCGGAATGTTGCCGCTGGCGCTGATCCTGAGGGCGCGCGGGTTTGAGGTCGAAGGGTCTGACCGGTCGCTTGACGCGGGCCGGACCGCGGCGAAGTTCGAATTCCTGAAAGCGCGCGGCGTCAGGCTCCATCCTCAGGACGGCAGCGGCGTCACAAGCGCCAACCAGCTCCTTGTCGCCTCGGCGGCGGTCGAGGAGACCGTGCCCGACATCATGGCGGCGATGCGCCTCGGCGCCCCGCGCACCACAAGGGCTGAGCTTCTCGCCGACCTCTTCAACGCAGCTCCGGTGTCGGTCGCGGTGGGCGGCACTTCGGGCAAGTCCACCACCACCGGCATGGTCGGCTGGATATTCTACGCCACACGCCGCGACCCAACCGTGATGAACGGGGCGGTGATGAAGAACTTCGTCGCCGGCGACAACCCCTATGCCTCCGCCATCGTCGGCGAGGGCGAGGTCTTCGTCAGCGAGGTTGACGAAAGCGACGGCTCGATCGCGCTCTACCGGCCGACTGTCGCCGTCCTCAACAACATCGCCCTTGACCACAAATCCATGGACGAGCTGCGCCAGCTCTTTGGAGACTTTGTCGGTCGCGCGCGGACGGCCGTCCTCAATCTCGACAACGCCGAGACAAGACAGCTCGCGCAGTCGCTTCAGCTCTCCGGCGCGATCACCTATTCGCTGGAAGACCGGGCTGCCGGCCTCTACGGCCACGACATCGTGACGGCGCCAGACGGCATGTCCTGCATCGTCACCGAGGCCGCGACGGGATCGCAGGCGCGCGTCTGCCTGCAGACCCCGGGCAGGCACAACCTTTCCAACGGCCTTGCGGCGATCGCCGC
>JAWXBJ010000142.1:0-5616 GCA_034439955.1 Alphaproteobacteria bacterium
GCCATGCCGATCGCCGTGCGCATCGCCGCAACTCCCACGGGAATCCACACACTGTGCCAACATCCCCCCTTGACGCAACGCCGCGAACTCATGCCGGTCAACGGGCGGCCTCAAACGTGCAGGCTGGCGTCACGCTCTGTCAGCGTCCGTTTTCTGGAGTTTTGAACGTGCGTCTCCTTCTGGCTGCCTTTTCGATCGCCGCCCTGCCGCTGGCAGGTTGCGAGCGTCCCGATGTCGGAGCCCCGGCGCGCGGCGCCGCGAACGAAGATGCCGCGCAGCCGCCAGTGAACGTGGATACCAACAACCCCTATGCTGGCGAGTGGGCGTCGGCGCATGCAGATTGCGGTGACAACCGGAAGATTTGGACGATTGAGTCGCGCCGGATGGCGATCCTCCCATCCCTGCGGTTTTGTGCGTTCAAGGAAGTCTTCGTCAACGCCGACGACTCCGAAGGCGGTCGAACGTGGTCCGCGTCGGCTCAATGCCTCGCTGAAGGCCGTGAATCGCGCGACTTCCTGTTCTTTCGGCTTGACGACAACCTTCAAGAAATGCGCGTCACCTTCAATGACGGCCGGCCCACCGACTTGGTGCGCTGCTCGAATAGCTGATCCGTCTTGGAACGCTACGTCTGCGGCACCGCCAGCGCGTCGCGGATCAGGTTGGCGGTTTCTCTTACGCCATACAGCGCTATAAACCCGCCAAAGCGGGGTCCTTGGCTCTGCCCCAGGCTCACCTCGTAGATTGCTGTAAACCACGCCCGCAGCGGCTCGAACCCGTGCTCGGTTCCAACGGCGAAGACCAAGGTCTGCAAGGCCTCGCCATCGAGCGGGCCATCATAGCTCTCGAGCCGTCCGGCCAAATCCTCCAACGCCATGCGCTCCTTCTCATTGGGCGCGCGATAGATTTTAGTCGGCTGCACAAAGTCCGCGTAGTAGGCCAGCGCATAGCCGGTGAGACGGTCGAGCAGCGCAAACCTGGCGGGCGTCGCGTCTGGCGCATCCCGCCGAATGAACCCCCAGAGCACGTCCTTCGTCGATGCGTTGGCCGCCGACACCAAATTCAGAAGCATTGCGAAGGAAACGGGGCTCGTCTCCGCGGGCGGCTTGCCGCCATGGATGTGCCAGACGGGATTTTCGACCTGCTGTTCCGGCGTTTGGTCTGGATACACCGCCAAAAACTGAAGATACTCATCGACCGCCTTGGGGATGACGTTGAAGTAGAGCTTCTTGGCGGTCTTGGGCTTCTGCCACTGATAGAGCGAAAGACTTTCCTGCGGCGCATACGCCAGCCACTCCTCGACAGAAATTCCGTTCCCCTTCGACTTCGAGATTTTCTCGCCCTTGTCGTCGAGGAAGAGTTCATAGACGTACTGGTGCGGGGGTTCGGCACCCAAAACGTTGCAAATCTTGGAATAGATCGGACCGTTGGCCTGATGGTCCTTGCCAAACATCTCAAAATCGACGCCGAGGGCCGCCCACCGCATGCCGAAATCGGGTTTCCACTGCAGCTTTACATGCCCTCCGGTTACCGGAACCGTCGCGTCCTCGCCGTTCTCGTCCATGAAGGTCACCGTCCCGGCCCTGGCGTCGATCGACTTCATCGAGACATAGAGCACGCGCCCGGTACTCGGAGAGATCGGCAAAAAGGGCGAATATGTCTCGCGCCGCTCTTCGCCCAGCGTTGGCAGCATCACGGCCATGATCTTGTCATAGCGCTCCGCCGCGCGAAGCAGCATCGTGTCGAACGTGCCGTCCTTGTACATGGCGGTGGCGGACCGGAATTCATATTCGAATCCGAACGAGTTGAGAAAAGCCATCAGACGCGCATTCATATGTGCGCCATAGCTTTCATGCGTTCCGAATGGATCGGGCACGGAGGTGAGAGGACGCTGGAGATAGGGCGCCAGCATCTCCCGATTGGGAAGGTTGTCCGGCACCTTCCGCATGCCGTCCATGTCGTCGGACACGCAAATGAGTCGCGTCATGTATTCCCCGTCGGTCAGCGTTTCAAACGCCCGGCGCACCATGGTCGTGCGGACCACTTCCCCGAACGTCCCGATATGCGGGAGGCCCGAGGGACCATAACCGGTTTCGAACACCACCGGTGCGGACTTCGGCCGCCCCGCGGCCTCGAGAATGACTAGGCGCGCCTTGAGCGCTCGCGCCTGTTCGAACGGCCAGGCTTTCGCGGCCTCGGCGAGGTTTCTGGCCGTTGACATGCGAGCCCCTGCTGAACTGCGGAGTTAGATCAACCCCTCAATTGAAATCATTTGAACTCGATAAGCTGATCTACTTCAGAATGCCAAAGCAACCCGCCTGGGTCAGCTTGGGCGGTTGCTCTAGCGCCAGCGAGATCGCTCCCACATGCAGCGCCCGCAATCGGGTGGATCGGTCACTCCTCGGTACGTACTTCCCCCCAGTCTGCTCCGGTCCTATCTGTCGCTCAATACGGCAAACCGCTCGCTAAGCGGACAGGAAATTTAGCCATGATCGAAGTGCGACCGTTTGCGAGCCTCGGCGGCGCCAACCATGGTTGGCTTGACGCCCGCCACCATTTCTCCTTCGCCGGCTACTACAATCCAGGCCGCATGGGGTGGGGAAAACTGCGCGTTTGGAACGACGATCTCATCCAGCCGGGGACAGGCTTCCCTGCTCATCCCCACCGCGACATGGAAATCATCACATACGTCCGAACCGGAGCGATCACCCACCAGGATTCGATGGGAAACAACGGGCGCACCTCTGCTGGCGATGTCCAGGTCATGAGCGCCGGCTCCGGCGTTCTCCATGCCGAGCACAACCTTGAGCCCGGGCCCACAACGCTTTTCCAGATATGGATCGAACCCGACAGGTTGGGCGGGCAGCCTTCGTGGGGCGCCCGCGAATTCCCGAAATCGGCGCGCACCGGGCAGTGGTCAATCCTGGCTTCGGGCAAGGGCGATCCCGACGCTCTAGCCATCCGCGCCGATGCGCGGGTCATCGGCGCGACGCTCGATGAGGGGCAGGAACTCTCATACAAGCCAGAACCCCGCCGCCACATCTACTTCGCGCTTGCGGTCGGCGCGCTCGCCGTCAACGGACGCCGGGTCAACGCCCGAGACGGCGTTGCCATCAAGGATGAACCTCGACTGGTGTTCAAAGCGTTTGAAGCGCCAGTCGAAATCGTACTGACCGACACGCAATGACATGGCTCGGTTCCCCATTCCTGCGGGAACTGAATTCCGCTAGCGTCGGACCGAAAAACGTTCGCGTTAACTGGGGTCGTCGATGAACAAGGCAATACTTGGAATTCTGCTTGCGTCAGGCTTTTTGAGCGGTTGTCTCGCGGTTGGGGCAGCGGGGGCCGTGGTCGGCGCCACCGGGGCGGTCGTAGGTGGAGGCGTCGATCTGGTCACGACCAGTCAAGATGAGAAGAACGCCAAAGGCGCCCGGAAATATCGCGAGGCCGAAAAGCAAAGAAAAGCCGAGGAAAAGGGTAGCAGAAACAGGGACGACTGAATCAATCTGCACATAACCCTTTCCTTGCTGTTTTGTTCATCCCACTTTCATCTGAAGAAACGTTCATAGGCTGGGCGTTTAATTCTAACACCCCTATTCATGGAAGGAGCCTCGAATGCGCGTCGCCCTGATCGCCTTGGCTAGTTTCGCAGTAGCCGCGCTGCCCGCGTCTGCCCTAACAGTTGAAACCCACCTATCCAGCAAATTTCAGGAGAAGCTCAAGGACGATTATGGCGTCCGGGAAGGCGGCATTCTCTCCGAAGCTCTGGCCAACCGGGTCGAAAAAATCTTTAATAGAGAAGGCATAGCCGCCGATCGTGTGGTTGTAACCATCGAGGACGCCAAGCCGAACCGTCCCACCTTTGAGCAGGTATCTGACAGGCCCGGGCTCGATCCCATTCGAAGCATCAGCCTCGGTGGCGCCCGCATTGTCGGTGTTGCCTATGATGCCTCCGGCAAGGAATTGGGTTCGCTCGATTATGATTGGTACGAAACCGATCTGTCCAACTCCCTCGCGGTCAGCACATGGAGCGATGCGCGGTGGACATTCAGCCGGTTCGCCGAACGATTTGCTGACAGGCTGGGGTAAGGCGAGGTCGCTTCGGACACACTGGCGCGTCATGGATTGGGCTATGCAATTCCGATCAGTTTGTGAGTCTGAAGGCTGAGCCGCCATTGAGGATTTTCTAGGCAGTGCTTGATCGCCAGCCTTTCCGACACTTTGCGATCTGGTCCATCCTTGGGTTGCAGAAAGAAGTAACGAAAGCTCAGCGCTTCGAACCTGTGGGGTAGCGCGTCAGGCTGGGGAAAGACGAGTTTCAGTTCGTCGCCGCTCGTTTGCTTGAGTTCGGATGTGGATTTTGGGCTGACGCAGATCCAGTCGAGACCGTCTGGCGCCGGGATTGTTCCATTGGTCTCCACGGCGATTTCAAAACCCCGATCATGGAGCGCATCGATCAGGGGTAAGTCCAGTTGCAGAAGCGGCTCTCCCCCCGTGCAAACGACATAGGGCGTGCCGCCTCCCGGCCATCTGGAAGCTACGTGTGCTGCGAGACCGTCCGCATCACGGAATTTGCCGCCACCCGGACCATCGGCACCGACGAAATCGGTGTCGCAAAACGTGCAGACGGCTCTGCTGCGATCCCGTTCGAGGCCCGACCAGAGATTGCACCCGGCAAAGCGCAGGAAAACAGCCGCACGACCGGTCTGCGCTCCCTCTCCTTGGAGAGTGCAGTAAACCTCCTTGACGGAATACGTCATCACCCGACTCTCGCGCGGTACTGCGCCCAGCCGCGTGCCCGAAGGTCGCACGCAGGACATGCCGCGCATCCATAGCCCCATTCGTGCCTCCGGGACCGGTCGCCGAGATAGCAGGTGTGTGTCCCCTCCACGATGAGGTCGATCAGTCTTTCACCGCCCAACGCATCGGCCAGCCTCCAGGTCCCGGCCTTGTCGAGTTGCATAAGCGGAGTTTCGATGGGTGTCGGCCGATCGAGCCCCCGCGTCAGCGCCTCGCTCAAGGCATCCAGAGTCGCTCTTCGGCAATCAGGATACCCTGAATAGTCCGTCTCGCACATTCCGCCTACAAGACGATCAACGCCGAGCCGGTAAGCGAGGGCGCCTGCGAAAGCGAGGAAAATGAGGTTGCGGCCCGGAACGAACGTCGACGGAAGTCCGGACTGTTCGAACTCGATTGCAGTCTCACGCGTCATAGCCGTTTCTGACATTTCTCCCAACGCCCTGAGTGGGACCATGTGATCCTGCCCCAGTCTTCGACCCCAATCCGGATAGCAGGCGCGGAGACCTGCCATGACTGGCTCGCGGCAGGTCAGTTCGACCGAGTGCCGCTGTCCATAGTCGAAGCCGACAGTTTCGACCCTGTCATACCTTGCGAGCGCCCAGGCAAGGCAGACCGTCGAATCCTGCCCGCCTGAAAACAGGACGAGGGCCGAGCCGGAAGGCGCCGACGGCTCATTCATGGAAATGCACCACTGTCTCAAGGCACATAATCAATTACACCTGTCGAGGACAATCACAGATGTCCGGTTTTCGTAGCTAGGCAAATGTCCGCTTCTTGCCTTGTCCCGGATAGTCGGGATTGGTCGCTTTGCGGGCTTAA